>CAJTMC010000022.1 GCA_910577115.1 uncultured Lachnospiraceae bacterium
ATTCTATGTTTCAAACCTGCTCGGAGGATAGAGGACTGTTTTACAATCCATGTATAAAAGAAGACTTTACGTTGCAAAGAATTGAGCTGGTATCAAAGGAAAGTGTACTGAATGAAACTGCAAAGATAAATTCCTTTGCAGTCGTCAGTGATAATACTTTTTACAGGATAAGTGATACTTTGGATTCCTCCTATAAAATGACCTATTATCTGTTTCATGGCAGTAATACTGAAAACAGCAGTGAGTTTCAAAAGAGACTTCTGGCGGAGATTGTAGCAATAAACAATGGGGAGATATTTGTTAGCTGGCAAGATCAAGTTATTAAAGATAAAATGGAGAATTATGAAGATATATATATCCCTTATGATGGAAACGAACTGTTTGCTGCCCGCTGGTGGGAATTTTATCCTTATGCAAAACAGACGGAGCTTGATGTCCAGATGGAGGCAGGCGCAGTTTATCTGATCCTGATTTTCTTTATTGCCATTATTTCTTTTGTGTCAGCAATTATGATAATGGGACTGAAAATTGCAGGAACGATAATGCAGGATACTGAGAGCTACAAAAGAGCGATGTATCTTGGGCTAAAGGAAAATGACCTGAAAAAGATTATCCGGAAACAGATAGGGCTTATTTATTTTTTTCCTGTAATTTGCGGATGTGTCACAGCTTCATTCATGATAAACCGTTTTATGGAAGCATCTTCTGCTACACGCATATTTGAAATAACGCTGGTCGCCATAGGATTATCGCTTATAGTATTCCTCATGCAGCTTATCATATTTTTCTTTCTTCAGAATAAATTGGTCGTTTCGACATCAAAGATAGCATATGAAGTCAGGTGACAGGACTGGAATATACGAAAGAATGATCGTATCAGCAGCTAGAGAAAAATAGACATTCCTTTATCCGATTAGTTGTAAAAGAACCAGAACAGGTATATGAGTACCTGAAAAAACTCGTTCAATCAAAATTATTAAGAGACCAGAACCCTCTGTCATAGAGATTTATGATTTGAAATACGGTACTTTGGAATTAAACAGAAGGCTTTTTGCTGCTGGTTTTGCAGCAGCTGAGATTTCTAAGTGCCAAAACCGTAATAAATCACTTTATCGGAGGGGCATAATGCATATATAAGTGTAAAAAGACTTTGGATATTGCATATAAAAACGCAGTATCCAGAGTCTTTTTGCGTTGTTTTTATCCTTTGGGTACGTTTAAGGAACGTAGTCATAGGGCAGAGTATATGAAGGGTATCGGATTGCAGGGGGTGATACCCTATACAGTGGTGCGGATCTATGAAGATTATGGGGACTATTTTACCTATAACAAGGGACTCAGCGATGAGATCAACAACTATCTACCATGTAAAAGCAATGATTAAAATTTAATGCAGACACAGGCTTATCAAAAACAAATGAAAATATAAGACCATCAAATGACAGGACGCTTATCATTTTACATAGAGAACTGCTAAATGGATTAATAGGAAGGCAGATAGTTGTCGTAGAACAATCCAAAAATCTACATGTAGAAGTTTCTTATTGCAAAAAATTGGCAAAGATATATTAAAATTTTGCTGAATGTGTTATAATACAAATAACAAGAAGATGTTTTCATGATATTTGGAGATTTCTCTGAAATTTCATTGGCAGCTTCTGAAAGGATGGTGATGTGTAATGGGTAAATTTATGGTAGCAGGTTTTGTGCAGTTTGAAACAATTGTAAAGGTTGATGATCTTCCATTGCCGTATAAAGAATTTGAAAGTATACCGGAAACGATCAATACGGATATAGGCGGTGCCGGATTTAATGAGGCGATGGCACTTCGGTGGCTTGGCGATGAAGTGGACTTTATGAGCATGGTTGCAAAAAATATGTCAAGATCACAGATTCATGCATATCTTGAAAAAAATGAGGTCAATCTGAGTACAGATTATGTATTGCAGAAACTCGACGGTATGCCAACGTCAGTAGTGCTCTATAAAACGAGCGGTAAAAAGCAGATTTTTGAGGATGTAAAAGATATCAGAACGGTAGAGTATGATTTTGATTTGTTTGAGAGACAGATACAAGATAAGGATATGGTGCTTATATCAAACTGTAACTTTTGCCGTCCGGTGTT
This sequence comes from uncultured Lachnospiraceae bacterium, assembly GCA_910577115.1. GTDB lineage: Bacteria > Bacillota > Clostridia > Lachnospirales > Lachnospiraceae > COE1. Next base: position 2,126 of record CAJTMC010000022.1, read on the forward strand.
GGCGCTTGCAAAAAAATACAATAAACCGATTGCATTGAATGTGAGAAGTATGCGCGCGGAAAAGATTGCAAACAAGGCGGATTTTTTAGCAGCAGCGGATATTGTTTACATAAGTGATGATGATTTGGAAGGGGATCCGTATGACTGCATTAATGAGTGCAGGAAAAAATACGATCCGGAAATCATTATTATGGGTATGGGTGACAGAGGAGTTATCCTTTATATGAGAGAGGATAATAGTGTCATTGAATATAAGCCGGTAAAGACCTATGAAGTTGTTAATACAGTGGGGGCAGGAAATGCTATTTTTTCTTCCTTTTTGCATTACTATGTAAAAACAAAGGATGCAAGGGATGCAATTAAGAATGCGTTATTATTTGTTTCTTATAAAATCAGTTTTGTTGGTACATCAAACGGATTTATGACAGAAGAACAAATTGAGCAGTGGAGAAAGCTTATTTGGAAAGAATGACATAATAAGATTATTTGAAAAAACAAAGAAATATAATTGACAATCAACAATGTCCTGCTTATAATAAATGACATCGGTTCCATAATTGCAGAGCTGTTAATCAGAAAAAACGAGAGAGGTGAAAAGATGCGGTTATAATCAACTTTTGAAAACATGGATTTTGTATGACAGTATTGTATCTGATGTAAGATACTGTTTTATCCTGTTGCCAAAAGTGGATTATGTTTCCGCATAACCTCTCTTTTTGTGTGGGAAAAAGTCCTTTTTTGTGCGATATCAATCAGAGAAATTTGGCAGCGGGATTCGGATAAGCAAAAAGAGGTGCACGAAAAGGGAGGGGTAATATGTCACAAATTAGTGTATCGGATTTAACGTTTGGTTATGAGGGAAGTTTTGATAATATATTTGAACAGGTAACATTTCTGATTGATACGGATTGGAAACTGGGATTTATCGGGAGAAACGGGAAGGGAAAAACGACTTTTTTGAATTTGCTGCTGGGAAAGTACGAATATCGTGGTACAATCAGCACGCAAGCCGTATTTGACTATTTTCCGTATCCGGTAAACGAGGTGCAGATGCAAAAAAACGTCACTGATTTTTACGAGGAGCTAAAGCCAGACAGTGAGCTTTGGCGCATCATCTGTGAATTGGAAAAGCTGCACTTAGAGGCGGATGCGCTGTACCGGCCGTTTCGGACATTAAGCTACGGGGAGCGGACAAAGGTGATGCTGGCGATTCTTTTTTCGGGCGAAAATGATTTTCTGCTGATTGATGAGCCGACGAACCATTTGGATCAGGAATCGCGGGATATTGTCAAAGAATATCTTGCGCAAAAGAAAGGATTTATTTTGGTATCGCATGACCGCGACCTGCTTGATGCCTGTATCGATCATGTATTGGTGCTAAACCGGCACAGCATTGAGATACAGAGCGGCAATTTTTCGTCGTGGTGGGAGAACAAGAGCCGCATGGACGCGTTTCATCAGGCGGAAAATGAAAAGCACAAAAAGGAAATACACAGGCTGGAGCAGGCGGCAAGACGCACTGCCGAATGGGCAGAAAAGAATGAGCGCACAAAAATTGGGTTTGATCCGATTAAGGAGCCTGGCAGGTGTATCGCCACACGTGCTTACATCGGCGCAAAGACAAAGAAGATGCAGAAACGGGTAACAAATATGGAAAAGCGTATTGCGGACGAAATTACGCAGAAACAGGGACTTTTGCTTGATATTGAAACACCTGCCGAGTTAAAGCTTGTGCCAATGCGCTACCATAAGGAGGTGCTGGTTTCTGCGCGGGAGTACGGGATTTCGTATGACAGCGCGGACAATGCGCCCTGCCATACGGTATTTGAGGATTTAAATTTTGAATTGCGTCAGGGCGAACGGGTATTTTTGCATGGAAAAAACGGGTGCGGCAAATCAAGCCTGATCAAAGCAATCCTGCGCGCAAGCGTCAAACAGGAGCGTACGGATACAATGGATACCATGCGCGAAAGCGGAACGCTGACGACGGCGTCGGGACTGGTGATTTCTTATATTCATCAGGACACTTCACACCTTTTAGGAGACTTAAAGAGCTTTGTGCAGGAGCAAAATCTTGACGAAAGCCTGTTTTACGCCATTTTGCGGCAGCTTGATTTGGAACGGGTGCAATTTACAAAAAATATAGAGGATTTTTCAGAGGGGCAGAAAAAGAAGGTATTGATTGCGGCAAGCCTGCTGAAACCTGCACACCTTTATATTTGGGACGAACCGCTCAACTATATTGATGTGTTTTCGCGAATGCAGATTGAAAATCTGATTTTAAAGTACCAGCCGACGATGCTTGCGGTGGAGCATGATGTACGCTTTCAGGAGCGAATTGCGACGCGCGTTGTGGAATTGTAAAATATTTAGATCAAAAATGCAACCTTTTTTATGCCTGTTACCCTATATCAGTGAAAGGATTGGTATTCTCATTCTTTCACGATATAGGGTATCCTATTTTCCGGCTGTTTTCATGAAGGCGGCCGGTGTTACAGGAGGTTATCAATGAGGCAGGAAGAACTGGAACAATATATACGGGAGTATGGTAGGGAGTTATATTCGTTTTGCCGTTCGATGGCGTGGAACCTTGCGGAGGCGGAGGATTTGTATCAGGATACATTTCTTAAGTTCTATGAAATTGGCGACGGGCTTGTGATTGAGAAAAATCCGAAAAGCTATCTGATGGGAATCGCGGTGAACCTTTACCGGAATTACAAGCGTAAGCTGTCTGTCCGGCGGCGGATTGCGGGGGTGTGGCAGTCTGTGGAGGAGATAGATGAGGACATTCCGGCAGATGCGCGGCTTTTGGAGGAGGAGATTTTGGTGCGCGAGGAGTGTCATGCGGTTCGCGGTGCGGTGAAAACACTTGCGGATAAATACCGGATTCCGGTGCTGCTGTTTTACATGGAGGAGATGTCGCTCGCGGAGATTGCGGCAGTGTTAAAGCTGCCGGAGGGAACGGTCAAGAGCAGGCTTCACCGGGCAAAGAAGATTTTAAAACAGAAATTGGAAGTGTGAAGCGCGTTTGCACAAATGTCCGGATTTATATGCTGAGAAAGGAGCAGAGTATCAAAATGAAAGTGGATATGGACGAATTGTTAAAAAAATCACTTACTCCGACGGATGTGCCTCCCGGACGACTGAATTGTCAGGTTCTTCTGCGGGCAAAGGAGAGGAAATATATGAAGCATAAAAAAAGATTTTCTGCTGTGATTGTGGCAGCAGCATGTGTGATGCTTTTGGGGTCTGTTACCGTTGTTGCGGCGCGGCGGTATTTTAGCCCTGCGGAGATTGCATCAGAGGTTCAAAATGATGCGCTGGCAAAGGCGTTTTCGGGCGAGGGTGCGGTGCTTGTCAACGAAACGCAGGAGAGCGGAGGCTACCGCATTACGCTTTTGGGGAGCGTTGCAGGGAAAAATATCAGTGATTATATGATTACGGACGACAAGGGTGTGGTAGAGGAGAATAAAATTTATACGGTTGTTGCGATTGAGCGCGCGGACGGCGTACCGATGCCGGATACGTCGTCGGATGAATACGATAAGGAACCGCTTTATGTGTCGCATTATATTCATGGGCTGGATCCGAAAAAGTATAGTTTACAGAGTATGGGCGGTGGTCATTCAACGGTTGTAAGGGACGGTGTGATGTACCGCATGGTGGAAATGGATAATATTGAGATGTTCGCGGACAAAGGGATTTATGTCGGCGTCAGTTCGGGAACATTTTATGACGCAGAGGCGTACCGTTTTGACGAGAGCAGCGGCGAAATCAGCCCCAATACAGATTACGAGGGCGTGAATGCATTGTTTATTCTGCCTGTGGATAAAAGGAAAGCGGACAGTGCTGCTGCCGAGGCGTATTTGGAGGCGCTGCATACCGAGTGGGAAACACCTGCGCAGGGCTCGTACGAGTTCCAAATTGGGAAGAGAGATGCTACGGATTTGGCGGTGGAGGATTTTATGAGTATGCTTACGTCCGAAAATCTCGATGAATATGCGGTTCCTGTGGAATCGACGAGAAAGGTGCTTACACAGGATCAGGAAGGCGCGGTTTCGTATGCTTATGAATTGGAAACCGGTGCTTCGGGGAGCGGCAAGTTTTGGATTACGCCGGAGATGGCAGTCGGAGAATATCAGCTTGGTGCGTATTCTTATTCGGATCTGCAGTCGCTGCTGATTGATGTGTTTGTCATAAACGAGGATGGTACAGTGACGTATGTCGTATACCAGCCGAAAAAGGAAACACAGGAATAACGGACGGCGAAATAATTTGCGGATAGGCGTGTATAAAAGCCTATCCGCAAAGATTTGCCTAGATTGACATTTAATTCACAAAATCCTCGAGTGTCCGGAAGGTGTATCCCATTTCCTCCCATTTCGTCAGCAGTTCGTCTAAAATTTCACCGTTTGTTTTGGAGGTACTGTGGAGGAGGACAATCGCCCCCGGATGGATGCGCCCGACAAGTTTATCGAATGCTTCTTCTTTCGTCGGTTGCTTATCCTGATACCAGTCTACATAAGCAAGGCTCCAAAAGAACGTGTGATAGCCTAAATCTTTTGCCATTTCCAGATTTTTTACATTGTATTTTCCCTGTGGAGGACGGTAGAAGCGCGCCAGCTCCTGACCGGTGAGTTCTTTAAATCCGCTTTCCACATCTTTCATTTCTTTCTCAAAGGATTCCTTCGAAGAAATCGACGACATATCCAAATGGTGGTAGGTATGATTGCCCACAAAATGCCCGTCTGCGACCATCTGCTTTACAAGGTCAGGCGCGGATTCCAGATAATGCCCTACCACAAAAAAGGTTGCATGGACATTGTGTTTTTTGAGTGCGTCCAAAATCGGCTGTGTGTTTCCGTTTTCGTATCCGGCGTCAAAGGTCAGATAAATGACTTTTTCCGTATTATCTCCCACGTAATGGGCGTTGTATTTTGCCAATTCAGCCGCAGAGGCATTTCCGGTCGGCTGGCTGCCCTCCGCGCCAAATCCCAGTCCCCAGTTTTCCGAGGAGACGCTTCCACTGGCAAGGATTGCCAATTCGTCTATTTTTTCGTATTTCAGATATGCGACACCTCTGCCGAAAAGAAAGGCGGCAACAAGAAGGAGCGCCAGCAGTGCGGCTTTTTTGAGTTTGACATGCGATATGTAAAGTGCGCCGGTATTTCGTTGTTTATTTGGTTTCTTAGTTTGTTTCCACTTCCACTTCCATTTCCTAATCATAACGTTGTTTCCTAAAGCATTCTTATTTAAAGATATTTTGTATTCTGAAAAAAATGCCTGTCTGTGTGCGGAAAGATTGCCTTTCGCTGTCAAGGGGGCTTGTGATGCTGCTGATTTATAATTTTGTGCTTTCCGTATATTTAGGAACGGCGGGCATATGATATTCAGGATTTGCGAAAGAGGCTGCCTATCGCATTGCCCATATTGCGCAGCATTTTTTTTAACCTTCCTAAAAGAGAACGACTGCGCTTGTCATAATAAAGATACTCGTTTCGGTATTCCTGCGGAACAATATCCTGTCCGTTTTCAAATGCAAGATAGTACTTGGCTGCCAGGTTCGGCTGGCTTGTCATATGATAACAATGTGCAAGGTCGAAGAAGGCTTTTGCAAGAGAGGGATTGCTTTTCTGTTCATTGAGGAGCGCTCCAATTCTGTTTAGGCAGTACGGAATAGCTTCCTCAAAACGATTCAGCTTCATAAAAATTTCAATGATCAATCGGTTTCCGTAATCATGATTACAGATCGCAAGCCCTTTTTTTACGGTTTCAAGCGCCTTTTCATAGTCCTTTGTTTTGATATAAATCAGAGCTAAGTCAAAATAACGGTTTTGTAAGGTGTCGTGGTTTTTTGAAGTCTCTGGCAGCGAAAGCGCAATTAACTTCTCCAAACACAGAAATGCTTCCTTATACAATTGAGGGCACACATCAACGGCTTCTTCAAGATCTGTCCAAAATGCCCAATAGGTTTCATAGCGGTTCGGCTCCATTTCAATAGCGCGATAGAAATACTCAAGTGATTTTTGAATTGTTTTGGTATCCTCTGAATCTGCATACATGAGAATGTATTCCGCAGCCTGTGATAGGATCTTGGCAGTGCCGCCGGTGCGTTCTATGAAATGCTCTAATACTGCGATGCCTTCCGCACGATGTCCTGCGGTGGATAAAAAGTTCCAAAGCGCGTAAGAATATTCTTCCTTATCTTCAAGTGCAATGGCTTTATGATAATATTCCAAAGTTCGTGCCTCGTTTGTAAGGCTTTTTGAATGTGTGGCAAACCGGACAGCCAAATCATACCCAAATAATAATTCTGCTGTCAAAAAATAAAGTTCTGAGAGAGATTCATTACCGGTATCCATTATGACTTCATCTGTGGTACATTTTTGCAAAAGCGCTTCGGCTTGTTCAATTAATGGTTCATATGCTTCCCGATCGGTAGTTTTCTTGCGTTCCTGTAATTTAGATAGTGCATTACTAAACAATTGTTTTTCTCTGCTCATGTTTTTTTTCTCTCAAAAACTCTGTTTTATAGTAAAATTCAATATTTAGTGTATTCTGCTGTATAAACTAAAAGGATGTAAATACTAAACATTTGTATTATATAATAAAAACATTCCTTTTACAAGTAAACATGTTATTTTCGAAACATGTTATTTTCGAAACATGTTATTTTAGTATTTTTAACTTGACTTTTGGAATGGCTTAGCAACGAACCTAACCTTCTTGACAGGGAACGCTTCTTTGCAAGATTGACAAAAATCCGTAAAATGCTGTATATTACTTCTTAGCAGGTATTAGAAAGGTATATTTCATTTTCGGATTGGTCAGGGAGAGGGATTATGGTAAATACAATTTTATTTCCGTCAAGTTTTTTTAGCACTCATAAGATAGATGAGGATTTGCAGGAGGAATATGACGCGGTGCTGCGCACAGGACTGTTTGATGTAATCTTGTTTGGGTATGAACAGTGGTTCCATGAAGGGAAATTGGTGTTGGCGAAAATGCCGACGGAAAAGGTATATGCGGTTTATCGCGGGTGGATGATGCAGCCTGATTTGTATGAGCAGTTTTATACACAGCTTGCACAGCAGGGGATTTTTCTAGTGACAAATCCAAACGAGTATGCCAACATGCATGTGTTTCCGAATGTTTATCCGATGGTTCGGGAGGATACCGCCAAAATGAGCGTGTTTCCTCTGCATGAGGAAATTGATATTGTGCGCGTCAAACAGGAATTTTCGAGATTTATGGTAAAGGATTATGTAAAGTCTGTCAAGGGAACGGAGTTTCCGAAATATTTTGACCATTCTATTGACCAAAGCAGTTTTAATCAATGGATGGAAGTATTTTACAAATATCGGGGCGATTTGCTTACGGGTGGTATTTGTATCAAGGAATATTTGGATTTGAAACGGTATGGGGACAAAACAAACGAGTTTCGGGTATTTTATATCAATCATAAGGCAGCAGCAATAACAAGAAATTCCGGACAGATGCAAGTGACGGCAGAACCTCCGAAGGAACTCATTGAAAAGTATCGAGATTTACCAAGTGTACTTTATACAGTTGATTATGCAGAATTGCAAGACGGAACATGGAGGATTATAGAGGCGGGCGATGGTGAAGTGTCAGGGCTTTCACAAGGTCAGGACTATGAGGCGTTTTTTCGGTCGTTGTATTATTGCTTTGCATAAAAACAGGCAGATAAAGTACCAGCCTGCGATACTTGAATAAAATCGGGAGGGCGGCGGCAGAAAGAATATAAAATAAGAGGAAGACAGAATGGCTACAATCACAAACGAAACGGTCAACCATGCGATTGACTATATTTTGGAGCACATCAATGAAGAATTGTCGGTGGACGATGTGGCGGCGCACTGCCATTTTTCCAAATATCATTTTGGCAGAATGTTTAAGGAACAGACGGGAGAGAGCGTTTATGCGTTTATGAAGCGGCTGAAGGTGGAGCAGAGCGCGTTTCGGCTGAAGGTAGAGCCAAAGCGCAGCGTTACGGACATCGGGTATGCGTTTGGGTACAGTCCGTCGAATTATAGCTGGCTCTTTCGGCAGCAGTATCAGACCAATCCAGTCAATTTTCGCAGAAACTGTTATCAGGCAACAATACAACATCCGTTTTTTCACAATACTTTTAGCGAGATGGAAAGCTTTGAGGAGTGCAATCAAAAGATTACAGTGAAGACGCTGCCGGATTATTATGTTGTGTATGAGCGCAGAATCGGCAGTTATCGTTACTTGAGCCGGCAGTGGCGTTATTTTATTGAAAAATATCGGGAATTTGTGAACGCGGATACGCAGTTTTTGGAGCGGACGTTTGATGATCCGGCAATCACCGACCAAAATGGCTGCCTTTATGATATTTGCATGAGTGTGGATAAAAGTGTTTCGCTTGAAAATACTTTCACGATAGAGGGCGGAAAGTGTGCTGTGTACTCTTATAAAGGTTTGGGAAAACACATTTATGCTGCATATCAGACCATTTTTACCGTATGGCTGCCGCAGACGCCGTATACGTTGGACAGCCGCAGCGGATTTGACATTTATCATATGGTGGACAGTGAATCCGGATATATGGAGCTGGATATTTGTCTGCCGTTGAAATAGTTTTACAATATTGTATGCATATGCTTAATCAGAGCACAAATTCAGAAGTTTATATTATTTCCTCCTGCTATGATAGTTCTGTTCCAAAGAAAATATCATAACAGGAGGTTTTTAATTATGGATTTAGAGAAAATCAAACAAAACACGATAGGAATGATTTTGCAGTTTTCGATTCCTGCCATTATTGCAATGGTGCTGACTTCGCTGATTACGGTAGTGGATGGCTTTTTTATCGGAAATTTTGTAGGAGAGGAAGGAATTGCAGCGGTCAACTTAGGGCTGCCGATTATTTACTTATTTTTGTCAATCGGTTTGATGGTATCCGTTGGAGGGGTTGCGATTGCGGGCATGAAGTTTGGCGCTGGAAATCTAGCAGCATGCAATCAGGTGTTTCGGCAAACGATTGCGACTACCGTTGTATTTTCCGTATTGACGGGGATTGTGGTGGCATTGTTTTTTGAACCGATGCTCAATATTTTAGGTGCAAAAGGTCAGGTGCGGGAATACTTTCAGGCTTATTACGGCATTTTGCTGTTCGAGCTGATTGTGATGGTGGTGAATTCTTCGTTTGGTATGTTTATTCGGGGGGAAGGGAATCCGCAGTTTTATATGAAGGTCAATATTGTGAGTGTCTTGACAAATATTGTTTTAGACTATGTGTTTGCGGCGCGCTTTCCTTTCGGAATTGCCGGAATTGCGATTGCGTCCCTCCTTTCGGCATTGCTTTCGTTTGTACTTATTTTGTACTTTTTTCTGAAAAAAACAAAAGTATATCATTTAGGTACGTTTTCCTTTTCGGGATCACTTTTAAAAAGGACGCTGTTAAATGGCAGCTCGGAGTTTATTGGTGAGATGTCAACGGGAATTGCCATGTTTGCCTACAATTTTGTGATTATGAGAAAAATCGGTGTCGATGGTGTAACGGCATTTACAATCGTAGGATACGTTTCCTATGTGTTTAGTATGATTATAGTTGGATTTGGGCAGGGTACGAGTCCTTTAATCAGCTTTAGCTTTGGCGCAAAGGAAGGGAAGCTTGCAAAGAATATACGAAAGCAGACAAACGGTCTTGTATTTGTGATTGGTGCGGCGGTATTTCTTCTGATGGCAGTTCTTTCAGGCTGGTATAGTGGTCTGTTTGTGAAGAATGATGCAATTCAACAGATGGTGCGGCAAGGAATGCTCATTTTTATGGTTTCCTTTTTCTTCTGCGGTATCAATGCAATCACATCGTTTTATTTTACTTCCATTGGTAAAGCGTTTGAATCGGCGGTCATTTCACTGTCAAGGGGACTTGTAGTATTGCTGGTTTGTATCTTTGTACTTCCTGCGTATTTGGGAATGACGGGCGTATGGCTTGCGGCGCCGGTTACGGAAATCGTTACCCTTGTAATCAGTGGGATTATGGTAAAAATAAATTGAGAAGAAAACAAAGGCAAAGGTGCTTTCGCCGGAGGTTATAAAGCAGAACAGTGTATTTTTCATGCATATGCGGAAATTTCCATTTGATATGTATTTGTCAGTAGAAATATATATTACGATTGATTTTGCAAACAATCATTGATAAAATATAGTTAAGTTCAAGGGAGTTTGTTCTGTGTATATAAGGTTATCAGTGTATTTGGCAATTTATAAAATGGGAGAGTATGAGATGTCTGTGAGCAGTGAAAATACAAATTGGGGGCAAAGTGTAACAGGAGTTGTTATAAAAGACGGCAAAGTGCTACTTGCGCGCCATACATATGGAAGTGGGAAAAATATGCTTATCATACCGGGAGGATATGTGAATTTTGGAGAAACACCACAAGAAGCGTTAAAGCGTGAATTTATCGAGGAAACCAAGATTGAGGTTGAAGCAATTGATGTGATTGGTATTCGATTTAATATGCATGATTGGTATATTGCATTTAAGGCAAAATATATTTCAGGCGAAGCTTCAACGGACAATCATGAAAACAGCGAGGTATTGTGGTTAGCCATTGAGGAAGCATTATCAAGAGAAGATGTTGCGGAACTTACAAAAACTTTAATTGCGAGTGCAGTTTCGAAAAAGGGCGGGTTAAGGAATAAAGCGTATGTGGGGAATGAAAAGCATGCGCCATATTCTTTATATTGTGTGTAACTGGGATATTGCAATAATGACAAAAATTTAACAAGGAGTGACTAAAGCCCCATTTGCAACACACCATTTGACGCGATTGGTTATCAAGTTTAGTTTTGTGAGAAAAATCCAAATGAGGATTTGCGGATGTTGAATTACAGGTTTTAGGAGGAAGTGTAAGGATGGAATTAAGATCTTGCTGCGTTCAAAAGCTGGTATGGAAATTCAAAAATCGAATCAGTAAAATCCTGCTATTTCTGATGTTCATGGAAATAATGTGTATACAGGTACATGCAGCTGAGTTAGAGCTCGAACCCAAAACATACAGTGACAGTAATCCATATAATTTCAAATTTTCTTATACATGGACATCAGAGGGAAAAACAATCCAATCCTATGATGTATCAGAAAACGGACAGATCGCGATTGCTTTTTCCGATAATACAATTGGTGTGTTTGATAAAAATATGAATTTTATGTACCAGCTGTCATTTTTGTGCAGTGGCGCATCCGGCGTGCTATGGCTGGGAGAAAATCTTCTGTTTATTGATCTTCGATCGAATACGGCTGTTGTATGTGACAATTATGGGCGGACGGAAAGCTTTTACGAAATCATCGGTCCGGAAAATTATTATTATGAAGTTGTGGAGGAACGTATGCGAAAACGGGGAGATGACCGGTATTATTGTACGAATGGAAGTGGGGGGAATAATCCGCTGGTACATTACGGTTCTTATTCCATTCTGAAACGGACATCAAAAGAAGGTGAGGAAGAAATTTTATATGAGGCGGATGTATTGCTGGATGGAGCGCTTGTGGCAAGACTGGTTATACTTGTTTGGATGTTGATGCCTTTATTCGCAGGTGGAGGTGTGATTGTTATTTGGTTTTGGACAAGAGAAGAGCGGACAAAAAATCATAAATGATAAGTTTCAAATTTTGAGGCAGAAGGAGAGAAAAATGTCAATCGAAAGAGTAAAAGCATATTTCAAAAAATACGGGATGGAAGAAAACATACAGGAGTTTGAGGTGTCAAGCGCAACGGTGGAGCTTGCTGCCAAGGCATTGCATTGTGCACCGCAGCGAATTGCAAAGACACTTTCTTTTATGGTAGATGACCATGCAATGCTGGTGGTAACTGCCGGAGATGCCAAAATCGATAATCACAAATATAAGGCACAGTTTGGAACAAAGGCAAAAATGCTCTCGCCGGAAGAAGCAGAGCAGCTGGTTGGACATGCGGTGGGCGGTGTATGCCCTTTTGCGGTAAATGAGGGTGTAACAGTTTACTTGGACGTGTCGCTGAAACGTTTTGAGACCGTTTTTCCCGCCTGCGGCAGCTCGAACAGTGCGATTGAGCTTACGATTCCAAAGCTGGAGCAACACTCCGGATATACGGAGTGGGTAGATGTCTGCAAAGGCTATGAGGCGTGATTTGTAATGCAAAGTAATAACCGTTGTATTACCGGAAATACCGGTCTTATTTCAAAGATCAGGTATTTCCGGCAATATCCGGAAATTGAAAAGGCTTTGCCTGATATTATCCCATCGTTACGACAACATGATACGCTGTCTTTCCCTTTTCATAAGGAATTACACATCCGTCAACTGCTTTTCCGTCAACAGTAATACTTTGAATCCCCTTTTCCACATCATTCGGATTTTTTACCTCAATTGTATAAGTACCCTCACGAAATTTTCGTATCAGTGTAAAATCGCCAAATCCTTTTGGAACACAGGGATTTACAGACAGTCCGGTATGCGTGGGGGAAACGCCCAAAATATACTGCGAGATATTGACAAAGGTCCATGCCGCCGTACCGGTCAGCCAGCTGTTCTTTGCCTCTCCGTAGAATTTTGCGTCTCTTCCGGCAATCATCTGAGCATATACATAAGGCTCTGTCCTGTGAATTTCGCTGATTTCCTCCACGTAAGCAGGGCAGGTCTTTTGATAAATTTCAAACGCGCGGCTTCCTCTGCCAATCACCGTTTCCGCAATGGAAATCCATGGATTGTTATGGCAGAAAATTCCGGCATTTTCCTTATATCCGGGCGGATAAGAGGAAACCTCGCCAAGCTCCAAATGGTATTTGGTATAAGCCGGCTGCAACAGCATGATACCATATTTGGTGTCAAGTTTTTCTTTGACAGAATCAAGTGCTTTCCTGGCAAGCCCTTCCCTGACACCGACTCCGGCAAGAACGCAGAAGCCCTGCGGTTCAATATAAATCTGTCCTTCCTCGCATTCTTTGGAGCCGACTTTTTTACCGTATGCATCATAAGCGCGGACAAACCAGTCACCATCCCAGCCGTCTTTTAAGATTGCTTCATTCATTGCCGCAACTTCTTTTCTTGCACGTTTTGCCTCATCAGGCATATTCATAAGCTCGGCAAGCTGTGCATATTCTTCCCCGTATTTTACAAACATTCCGGCGATAAAGACCGATTCCGCAACAGGCCCTTCGCTTGGACCAAAAGTTTGGAAGGACTCGCCCGGATGCTCAGAGAAGCAGTTTAAATTAAGGCAGTCATTCCAGTCGGCGCGTCCGATTAAAGGCAGGTTATGCGGTCCCTTATGGGTAATAATATAATCCAAAGAACGCTTCAAATGTTCCATAAGCGGTGCAGCTGCGGACAGATCATTGTCAAAGGGCACCAGCTCAGTCAAAATGGAAGTATCGCCTGTCTCTCGCACATAAGCGCTTGTACATGCAATCAGCCACAGCGGATCATCGTTGAATCCGCTTCCGATATCGGAGTTTCCCTTCTTGGTAAGCGGCTGATATTGGTGGTATGCGCTGCCGTCTTGAAACTGCGTAGAGGCAATATCAATAATACGCTCTCTTGCACGATCGGGAATCAAATGCACAAAACCAAGCAAATCCTGACACGAATCGCGAAATCCCATACCTCTTCCGATTCCTGATTCATAGTAAGATGCGGAGCGCGACATATTAAAGGTTACCATGCACTGGTACTGGTTCCAAATATTGACCATACGGTCAACTTTATCGTTTGAGGATTGAACGGTATATTTTGAAAGCAGTGTATTCCAGTAGCTGTTTAACCCGGCAAAAGCCTTTTCCACATCAGCGTCTGTCTGATATTTTGCAAGCATTGTTTTCGCCGGATTTTTATTGATGATACCGGATGATTCCCATTTATCTTCGTCAGAATTTTCCACATATCCAAGCACAAAAACGAAAGACTTTGTTTCGCCCGGCTCCAGCGTCACGCAAATCTGATGGGCGGCAACCGGTGACCAGCCGCTTGCAATGGAATTTGTACATGCACCGTTTTCGACTGCAATCGGTGCGTCCACACCGCGGTAGGCACCAATAAAAGCATCGCGGCTTGTGTCAAAGCCGTCAATGTTGGCATTAACGGAATATACCGCATAATGATTGCGGCGTTCCCGGTATTCGGTTTTGTGATAAATGGTGGAATCAAGAACTTCCACTTCACCGATACTAAAATTGCGCTGGAAATTTTTCATATCATCGTCAGCATTCCATAAACACCATTCAACATAGGAAAACAGTGTGATTTCCTTCTTGCCGGAAGAAGTGTTGGAAAGCTTTAAGCTGGTGATTTCACAGTTGTCATTCATAGGAACAAATGTAAGCATTTGGGCTTTCACGTCATTCTTAGATGAAGTAAAGCGGCTATAACCGATTCCATGACGACATTCGTAGGAATCCAGCTCTGTTTTTGAGGGCTGCCAGCCTGGATTCCACACACAGCTTCCATCTTTTATGTAAAAGTATTTGCCGTTTCTGTCGGTTGGCACATCATTGTAGCGGTATCTTGTAAGACGCAGCAGCTTTGCGTCCTTGTAAAAGCTATATCCGCCGCAGGTGTTGGAAATCAGGCTGAAAAATTCATTGCAGCCAAGATAATTGATCCAGGGAAGCGGTGTTTTGGGGGTTGTTATGACATATTCTTTGTTTTGGTCGTCAAAATATCCGAATTTCATATTCGCAGAATCCTCCATTTCTCATTCTTTTCTCAGAATTTTCTTAAAACTCTTAAAATAGGTGAACAAGCATCATAATATTTATTGAAAGAAATCACTATCTGATTGCATTATAGAAAACGATTAAGTAAAAGTCAAGTGCTGAAAAAACTTTTTTCGACAGCCTGCGGAAAAAGGAATAACAGGATAAAGTGTTGGAAATATAGGGAAAAAACAAGGTTTTTGTTCTTGCTCAGGGTACATAAAAATAAGGAAACAAAGCATACGAAAACGATTTGTCTTGAAATTGACTAAAACAACAGAAATAATTAAAATTTCATGAAAATAGACAAAATGCCAAATAAAAATTATGTTAAATTTCCTAAAATATAAAAAATATACAAAAACTTCTTGAAATTGCATTCAAATTGGATTATAGTAAAAGTACGAAAACGATTAAGTAAACAAAAATATCTAAAGACATTTACTTCTATAGGCAGGAGAGTGGAAGTATGGTATCAATGAAAGACATTTCGATAGCCTGTGGGGTATCGGTGGCGACAGTCAGTAAAGCGCTGAATGACCACAAGGACATCGGAGAAGAAACAAAAAAGCGGATTCGGCAGATTGCCAAAGAGATGGGATATGTTCCCAACTCGGCGTCGAAAGCGTTAAAGACGCGCCGCACCTATAATATCGGGGTTCTTTTTACCGACGAGGCACACAGCGGTCTGACACACGACTATTTCTCGTATGTGCTTGACAATTTTAAGCGGACGGTGGAGGAGCAGGGCTACGACATGACCTTTATCAACTGCTGCAAGACAAGGGCGAACAGAATGTCCTATCTGGAGCATGCAAGATACAGAGGATTCGACGGCGTCGTGATTGCCTGTGTTGATTTCTACGATCCGGAGGTGCTCGAGCTGGTGCGCAGCGACATTCCGGTGGTGACGATTGACCACCTGTTTAACAACAGAATGGCAATTATTTCCGACAACGTAAAAGGAATGAAGGATTTGCTTACGTTCGTATACAACAAAGGGCACAGACGCATCGCCTACATACATGGTGCGGACTCGGCGGTAACCCAAAGCAGGCTCGCTTCCTTTTACAGGACGGCACAGGAGCTGGGGCTGGATATTCCGGACGAATACATAAAGGAAGCCGCTTACAGGGACACCAATGCAACTTTTGTAAAGACAATGGAGCTGTTGGATTTGCCCAATCCGCCGACCTGTATCCTGTACCCCGACGATTTCGCCAGCTATGGCGGCATCAACGCAATCAATGACAGGGGACTGGATATTCCGCAGGACATTTCCGTAGCAGGATATGACGGAATCCGGATTGGCAGACACTTGGAACCGCAGCTTACAACCTTGCGGCAGAACACGAAGCAGATTGGTGCGCAGGCGGCGGAATATTTGATCCGGCTGATTGAAAACCCCAAGACAACTGTTGCCCAGACAGTGGTGATTGAGGGGGAAGTGTACGAGGGAAAAACTGTGGGAACAATGGAAACAGCATTTCGGGAATCAAATTCCCTGAGATAAATGCACATTTATTTTTATTATTATTAATGGAGGAAAAAATATGAAAAGAAAAGTATTAAGCACATTACTTGCAGCAACAATGCTGACCGGACTGTTAGCCGGATGCGGCAACAGCTCAGAACCGGCAGCCAATAATAATAGCGAACCGGCAGCAGAAAATCCGGCGCCTGCAGAGACAACACCCGCAGCAGACAGCGCCAATGCGGAAACACAGGCGCCCGCAGTAGAAGCAGGCGACGAGGGAAGTGTTCTGAATATTTACTGCTGGAACGATGAATTTTACCGTCGTATCAGAGATCATTATCCCAACTATGAGGTAATTGACTCGACACATGGAACAATCGGTGATGTATCCGTTGTATGGAATATTACGCCAAACGACGATAATGCTTATCAGAACAATCTCGACGAAACCCTGTTAAGACAGGCAGATGCGGCAACTGATGATAAGATTGACCTGTTTCTGGTAGAAGCAGACTATGCGTTAAAATATGTAGATACAGAGTATACAATGCCAGTAAAGGATCTTGGCATTACAGATGCGGATTTGGCAAACCAGTATCAGTATACAAAGGACATTGTTACGGATTCCAGCGGTGTTTTAAAAGGCGTTTCATGGCAGGGCTGCCCGGGTGTTATGTTTTATAGCCGCGAAGTGGCAAAGGATGTTTTTGGAACAGATGATCCGGCTGAGATTCAGGAGTATGTAAAGGATTGGGATACCTTTAATGAAACTGCTGAGACATTGAAGGCGAAAGGATACTATGCTGCTTCTTCTGCAAACGATACATATCGTGTATATTCCAACAACGTGACTTCAAAGTGGGTTGTTGACGGAAAGATTAACGTTGACGACAACATTATGAAGTGGGTAGAGGATTCAAAGGCGCTTGTAGACGCAGGCGTAATCGGAACACATGAGCTTTGGAGCGATGACTGGTCACAGGGCTTCTATCCGGAAGGAAAGGTATTTGCTTACTTTGGGCCGGCCTGGCTTGTAAACTTCAGTATGGCAGCTGACAAAGAAGGAAGTATCGGTAACTTAGGCGGCTGGGCAGCGACGGAAGGGCCACAGGGATTCTTCTGGGGCGGTACATGGATTTGCGCGGCAACAGGAACAGACAATCCAAGTCTTGTAAAAGATATTATGCTTCAGATGACGGCAAACGAGGAAATCATGAAGGAAATCGTTATTGCAGATGATGATTTTGTAAACAATAAGCCGGCAATGAACGCAATGGCAGAAGATGAAACTTATTCCAGCAAAATTTTAGGCGGACAGAATCCTCTTGCAATGTACTGCGCAGGTGTGGAAAGCCTTGATTTGAGTAATCTTTCAATCTATGATCAGGGATGTAACGAAGAGTTCCAGAATGCAATGAAGAACTATTTTGACGGCAATACAGATTTGGATGGCGCACTTGATTTATTCTACAAAGCAGTTGTGGAAAAATATCCTGAGCTGACATACTAATTTGACAAATGCGTGCCTGTCTGGCGGCGGTCAGACAGGCACAGTATTGTTAAGGATACAGAACCGGCAGCAGGTCTTTGGACAATACAAGGTGGAGCATTAAGGCTTGCTGCGAGTTCTGTATTGACGAAAAGGAATATAACGGCAGGTACAGAATCAGAATGAAAAGGAGGATGCAGGATATGAAGAGCCAAAAACAAAGCAGGGTAGTAAGCTATAATAAATGGGGATATATTTTCCTGATTCCGTTTATTGTAGTTTATGTGGTTTTTCAGTTCATTCCGTTGGTTACAACGGTTGTAAACAGCTTTTATGAGAATTACCGTTCCGGTCTGACGCAAATCGGACCAACATTTATCGGATTTGAAAATTATAAGAAAATTTTGCAGAATAAGGATTTGTGGACTTATGCGCAGAATACGCTGATTATGTGGGCAATGGGATTTATTCCTCAGATTCTTGTGTCGCTGCTGCTTGGCGCATGGTTTTCCAATCCAAGTCTGCGGCTGAAGGGACAGCGCTTTTTTAAGACCGTTATTTATCTGCCGAACCTGATTATGGCGTCCGCGTTTGCCATGCTGTTTTTTACCCTGTTTTCGAATAGTGGTCCTGTCAATTCCATTTTGATGCAGGCGGGGGTCATCAGTGAGCCGTATAAGTTTTTGTCGAATGTATGGAGTGCGAGATCTTTGGTCGCTTTTATGAACTTTTTGATGTGGTTTGGTAATACAACCATACTGCTGATGGCAGGAATGATGGGCATTGACACGTCGCTGTTTGAGGCGGCGCAGGTCGACGGTGCAACTTCCACGCAGGTATTTTTCCGCATTACATTGCCGTTGCTTCGACCGATTTTGGTATATGTTATGATTACCTCGTTAATCGGCGGCTTGCAGATGTTTGATGTACCGCAGATTTTGACAAACGGTACCGGCGATCCGATGCGCTCTACCATGACATTGATTATGTATCTAAACAAACACTTGTTTAGTAAAAACTATGGTATGGCAGGTGCCTTGTCTGTCCTTCTGTTTATTGTAACAGGCGTTTTGAGTATGATTGTATATAAAGCAACAAACGGAAACAAGGAGGGATAAATCATGAGTCAAAGTGAAAACTTAACAACGAAAAAAGGTCTGGGATTAGGACCGAGAAGAGCAGTTGCATATATTGTTTTGGTCTTTGTATCCATCTTGTGTCTGTTTTGGTTTTACGTGCTGTTTATCAATGCAACCCGTTCGCATGGGGAGCTGACAACAGGCTTTACGCCGATGCCAAGCACGCACCTGTTGGAAAACTGGCGCAATTTACTGACAAAGAGTACGCAGCCGATTTGGTCGGGAATGTTTAACTCCTTTATCGTAGCGGCTTTGTCAGCGATACTGTGTACATATTTTTCAACAATGACCGCATATGCGATTCATGCGTATGATTTTAAGCTAAAGAAATTTATGTTTACGTTTATTTTGATGATTATGATGATTCCGACACAGGTAACCGCGCTTGGTTTTTTACAGCTGGTTTCCAAAATGAAGTTGGAGAATTCGTTTGTTCCGCTGATTGTGCCGGCGATTGCAGCGCCTGCCACATTCTTCTATATGAAGCAGTATATGGAAAGCACCCTGCCGTTGTCACTGGTGGAAGCGGCAAGAATCGACGGTTCCGGAGAGTTTCGGACGTTTAATACGATTGCGTTTCCTCTGATGAAGCCGGCAATCGCCGTACAGATGATTTTTACATTCGTTACAAGCTGGAACAATTACTTTACACCGGCATTGATTTTGCACGACGAGAAAAAGAAAACGCTTCCGATTTTGATTGCACAGCTTCGAAGCGCAGACTGGCTGAAGTTTGATATGGGTCAGGTTTATGTGATGATTGCTTTTTCGATTTTCCCGGTTATTATTGTTTATCTGTTCCTCTCAAGATTTATTGTACAGGGTGTTGCACTGGGAAGTGTGAAAGGGTAAGTGTATTTTTAAAAAGGAAAAATGCTTTGAATGGCAGGGCTGTCATTCAAGGCATTTTTTTAATACAAAATCGTAAAATTTGTAAAAATTTGGTAAAAAATGGAAAATAGTAAAAAAACATGATACAATAAAAATGTTTCGCTTAGACATCATAAAAATGCATAATGTTATACATGGCAGGGAGGGATGTTTTATGATGGTAAAAGGATATCAAAAGAAAAACGTTTATGATGCGATACAGGAGCGATTTCATTATCTGTTTCATGAGTTTGAAAATATTTATGTGTCTTTTAGCGGCGGTAAGGACAGCGGTGTTTTGCTGAATCTGCTGCTTGATTTTAAGCGCAAATATTATCCGGGACGCAGAATCGGTGTGTTTCATCAGGATTTTGAAGCGCAGTACAGTGTCACTACGGAATATGTCACAAGAACTTTTAAAGCGCTTGAGGGGGAATGTGATTTATACTGGGTATGCCTGCCGATGGCTACCAGAACGGCACTCAGCAGTTACGAGATGTACTGGTATCCCTGGGATGATAAAAAGGAAGAACTGTGGGTTCGGCCAAGACCGGATTATCCCTATGTCATTACGATAGACAAGCCGTTTAATCATTACCGCTACCGGATGCATCAGGAGGATCTTGCAAAGCAGTTCGGGCGGTTTTACAGAGAAGAACATGATTACGGAAAGACGGTAAGTCTGCTTGGAATTCGTGCAGACGAGTCTTTGCAGCGGTATAGCGGTATCGTAAATAAAAAGTATGGCTATAATGGAGAGTGCTGGATTTCCAAACAGTTTAAAGATGTGTGGTGTGCCTCTCCGCTTTATGACTGGTCAAATCAGGATGTATGGGTGGCAAATTATCAGTTTAATTATGATTACAATGCCCTCTATGATTTGTATTATAAAGCAGGGCTAAAGATAGACCAGATGCGTGTTGCGTCGCCGTTTAACGATTATTCCAAAGATTCCCTGAATTTGTATCGGGTGCTGGATCCGGAGATTTGGACAAAGCTTGTGGGGCGTGTCCGCGGAGCAAATTTTGGGTGTATCTATGGCAGAACCAAAGCAATGGGATATCGTAATATTACATTGCCGGAAGGGCATACATGGGAGTCATACACCAAGTTTTTGCTGGATACGCTTCCTGCAAGACTCCGCAATAATTATGTGAAAAAGTTTAAGACTTCGATTGAGTTTTGGCACAAGACAGGCGGAGGGCTGGAGGAGAATGTAATACAGGAACTGATTGATCATGGATATAACATCCGCCGAAACGGTGTGTCAAATTATACATTGATGAAGAATTCCAGAATTGTGTTTGTCGGGGATATTCCTGACGATACGGATGATATCAAGTCCACAAAGGATATTCCAAGCTGGAAAAGAATGTGCTACTGCATTTTAAAAAATGATCATACCTGCCGGTTTATGGGATTTGGACTGACGCGACAGGAGCAGCTTAGAAATGAGAAAATTAAACGGAAGTATGGAGAGATGATAAATGGCAAATAGTGAATTTAAAAGTCCGGTCTATAATGTAATAGCAGTCCCCTTTGAAAAGATTGTACCAAATACATATAATCCAAACAGTGTTGCCCCGCCGGAGATGAAGCTTCTATATGACAGCATCAAAGAAGATGGCTATACAATGCCGATTGTGTGCTATTATTCACCAAAGAAGGATTTGTATGCGATTGTGGATGGCTTTCACCGCTGGCATGTAATGAAGGATTACCCTGATATTTACGAGCGTGAGCATGGAATGATGCCTGTTGCGGTGATTGACAAACCTTTGACAAACCGGATGGCAAGCACAATCAGGCATAATCGGGCAAGGGGTTCGCATAATGTAGATTTGATGAGCAACATTGTCAAGGAGCTGCATGAGCTGGGAAGAAGCGATGCATGGATTGCGAAACATCTGGGTATGGATAAGGACGAGATTTTGCGTCTCAAACAGATTAGCGGTCTTGCCGCTTTGTTTAAAGACGTCAACTTTGGACAGGCGTGGAAGCCGATTGAGGATGTGCTTCATGAGAATGAAAATCAGGAAACGGAAAAAGATAGTGAATTATAAAAAATATTTAATTTATATATAAAGGAAAGGATGGAAATTTTATGAGTAAACCATTGAGCAACGAGGTGAAGCAGGCGCTTGAAGATATTTATTATCATGAGCGTACAGGCCGCGGAAAGGAGGCGTTTGCGCTCTTGGAAAAGGCTTCTGCTGCCGGAGACGGAGATGCTACCTGCATTTTGGCAAGATGTCTGTGCGGACGTCAGTATGTGTGGATAGGCCACCGTTTTCCGGAAGATGATGACAAGGCGATAGCGCTTTACCGCAAATCTGTGGAGCAGGGAAGTGCGCTTGGAGTATTGATCGCTTTGCGCTGCGGAGAGCTTACGCCCGCACTGGAAAAGAAAATGCCGTTTGCCAATTTGCAGGAGGCGTTTGATGTGGTTTTAGAGCAGGCGCAGGATGGAGATGCATTCTGTCAGTATGTGATTGGAAACTGTTATTTTTGGTGGGACTTTTTGCGGATACAGAATAAGGGACAAGAGGATTTCCCCAGTCAGCCCGCGTTTAAAGCGTATTTGAAAGAAAATATTTCCAAGTGCGAGGATTGGTTCTGGAAGGCTTTTCGGGGCGGTATGTATTTTGCAGCCAACAATCTGAATCAATACTATACAAAGGGCGATGAAGATATTATAAAGCCCGATCCGGCAAAGGCAAAGGATTTGTTTCGATTCGGCGCGGAATACGGACATCCGCTCCATCAGGCAATTTACGCGGATGATTTGGAGGAGGCCGGACGCAAGGAAGAGGCGCTGCAATGGTTTAAGAAGGCGGCGGAGGGCGGACACCCCGGAGCATGGTGCGATGTGGGACGCTGCTATTTTGAGGGAATCGGTACGGCAAAGGACGAGGTATATGCAGTGGAATGCTTTGAAAAGGAAATTCCGTTTGAACATATTGACAGCTATAACCGTCTGGGCAAAGCTTACTTTTTTGGCAGGGGCGTTGCGCAGGATTACAACAAAGCGTTTGAATTACTGTCACATGCCTACGACATGGGCAGCAAGTGGGGGGTCTTTTACTTAGGAAAGTGCTGCTTCCAGGGCTGGGGTACACCACAGGATTATGGCAGGGCGCGCATGTTTTTGGATCAGGTTGATTGGAATTATTGGGAGGCAGATTATCTGCGTGGCATGATTTTTGCGCGCGGACTGGGTGTTGCGGAAGATATTGAAAGAGGTGTTGCATTTTTGCAGAAGGCAGGCGATCATCCAGAGGTAAAGGAAGAACTGAAAAATTATAAGCGGACGATGCTGGGCTTTGGAAAGTGGGTTCGTCGTTAGCAAGAGCATGAAAAAGCAGTGATTCGCATGAAAAACGATTCACTGCTTTTTAAAAACTAAATTGACAGATTCCTCTTTGCATATGCAGGTTTATTTATGTATTCGCAATCCTAAGAATTTCCTCCATATCGGAAATCAGATCCTTTGAATAATTTTCTGCCTCATGATAAATCCGTTCCGCTTCCATATAGTCCCCGCTATTGATTGCGTCGATAACACTTGCGCCGTAGCGGTGGAACTTTTGATGCTTGGGTCCTAATCTTTCCCATATCGGCAGCACACCGGGAATATCCGGTGTCATGGCATAGTAGAAATGGCCGAATCCGCACTTAGAGGAATCCAGCTGCAGCGGTGTAACGGTTCTGCCATCAATCATTTTTTTCAGATTGCCAAGCCATGTATGGTGGGACGAAATGGCAGTTTTCATATATTCGGCAAATTCCGGCTTCTCCAAGTGGAAGAATGCGTCCTTTGTCATGCCGCCCATCTGCTTTACCGTAGCGTCAAGTGTCTTTTCGATGTCAACAACCGGTCTTGTAGCCTCATGCAGATCTTCTCCGACCTGACGCATAAAATTGGTGCTTTCCATTAACTGGTGCTCCATCTCTGCCATAGAGCTGCTGATTTCCTCGCTGACAGCGGCAATGGAGCTGATCGATTCGTTGATATTGGAAACATAGCTTTGGCTTTCGTTGTTCAATTCCCACACGTTTTTGATTTTGTCGGTCATGGATGCCAGAGACTCAATGGTGTCCGTAGAACTCTTTACGCTCTTCTTGGAAGCGTTTTTCATATCGTCCACAAAGGATTCCATGCTTTTGGTCATCTTTTGCGTTTCCTCCGCAAGCTCGCGGATTTCGCCGGCAACAACCGCGAAGCCCCTTCCAGCCTCGCCGGCTCTTGCAGCCTCCACAGAGGCATTAAGCGCAAGCAGATTTGTCTGCAGGGAAATCGAATCAATGCCTGCGACAACAGTGCTGATACGGTTGATAATATTGACAAGCTGCTCCATGTCCTTTTGCATTTCGTGGGAAACTGCGATCGTCTGATCGGATAGCTCCTTGATCATGGTCAGTTCCGCCTGTCCGGATTCTATTTTTTGGTAGACTTCGTCTGTTTTTTCTGAGATTTTAATAATGTTGTTTGTCAACTCCTCATGCTGGCTGTTTGACGAGCCGGCAGATGTACCAAAAATCGTTTCGGTTGCCCTTGTCACTTTGCTGGATATATCCATGATTTTTTCTGTCTGGTACTGCATCGTCAGGTCAAGAGAACTTATCTGCATGACTGCCTTGATGTTTTTCTCAAAAACTTCCGCAAACTGTTTTCTGCCGCTGAGCAGCCGACGATAAATCTTGTTTAACTCAGGCTCTTTGGAGTAATCAGTCTCCTTTAATTCCGAGACTGCCTTCATAAGTATTGCTTTTCCCTTTCCGATTCCCATTTACATACCCTCTTATCTTTCTTTAGAATTAATGTATAGAATTAAACGTATATAGTTACATCATACGGAATTTTAAAAATTTTTCAAGTCTTTTTATCATTTTTTTATATCCGTCCGCGAATGAAACATGTGGCGAAAATCCTATTTTTCCCTTGAAATATTTTACGATTTATGTATAATGAAAAAGATGCAGCAAAAACATAGATATTATTATAGAAATAAAGTGAAGAGGATAAGTTCATGATCAGTGCAAACAATGTAACGTATCGTGTTGGAAAAAAGGCATTATTTGAGGATGTCAATATTAAATTTACAGAGGGCAACTGTTACGGTTTAATCGGGGCAAACGGAGCAGGAAAGTCTACCTTTTTAAAAATTTTATCAGGAAAGCTGGAGACAACAAAGGGAGATATTGCCATTACGCCCGGACAAAGGCTTTCTGTTTTGGAGCAGGATCACTTTAAATATGACGAGTATTCTGTAATGGACGTGGTCATTATGGGCAATGCGCGTCTTTATGAAATTATGAAAGAGAAGGATGCCATTTACGCAAAGGAGGACTTTACCGATGAGGACGGAATCCGCGCAAGCGAGCTTGAGGGCGAGTTTGCCGAGATGGACGGCTGGGAGGCGGAGTCGAACGCGGCGCAGCTTTTAAACGGGCTTGGCATTGACACAGACCTGCACTATGCGGTGATGAAGGATTTAAACGGCAGTGAGAAGGTCAAGGTGCTGCTTGCGAAGGCGCTTTTTGGAAATCCGGACATTCTGCTTCTTGACGAGCCGACAAACCATCTTGATTTGGATGCGATTGCGTGGCTTGAGGAGTTTTTGATTAATTTTGAAAATACGGTAATTGTGGTGTCGCATGATCGTTATTTTCTGAACAAAGTATGTACACAGATTGCGGATATTGATTATGGCAAGATTCAGCTTTATGCAGGCAATTATGACTTTTGGTATGAGTCAAGCCAGCTGCTTGTCAAGCAGATGAAAGAGGCAAACAAGAAGAAGGAAGAGAAAATCAAGGAGCTGCAGGAGTTCATTTCAAGATTCTCCGCAAATGCGTCAAAGTCAAAGCAGGCGACATCAAGAAAGCGTGCTTTGGAGAAGATTGAGCTTGATGATATCAGACCGTCAAGCCGGAAATATCCTTATATTGATTTCAGACCAGATCGCGAAATCGGAAACGAGGTACTGACGGTGGAAAATCTTTCCAAGACGATTAACGGCGAGAAGGTGCTTGACAATATTTCCTTTATCTTAGGGCGCGAGGATAAGGTGGCGTTCGTGGGTGGCAATGAGCTTGCAAAGACGACACTGTTCCAAATTTTAATGGGAGAGCTGGAACCGGACGAGGGTTCGTATAAGTGGGGCGTTACCACGTCGCAGGCTTATTTTCCAAAAGATCCGACAAACGAGTTTGACAATGACTACACGATTGCGGACTGGCTCATGGGCTATTCCAAGGTGGATGATATCACATATGTGCGCGGCTTTTTGGGACGTATGCTGTTTGCGGGCGAGGACGGCGTAAAAAAGGTGAAGGTGCTTTCCGGAGGCGAGAAGGTGCGCTGCCTGCTCAGTAAGATGATGATTAGCGGTGCGAACTGCCTGATCCTTGACGAGCCGACAAACCACCTCGATATGGAATCCATAACGGCATTAAATAACGGATTGATTAAATTCCCAGGGGTAGCGATATTTGCCTGCCACGATCATCAGTTTGTGGAGACGACGGCAAACCGCATTATGGAGATTTTGCCGGATGGCAGTCTGATTGACAAGATTACGACTTATGACGAGTATCTTGCAAGCGACGAAATGGCGAGAAAGAGAACGGCTGTATATACTGCCCAGGCAGAGGACGAGAGCGGAGAGGAAGAATAGAAAAGTAAAGGCAGATGCAGGGAATGACATCTGCCTTTTCCTGTATCAGGGCATTTAGGAAAGAGATTTGCAAGACACCAAAAAGGAGCAGGTAAAAATGGGACAGATTGATTTACACGTTCACTCTATTCGTTCGGACGGCACGATGACGCCGAAAGAGCTTGTCGATTATGCTGTAAATAAGGGATTAAAAGCAATGGCGCTCACAGACCATGACACCGTTGACGGCATTGATGAGATTATGGAATATGCAAAGGATAAGCCAGTTGAAATCATACCGGGCATAGAGTATTCGACGCAGTACAATGAACGGGACGTTCATATCGTAGGTCTTTTTATTGACCACAAGGCGCCTGTGTTTTTGGCGTATCTTGCGCGCTTGCGGCAGTCACGCATAGACAGAAACCATAAGCTTTGTGCTAATTTGCGCAGTGCAGGCATAGATATAACGTATGAGGCGTTGCTTGCGGCATTTCCGGATGCGGTGATTACGAGGGCGCATTACGCAAAATTTCTTTTGGACAAGGGGTACGTAAAAAGCAGGGACGAGGCATTTGAGCGGTATTTAGGTGACCACACGCCATATTTTGTGCACCGCGAAAAAGTTACGCCCGAGGAGGTCATTGACGTGACAAGAAGGGCGGGGGGAATTCCTGTCCTGGCGCATCCTACGCTTTACGGACTTGGGAGTGAGCAGCTTGATTTGCTTATAGGGCGTCTGAAAGCGGCAGGTTTGATGGGGATAGAAACGTATTACAGCACGTATTCGCCCTCGGAGGAGAAAAAAATCAAGGCGCTTGCGGATAAATACGGGCTGCTGCCAAGCGGCGGTTCTGATTTTCATGGAGAAAACAAGCCTGGGCTTGATCTTGCAACAGGCTATGGAAGGTTGTATATACACGAGGAGGTTCTTGCACAAATGAGAAGGGCACGAGAGACGAAAATACTTTTTACGGATTTGGACGGTACGCTTCTTACAACAGAAAAAAAGGTTTCGGAAAGCACACGGGAAAAACTGCTTACTATGATAAGAAACGGAAATTCACTTGTTCTTGCAAGCGGAAGACCAGTGGACAGTATTTTGGAGGTTTTGGAAGAGCTGAATATCAAAGAGGAAGTCATTCAAATGCAGTCGGAAGGCAGTGCTGAGGCAGGCGGGATTTATGCTACGGCATATAACGGGGCGGTGCTCTATGACTGTATCAGGGATGAGGTGATAGAGAGCTACTCTGTGCCGATGCGGGCGGCACAAAAGCTGTTTGATCTGGCAAAGGAAAGAGGGCTTCATATTCAGACATATGCGGATTCGCATGTGGTGAGCATTGCAGAGGATGCGGCAATCAGGTATTACACGCGGGTAATCCATATGCCATATGTGATTGGGGAACAGCTTGAAAAAGAACTTACACATGAGCCGTTTAAGGTACTGACCATTGACCTTGACGACAGGGAAAAGCTTGAATGTTTTCGCAGGGAGATTGAGGCTTCCGCGCTAGGTGAAGATCTTGCGTGTGCATTTTCAAATAATTACTATCTTGAATTTTTTAATAAGAATGCGGGGAAGGGCAATGCACTGATTCATATGTGCAGGGGGTTAAATGTTCTTGAGCAGAACGCGGTTGCAGTGGGAGATGAGGAGAATGATATTTCCATGATAGAAGCGGCAGGAGTGGGCGTTGCAATGGCGAACGCAAGTCCTGAGCTGAAAAAATATGCGGATTATATTACGGAAAATGACAATAATAAAGATGGGATAGCAGAGGTAATCGACAAATTTATGAGCTAGACAATCCTATCTGGACAATCCTATAAGAAACCAGTATACTTGAGATAACGCGAACGAAAGGAAAACGGAACGGAGGATTACTATGAACAAAAAGAAAATAGCATTTGCAGAGAGATTGGAACAAAACAGTAAAAATTATTTTCCCAAAGATTTATTTGATTTAGAGGCGGCGGGCGCTTTTCTTGAGAACATGCATACGGTTTTCGGATTGGATACGCTGATGACGGACCGGCATGGTACAGTGATTCTGTCGTTTGGAAATTTTGATGGCTTTGTGCCCGACGTGAAAAACAAGCCGGGAAATAAAATCAGGGTTATGGGACGGACGGTCTGCCATATCTACATAAAATCGGAAAATGTGGCAGAAGCGCAAAGAGATGCGGTAGGCGCGTTGCTTGACGCATATAGGAAAACGCTGGAAGGATTTAGCGGAAAATCGTATCTGGCAAGCGAGCAGGCAGTGTACATAGATGAGCTGGAGCAGCAGGTAGAGAAGGACGCATATCAGGTAAAATATTCCGAGCAGAACGATCCGCTTACGGGTGTGCTCAACAGAAATTATTTTATGAGCCGTATGCGGCAGCTTGCGGAGCGTGAGGTTGTTCCGACTGCGGTAATCTGTGTAAATATCAATGACTGGAAGTTCTTTGACAGCCAATTTGGCGAGGAGGAGAGCGACAGGCTTGTGCTTACGGTAGCGAATATCCTGCAGGATAAGGCGCGGGAGGCCGGCTTTGCTGATGCTGTGATTGGCAGGGTTGAGGGAGATGTGTTTCATGTACTTTTGCCATTGGTCGAGGAGGACGAGGCGAAACGTTACTGTGCACGGATACAGGAGGCATGTGATACCTTTGAGGACGCAATTCTTGTGCCAAGCGTTGCGGTTGGCTGCGTAATGCACATCAATGTGGAGGAAAGCTATCGCGATGCGTTTTCCGACGCGGAATATGCGATGTTTGAGAATAAGTTTGAGATAAAAAATGCGCCCGGTTACAGGGAAAAAATCGAGAAAGGTATTAACAAAAAATAAAAATCTAAAATAATTATTAAGTAAACTAAATTATAAAAATGAGAGAAAATAAGAGTAAAAACGTAAAAACGAGAAATAATGGAAGAAAATGGCACTTCAATGCGCTTGCACAACTTTCTATAAAAAACTATGATATGTTCTGTTAGCACTCAATTACGAGGAGTGCTAATTACAAAAGTATATAATTTATCATTAATAATAAGGAGGCATTTTAACATGAAGTTAGTACCATTAGGAGACAGAGTCGTATTAAAGCAGTTAATCGCTGAGGAAACAACAAAGTCAGGAATCGTATTACCGGGACAGAGCAAGGAGAAGCCACAGCAGGCAGAGGTCATCGCAGTAGGACCAGGCGGCGTTGTTGACGGCAAGGAAGTAAAAATGGAAGTGAAGGAAGGCGATAATGTAATTTACTCAAAGTATTCCGGAACGGAAGTCAAGATTGATGATGAGGAATACATTATTGTAAAGCAGAACGACATTTTGGCAGTTATCAAATAACTCAGATAATCCAGAATGCTGTAAAAAACACAGCATAAAATTTTCTAAGCTATTAAGAGAGCGCAAAAGGCAGCGTTCCCTGTACGAAATTATGAAATATTGAAGTAGAATTAAAAAATAAAATTTGGAGGATATGCAATCATGGCAAAGGAAATCAAATATGGAGCAGAGGCTCGTAAGACATTAGAGGCAGGTGTAAACAAGCTGGCAGATACCGTAAGTGTGACACTCGGACCCAAAGGGAGAAATGTTGTTCTTGACAAGTCTTTCGGCGCACCGCTTATCACAAATGACGGTGTGACAATTGCAAAGGAAATTGAGCTTGAGGATGCTTTTGAGAATATGGGCGCACAGCTTGTAAAGGAAGTTGCCACAAAGACAAACGACGTGGCAGGTGACGGTACCACAACAGCAACTGTTCTTGCACAGGCAATGATTAACGAGGGAATGAAGAATCTGGCAGCAGGCGCAAATCCGATTATTTTAAGAAAGGGTATGAAGAAGGCGACAAATTGTGCAGTAGATGCGATTGCATCAATGAGCTCTAAAGTAAACGGCAAGCAGCATATTGCAAGAGTAGCGGCAATCTCGGCAGGTGACGAGGAAGTCGGAAACATGGTAGCGGACGCTATGGAGAAGGTTTCGGGCGACGGCGTTATCACGATCGAGGAGTCAAAGACAATGCAGACAGAGCTTGACTTAGTAGAAGGTATGCAGTTTGACCGCGGATATATTTCAGCTTACATGGCAACCGATATGGATAAAATGGAAGCGACAATGGAAGACCCGTATATATTAATTACTGATAAGAAGATTTCAAACATTCAGGAAATTCTTCCGGTTTTGGAGCAGGTTGTACAGTCAGGCGCAAAGCTTTTAATCATTGCAGAGGACGTTGAAGGTGAGGCGCTTACAACGTTAATTGTTAATAAATTGCGCGGTACGTTCAATGTTGTAGCAGTAAAGGCTCCGGGATACGGCGACAGAAGAAAGGCTATGCTTGAGGATATCGCAATTCTGACAGGCGGTCAGGTAATCAGCGAGGAGCTTGGTCTTGACCTCAAGGAAGCAACCTTAGAGCAGTGCGGACGCGCGAAGTCTGTTAAGGTTCAGAAAGAGAACACGATTATCGTTGACGGCGAGGGAGATAAGGCAGCGATTGACGCAAGAATTTCACAGATTAAAAAGCAGATTGAGGAGACGACATCTGATTTTGATAAGGAAAAATTGCAGGAGAGACTTGCAAAGCTTGCAGGCGGTGTCGCAGTAATCCGCGTTGGTGCGGCAACAGAGACAGAGATGAAGGAAGCAAAGCTTCGTATGGAAGATGCGCTCAATGCGACAAGAGCAGCCGTAGAGGAAGGTATTATCGCAGGCGGCGGTTCTGCTTATATCCATGCGTCAAAGAAGGTAGAGGAGCTTGTTGAAACACTTGACGGCGATGAGAAGACAGGTGCGAAGATTGTGTTGAAGGCACTGGAATCTCCGTTATTTATCATTGCTGCGAACGCAGGTCTTGAGGGCAGCGTGATTGTAAATAAGGTAAAAGAGTCAGAGGTTGGTTTTGGCTTCGATGCTGCGAAGGAAGAGTATGTCAATATGGTTGAGGCTGGTATCCTTGATCCGGCAAAGGTGACAAGAAGTGCATTGCAGAACGCATGTTCTGTAGCGAGCACACTGCTCACAACAGAGTCTGTTGTTGCCAATATTAAAGAAGATGTTCCTGCAATGCCGGCTGGCGGTCCTGGAATGGGCGGAATGATGTAATCAATGACAGAGAGTGTAAAGCGGTGCAGAGAGAGCATACAGGACATTCATTTGTTCCGCAATATCAGTGATGCGGAACTTGACAAAATGTTTGCGTGTTCCAAGACAAGTGAGCGGACATTTTGTGATGAGAGCTACATTTTCCGGCAGGGCGAAACGCCAAAGAATCTGTTTCTGATTTTAGAGGGCTGTGTGATGCTTGCAAAGGATTTTGCATCAGGAAAGCGGGATGTGCTGTTTCTTGTGGAAGCAGGTGATGTGTTTGGTGAGATGTTCTTGTTTGCAGATGCCAAAAAGTACTGGTATGATGCAATCGCACAGGGCAGTGTCAGGCTTCTTGAAATACCTTGGGATTTTTTCTACTGTTTTTGCAGCAATGCCTGCGATCATCACAGGCTGATTACAAAAAATATGCTGGAGATACAGTCCGAAAAGAATTTTTCCATGACGAGGAAGCTTCACCTGTTGTCAGGAACGACGCTTAAGGAGCGGATTGCGCTGTGGCTTTTGGAGCAGGCTGCGCAAGGGGATATTGTGCATCTTACCATGAACAGAGAAGCGCTTGCCGATTATTTGGGAACGACGCGTCCCTCGCTTTCAAGAGAGCTGATGAAGATGCAGCAGGAGGGATTGATTACTGTGGAAAAAAATGTGATAAAGCTTTCTGACAGCCGCGCACTTGAGGAATTGTATTAATTTCAAATTGTATTTGTTTTTAAACATAAAAAAATTAAAAATGTAACAGATGTTACGGAAATTCTTCCGATATTTGAATATACTATAGTCACAAGCTCAAAACAAACAGACAAAATGGAAGTGAAACAATTTATATAAGTATTTATCAAATAAGGAGGAATTTATTATGGCAGCAAATACACAGCAGGTAGACAATCTGGTAAACCTTTTGGATGGTTATGCATCAAAGGGAGGACATCATCTGAACGTCAATGTTTTAAACAGAGATACACTTTTGGACGCACAGAAGCATCCGGAGAATTATCCGCAGCTTACAATCCGTGTTTCAGGCTATGCCGTAAACTTTATTAAGCTGACACCGGAACAGCAGGCGGACGTTATTTCGAGAACATTCCACGAGGGTGTATAATTGATGCTTGTGAAGGGTACTGTCTTTATGACAGTACCCTTTGTTAATGTACAGCCCCATACAGAGGAAATATGCCGCTAAGGCGGCGCATGGGGCGCCTTAGCGGCAAGCTTTTTTCAATACGAAAATCACCTTATTGACGCAAAAACCATTGTATTGGACAAAAATATGAAGTAATATAATTTTGACAGGAAAATGAAAATCCTTTCAATGAATGAAAGACGGAAAGGGGGATGAATCATGAATACAATGGTGTGGCTGGTTGCTATGATTGTGCTGATTATAATCGAAATTGTGACGGTCGGCTTTGGCGCAATCTGGTTTGCGCTTGGTGCGCTTGCAGCAGTGCTTGCGACGCTGTTAGGCGCCGGAACGACATTACAGATTGCAGTGTTTCTTGCCGTATCGTTTGTGACGCTGATCTTCACAAGACCTTTGGTGGTGAAGTACATAAACGTTACACGAACAAGGACAAATTATGAAGGCATTATCGGTAAGATTGTGCGCATCACGCAAGACGTTGACAACATTGTGGAAACGGGCTGTGCGGTGGTGAATGGTCAGGACTGGACGGTACGGGCGGCTGACAATGGCTGCAAAATCGCGGCAGGAAATCTTGCAAAGGTAGTGGACATTAAAGGAGTAAAATTAATTGTTGAAAAGTATGAGGAGGAGACAAACTAATGGTATGGGTATTAGCAATTTTATTTATCATTATTGTGGTAATTGCGGTGAACGTGCGTATCGTGCCGCAGGCGTCGGCGTATGTTATTGAGCGTCTGGGCGGATATGATACCACATGGGGTGTCGGGATTCATTTTAAAATTCCGTTCCTTGACAGAGTAGCAAAGAGAGTGAATTTAAAGGAGCAGGTGGTAGACTTCCCGCCACAGCCCGTTATCACAAAGGATAACGTTACAATGCAGATTGATACGGTCGTATTTTTCCAAATTACCGACCCCAAGATGTATGCATACGGCGTGGATAACCCGATTATGGCGATTGAAAAGCTGACGGCGACAACCCTTCGAAATATTATCGGTGATATGGAGCTTGATCAGACGCTCACATCAAGAGAAGTTATTAATACAAACATGCGTTCGGCGCTTGACGTTGCAACCGACCCTTGGGGAATTAAGGTTAATCGTGTCGAATTAAAGAATATCATTCCGCCCGAGGCAATCCGAAATGCGATGGAGAAGCAGATGAAGGCAGAGCGTGAAAGACGTGAGGCAATCCTTAGAGCCGAGGGTGAGAAGAAATCAACAATCCTTGTGGCGGAAGGTCAGAAGGAGTCGGCGATTCTTGAGGCTGAGGCGGAAAAACAGGCTGCAATTCTTCGCGCCGAGGCGGAGAAGGAGCGGAAAATACGCGAAGCAGAAGGTCAGGCGGAGGCAATCAGAGTCGTACAGATGGCAAATGCGGAAGGTATTAAGTTCTTAAAGGATGCCGGAGCAGATGAGGCAGTGCTTACGATTAAAAAGCTCGAGGCATTCGAGCGGGCTGCAAACGGCAATGCGACGAAGATTATTGTGCCGTCGGAAATTCAGGGCGTGGCAGGGCTTGCAAAGTCAGTCGGTGAAATTTTAAAATAGTGATGCACGCGTCCGTATAGGGAAATTTGCAGCATGCGGCCGGCGCATAGGAATGAATTGAATAAAATCGGGAGGAGAACGGTATGCAGAGTGTGACAAGAATATTGATCCTTGAGGACAGCAGGGACAGTCTGGCAGCGGTGACTGCTATGGCACAGAGGGTATCAAAGGGTGTATCCGTCACTCCCGTAAACAGTCTGGAGGAGGCAAGAGCTGCGCTGAATAGGGCGCAGCAGCCCTTTCAGGCTTTTTTGCTGGATATTAACTTAGATCCCGACGATAAAGAGGATATTTCGGGAATGACGTTTGCCCGCGAAATACGGGCAAAAAAGGAGTATGCTTTTACGCCGATTGTGATGATTACTTCAATTACCAATATGGAACTTTCGGCATACAGGGAGCTGCACTGTTACCAGTATCTGGTTAAGCCCTATAACGAGGCGGATATTGAACAGCTTGTGGGAAAGCTTTTGTTTTTGTCACAGCAGGGCGAAACGCGGGAAAGCTTTGTAATGGTAAAAAAAGACGGTGTTAATTATAAGCTCTTTTGTAAGGACATTATCTGTGTCAGGGCAGTGCCAAGAGGCGTATGCT
Source organism: uncultured Lachnospiraceae bacterium (assembly GCA_910577115.1). Classification (GTDB taxonomy): domain Bacteria; phylum Bacillota; class Clostridia; order Lachnospirales; family Lachnospiraceae; genus COE1. Next base: position 36,883 of record CAJTMC010000022.1, read on the forward strand.
TTGTGCTTACAAGGGAGGAAATGAAAGTGCCGTATCTGACGATTAAACAGCTTATGGAGAAGCTGCCTAAGGAACGTTTTATGCAGGTGCATAGAATGTGTGTAGTCAATCTCGATTATATCGACTGTATTGATACGGTCAACGGGCTGATTAACCTCAAAAACGGTGAGACAGCGGAGGTTGGGGTTACATACAAAAACAAATTGATTCATGTGATAAAAGGGAAGGACAATTAAATGGCGGAGCTGGGAAGAACGTTTTTGTATCGAATATTTTGCGCGGCGGCGTTGATTGTGACAATCTATCTGCTGATTGATTTGTCACTCAGCCACACGCTTGACATAAAAGTGATGGTATTGTTTGGCATTATTTTTTCTGTGATTCTGTTCGGATTGCTTGACTGGAGCCGCAATTATGCCGCACTAAAGAAAAACGAGCAGGAGCTAAAGATTTATAAGCTTTACATAAAGCCTATGGAGGAGCTTACAAAGGATATCAGGGCAAGACAGCATGAGTTTGACAACCATATGAATGCAATTTTAAATATGCATGTGACGATTGATAACTATGATGAACTTGTGAAGGCACAGTCGGCCTATGGCAGGGGGATTTACGATGACAGATCACGTTGTAATTCCTCGCTTTTGCGTATTTCCGATAAAATACTGGCAGGCTTTTTGTACAGTAAGCTGATAGGAGCGCCGGAGTATGCACAGATTGATATACAGGTGCTGAGTCAGGAGATAGTGACATCGGTATCAGAACATTCTTTGGTGGAAATTATCGGCGTGCTTGTGGACAATGCGTTTGAGGCGGCAACGCCGGAGCATGGCAGGGTGGAGATGATTTTGGATTCTAAAGACGATAAGCTGATTTTTGCGATTAAAAATCAGGTGGAGAATCTTACGATGGGTGAGATTGCGCACTTTTTTGAGCGGGGATTTACCACGAAGAACAATCGCGAGGGCAGAGGCCTTGGGCTCTATCAGGCAAATAGAATTGCACTCAGCCATAATGGTGAAATTGCGGTAGAGCTTTTGGAGAATGCGGGCGTACAGGAGATTTGCTTTCGGGTCGAAATTTAGGGATTATTCGGGCGAATGTAGGATTTGCAATTTTGGCAAATATTGGGTATACTTAAGTTGGGCAAGACAATCGGAATACATCATAGAATGGAGGCAGAGTACGTGTTGGAGTTAAAAAACATTTCTTATCATGTAGATGACGGAAATGGGAAGGATATTTTAAATCAAATTAATTTAAAGATAAATCAAAGATTTACTGCGATAACGGGACCAAACGGCGGAGGGAAATCGACACTTGCCAAAATGATAGCAGGTATTATACAGCCGACGGAGGGACAGATTTTTTTTGAGGGACAGGACATTACGGGGCTGTCCGTTACGGAACGGGCGCAGATTGGAATCAGCTTCGCGTTTCAGCAGCCTGTGCGCTTTAAAGGGATCACGGTGCTTGATTTGGTCAGGCTTGCTGCAGGAGAGCGGCTGAGTGTGGAAGGCGCATGTAAATACCTTTCCGAGGTGGGGCTTTGTGCGCGGGATTATATCAACCGCGAGGTGAATGCGAGTCTTTCCGGAGGGGAACTAAAGCGCATTGAGATTGCTACGGTGATTGCGCGTGGAACAAAGCTTTCCGTATTTGATGAGCCGGAGGCGGGAATTGATTTATGGAGCTTTCAGAATTTAATCAAAGTGTTTGAAAGTATGCATGAGCAGACACAGGGCAATATTGTCATTATCTCGCATCAGGAGCGGATTTTAAATATTGCGGATGAAATCGTGGTCATTGCAAACGGTGAGATTACGAATGTCGGGACAAGGGAGGAAATTTTGCCGCAGTTATTAAACGGCAGCTTTGAATGCATGCATAATGCGGGAGGATGTATACATGGATGAGATTCAAAAGACATTACTGATGCAGGTGGCTGATTTGCATGATGTGCCTGCGGGCGCTTACAATATTCGTGCAAACGGCGAGTCGGCAGGCAGACGCTCTACGGAACATATTGAGATTGTCACAAAGGAGGATAAGCCGGGGATTGATATTTTTATCAAGCCGGGGACGAAGAAGGAGAGTGTGCATATTCCGGTGCTAATGACACAGACCGGTTTAAAAGAGCTGGTATACAACGATTTTCACATCGGAGAGGACTGCGATGTTACGATTGTTGCGGGCTGCGGAATCCATAACGGCGGTGACAAGACGAGTGAGCATAGCGGCATTCATACGTTTTATGTGGGAAAAAATGCAAAGCTTCGATATGTGGAGAAGCATTATGGTTCCGGAGAGGGTACGGGAGAGCGCATTATGAATCCGGAGACTGTGGTGGAGATGGACGAAAACAGCTATATGGAGATGGACACCGTACAGATTAAGGGCGTGGATTCTACAGAGCGTGTCACAAAGGCGAAGCTTGGAAAAGGTGCGCAGCTTATAATTAAGGAAAAGCTGATGACGCATGGAAAGCAAAAAGCGACAACAAACTTTTATGTGGATTTGGATGGCGAGGATTCCAGTACCAATGTGATTTCGCGCTCCGTAGCAAAGGATGATTCGGAGCAGACTTTTTATTCGCATATTAACGGCAATAACAAGTGTGCGGGACATTCGGAGTGCGACGCGATTATTATGGACAATGCATTGGTGCGGGCGATTCCGGAGATTACGGCAAATCATCTTGACGCGAGTTTAATCCATGAGGCGGCAATCGGGAAAATTGCGGGGGAGCAGTTGATTAAGCTGATGACGCTGGGACTGACTGAGGCAGAGGCGGAAGAGCAGATTGTGAACGGTTTTTTAAAGTAATTTAAAAATTATATATGAAAGCGAGGTATTTTTATGGAGACATTAAAGTGCATTGAGACAAGAAGGAGTATCCGGAAGTTTAAAGCGCAGCAGGTGCCGCAGGAGCTGATGCGGGAGATTGTGGCTGCGGCAGCGTTTACGCCTTCTTGGAAAAACACACAGGTGACAAGGTATACAGTTATTGAGAATGCAGATATGAAAGCAAAGATTGCTGATGAAGCGACGCTTGGATTTGAACATAATAAGGGCATTATTGGCAGTGCACCGGCGCTTGTCGTTGTGACAATGGTACATGGCAGAAGCGGATTTGAGAGAGACGGTTCGTATTCCACTTCCAAAGAAGATCGTTGGGAAGTGTTTGATGCGGGACTTGCGACACAGACATTTAGCCTTGCGGCGCATGAAAAAGGGCTGGGTTCTGTGATTCTTGGTATTTTTGACGAGGATAAGGTGGCGGAAATTATCGGTCTTGACGAGGGACAGAAGGTTGCGGCGCTTGTGGCGGTAGGATATGCGGACGAGGCGCCGGAGGCGCCGAAGCGCAAATCGGTTGATGAGTTGGTGAAGTTTATTTAGGGAATTTGGTTATGCAGTTTTAAGGACTATGGAAAACATAGTCCTTAAAGTGTTTTGGAGGTATCAATTGAAAAAGAAATATTATACCATTCAATATCCTTTTGAAAAGTCGGTTTTTGATCAGAAATTTATTGCAAGGACTATTCCGTTTCAGATTATGGCGCGGATAAACCTGTCTTATGACAGTAAGATAATGAATGGCAGGATATTTTTTGGAGAGCTGGTGAATGACCGGTTTCAAATATATACTTGTCCTGATATGTTCGATGCAGCTTTAACGCCTTGGCTGTTAATCCAAAGAATGTCTGCTTTATTTTCTTTTTCCCGTATTTACGGAATCGTTCATGAGAGCGATGGGCAGTTAGTAGTTGAATGTACAACTGATAAAATGGAATTAGCTAAGTTAATAGCAGTACTTGCGGTTTTTATGTCGACTGTAACTGTTCTGGGTTGTGGTATAGGTTTCGGTATTGAAGGATTTGACTTTGGAAAATTGTTGGCGTTAATTATGGTTCCATTTATGGCTATACCTTCTTTTTTTGCGTTGCGGCATCATCAAGGTGAAGAGGATGCTTTGATTAAATTTATGGAGGATTTAGAAAATTGAAGTAAAAGTGTCATATCAGGCAGAAGACACGGGCGAAAAATATGGCTAAAGTATAGTGGATTTTCGTATCTATATAAAATATGGATTAAAGGAGGATGTCATTGATGAAATGGGGAATTTTAGCGACAGGAAGGATTGCAAAGAAATTTGCCGAAACAATCCTTCAGATGGAAGAAGAGGGGGAAATGCTGGCAGCAGTCGGCTCAAGGCAGTTGGAGAGTGCAAAGGCTTTTGCGGATGCGTATCATATTGACAATTATTACGGTTCTTATGAGCAGCTTGCAAGCGATCCCGATGTTGAGGCAATTTATGTTGCGACGCCAAACAGTATGCATTATGAAAATTGCAAGCTGTGCCTTTTGCATGGAAAACATGTGTTATGCGAAAAGCCGTTTACGATTACGGTAAGTCAGGCAAAAGAATTGTATGATTTGGCAGCCGAAAAAGGTCTGTTTATTATGGAGGCATTTTGGATTTGGTTTTTGCCGCTTTATGGAAAGCTGAGAGAGATTTTGAAAGAAGGCATAATCGGAGAAATCCGGCAGATAAAATGTGAATATGGTTTTGTGGCGGAGGGCGCAAGGAAGGAGAGAAAGTTCAAGTCTGAGCTTGGGGGAGGCGCACTGCTCGATATCGGTATTTATAATTTGGGATTTTTATATTTACTCAAACAGGAATTGCCAAAAAGCTTTACGTCAAAGGTTCATATGAATGAATATGGAACGGATGATTACAGTGACATTGAACTGGTTTATTCCGATGGCTGTGTTGCACAATCCATACAGACAATTGGAAAAGAACTGGAACGCAATGCGACGATTATCGGGACGAAGGGAACGATTTTTCTAAACGATTTTCAGCATGCGGAGCGTATGACTGTTTGTTTGGAGCATCAGAAGGAAATCGTAATGGAGTTTCCGGAGGATATCAATGGATTTGAGTATGAAATTCGGGAAGCTTCCAAATGCGCGCGCGAGGGGAAGACTTCCAACGATTATTATACACCAAAAGACAGCATTGCGATTGCCCAATTATTGTATGATATTCGGACTAGCTGGGGAATGCGGTTTGAAGGGGAAGAGTGTTAGAAAGGAAGGGATAGGATGCATTTCAAAGATATAAGCAAATTTTTAAGCCTTATTTTACGCCACAAGCCGGAGACCATTGGCATTTGTCTTGATGAACATGGCTGGGCAAATGTGGATGAGCTGATTGCAGGGATAGCAAAGAGCCATACATTTAACATGGATATTTTGGAAGAAATTGTCCGCACAGATGAGAAACAAAGGTATTCCTTTAATGAAGACAGGACGCTGATTCGTGCCAATCAGGGACATTCCGTTCCGGTTGATTTGGAGCTTGAAGCGCTAGAACCGCCCAAAGAATTATGGCATGGAACCGGAGAAAAGTATGTGTCTTCCATTGATGTGCAGGGACTGATTGCAAAGAGCAGGCTTTATGTGCATTTGTCGGGGGACAAGGAAACCGCAGGAAAAGTAGGGGCGCGACATGGAAAGCCTGTGTTGTATATAGTAAAAAGCGGGCAGATGTATCGAGAGGGATATAAATTTTACCGTTCTGTAAACGGTGTGTGGCTTACAAAGGAAGTTCCTGTGGACTATCTGAAAAAAGTGTAGTGAAAAATTCGTGTAAAATAGTAAATTTGGCTTGACTTTTATATCTTACAATTGTAATCTTAAAGAAACGAAGGTTACAATTGTAATTTTTTTGCTTTCGTATCTTACAAATGTAATATCTTAGAAGAGTAAGGAGAAATCAGTATGCTGAGGAAAAAGGCAGACAAAAAATGGAAAATCGGGTTAATTGCCATTGGCAGTATATTATTGTTTCACATTTCGGGATGTAGCAATACACTCCAAACGAAAACACAGACCGCTGGAAGCGAAGCTCCGGCACAGCTTCCTCTGCCAAAAGAACAGGAGAAAACAGAAGAGATTATAGAAATCTGTTTTGACCTGTATGAAAAAGCCGCAGAAGAAAATAAAGCGACGGATTTGGAGATGATGCGCAGTATCGTAGAACGCTTTGGAGAAAACGGGTATCCGGCTGTTGACAGTAAAAATCAAATTGACATGACAAATGCGCAGCAGGTAATTGAATTTTGCGAAGCGGTAGACACAAAAAGCGGGGCAAAGCTGTCAATTATAGAGGTCGCGTACTGGGGCGGGTTTGTGAAATATGATTTGGAAACGACAGAAGGAATTGTAAATGTTACCAGAAGCTGCTATCAATATCAATACGGGAGCATGAAAAAAGTATTTACAGGCAGCTATCGCGCGGAACGCTGGCAGTATACAGAGGACGGTTATCTCATGTTTTCGGGAAATTATTTTTCGGAAGATACGTATGTATTGACATTAAGCGAAGCCGAAGAACATACGGCGTTTCGGGTGCTGCCGCTGGATGAAACATGCAGGGCATTCAACCGGCAGTATCTGCTGCCAATCGGATATGAGCGCAATAACATGTTTTTAACCGATTGGCGTGAGGAGGATTTTGGAGAACTGAATTTCTATGACTTGTATGACCTTCTTTATCCGAACGTGAAAATGCAGCCGTTTCCTTATACTGCCAATGACAATCCAAGCATTGGCGCTGTTTATCAGATACCAAAGGACGAATTTGAATGTGTTATCATGCCATATTTTAAGATTGACAGCGAAACATTGCAGTCCAAAACAGTCTACGACACAGAGAAAGCGACCTATGAATACAGGCCGAGAGGTTTTTACGACACAGAATATCCCGACTATCCGTATCCGGAGGTGATAAGCTACACAGAAAACGAGGACAAAACCATAACACTTACAACGCATGTGGTATTTCCTTATGCAGGGAATTCGAAGGTGTATGCGCACGAGGTAGTAGTACGGCCTTTGGAGAATGAAAGTGTTCAGTATGTGTCAAACAAAATTTTGCCTTCTGAAAATAACAATGCGCAAACATGGTACACGCCCCGCCTGACGCAGGAGGAATGGAAAGCGCTATATGAAAATACGGAACCTTCCTTGTCGCTCTTTCTACAGGTGGAGGAGAGTCTTTTTACAGAAGCGGAAAAAGAGGAGCTGCAAAATTTGGCTTTACAGGCGGCAGAGCAGGTGCGGGAAGTGTATCGGAATATAGAAATTGCAGAAGGCTCAGCATTTGAATCCAATATCAGAAATTTTACGGATGAGCAGAGAAAAGAGGTGGTATCCCTTCTTGGAAAAGCAGGATATGTAAGCATCGCGGAAGACTGCAATATGGAAAACCCGCAGGTGATTGACGCCTTTTATGCCGCATATCTGGAGAAACGCGACGCCATGTTTACAATATTTGATGTAAATCGTGATGGCCTGATTGGTGTTATTACCTTGATGTATCGGGAGGGGCAGCTGCAAACCTTTTACATTGGAATCGGGTGGCAGGAAGGAGGCGTGCCGAAATTAAGAGACACTTTGCTCAGTGATGTGGAAGAAATCAAGTTGACGGAAAAAGGGTATTTTATTTATGCGTATAAAGATGTTTTGGCACATACGGCAACGCGCCAGTATTGGCGGACAAGACCGCTCTCGGATGAATGCCGGAGGATGACAAAAAAATACATTTCAGGATTAAGTTATGTAAACTACAATATGCTCGTAACAAATTGGAACAGCAGCAATGTGGAAGAAATTTTAATGCCCTGTATGTTTGAGGATATTTACCGCATTTATACAGGAAGCAATTTTCAATTGAAGGGCGATGATATCCCTGCGCAATTATATGAGCAAATCATGACCAACTATTTTCCGGTATCTCAGGAACGGTTGAGAGCATGCTGCGGATATGACGAGAGCAGTGACAGCTATCCCTATGAAATGATATCTGCAAGTCCATATGCGCCGTTTGGGGAAGTTGTCGATTTTACAAAGAACAGCGATGGAACGATTACGCTGATTGTGGACGGCGTATGGCCCGACTACAATTCCGACTGTGCTTTTACAAACAAAATCGTTGTGCAGCCTTTTTTGGACGGGACATTTCGGTATTTGTCCAATAATATAGAAGAAAAGGAGCTTGCAATCCCATTCTCTTAACCATCAAAAAACAATTTCGGAAATTTGACGGATGCATCTTGGCTTGTCTATATCTTCGATTGTGTATACAAAAATCCTTTGCTGCGCCTGTGTTTTTTGACGCACACCCTCGAAGACATATTCTATGCAATCTGCATCCGTTATTTTTCTGCTACTCATTATTTTTTTCGTTCCTGATCAACCCCTGATAGAGAAACATCGCACAAATTGCTGACATTGTACCTGTCGTTACTTGATTTAACTGAATGCCCTTCATATTGCAGAATACGTGGATTACCAGTGAAACAATCAGCACTACTGCCGTTACAGCGGCTCCTTTTAAAAAATGTTTCATAATTTCATATCTCCTTCCAAAACAAATATATTTGTCGCAGAATAGTATACCAAAGGAAACAACCATTTTCTCAAAACAGTCATAAAATGCCAAAATTCGTGAATAAGTGCGTTTTTCCCCTGCAAAGTGTGCACTTATTCATCATTTTCGCAGAGCAACGCTTGATACAAAGAATCACATACAGTATAATCAAGAAAGTAAACCTCGAAAGGACGAATATATTAAAATGCTACTGTCTTTTTTTCAGCTTTCTCTTGCCATTCGTAATGTGTGGCCTAAGCGCATGAGCCTAAAAGCGTTTATCATACTTTATCTACTGCTGTTGCTTGCCGGAATGCCTGTAACGCTCCTGTCCTGTATACCATATGGTCTGTTCGGTATTCTGGTGGCAGCTTGTATTTATGGACTGGTTACCTATCGGGATACCGCATCCCAAAATGTTTGTATGGGCATGATTGGATTTGTGCTTACCGTCGTGACAGATAATTTGCTGGCAAATCTTCTGAAAATGCCGATTTTGGTGCCTTTATCAAATCAGCAGTATTTTTCTTTTGCTGTCATTCTGATTCGCATTTTGCTGTTTTATTTTATTACGTTGTTTTGCGGCAGGCTGCTTAGAAAATTGTTACTTTCAGGCAAAGGTTTTTTACGCCTCCAGCAGACATGGTATTTGATTGATGCTGCATTGCTGCTCCTGATAACCATCTATCTGTTTGATAATCTGATTCCGGAACAAAATGGCTCTGTCGGCAGAATGATTTATAATAATGTCTTACATATTTCAGGGTATCTGCTTGTTATGCTTTTTTTGCTTTTGGCTATGCGCCGTTCTTATTTGGAACAAATACAGACAGAGGCAAAACAGAAAGCCTTGCAGGATTTACAGGACTACACACACAATTTGGAAGTCATGTATAACGGTCTGCGTTCCTTTAAGCATGATTACGTTAACATTTTGCTCTCTATAACCGGTTATATTGAAAATGGGGATATGGACGAATTAAAGAAATTTTTTGAAGACAAAATCTTTCCGACGAAGAGTCTGATGGATCAGGGGGATTACAAGCTGAATCAACTTTGTAATATCGGTGTGTTGGAAATCAAGAGCCTGCTCTCCGCAAAAATGATTTACGCCCATGAGTCGGGGATTGATGTCACGATTGATATTCCCGATCGAGTGGACAGCTTTCTGATAGACACCGTAGACCTTGCGAGAATACTGGGAATCTTTTTAGACAATGCGATTGAAGCCGCGCTGGAAACACAGCAGCCGCAAATAGGCTTAAATATTATTTCGAATAAGTCTGGTGTGTCAATTATCATAAGCAATCGCTTTCGGGATAACGGCGTGGCGCTGCATAGGTTGAAGCAAAAAGGCTTTAGTACAAAGGCCGGGCATCAGGGAATCGGAATTTCCAACGCTCAGAAAATCATCAGTTCTTATGAAAATGTGCTGCATGAAACAACAGTGCAATGCGGTTATTTCATACAACATATGGAACTTACTGTCAAAAAGGAGTGACATAATATGCTGAACATCTTTGTGTGCGAAGATAATGCCGCACAGCGGCGAACTATTGTGCAAACCATTCAAAATACTGTGCTGATGGATGAGCTGGATATGCAGCTTGTTTTAGATGCAGAAGATCCTTATGTGCTGCTGGAAAAGGTCAAGACCAGTCAGAACACTGGCATTTATTTCCTTGATATCGACTTAGGCAGCAGCATGAACGGAATGAAGCTGGCACAGCAAATCAGGTTGTTTGATCCTCGTGGGTTTATTATATTCATAACAGCGCATTCCGAGTTAAGCTACATGACCTTTCAGTATCGGGTGGAGGCAATGGACTTTGTATTAAAAGACAATCCTGCCGAAGCGAAAGTGAAAATCAGAGAATGCCTGTTAAATGCAATGGAACGCTATACGCTTCAGACCAACAAGACACATAAGGTCTATACGATCCAAGCCGGCGGACGAAAAATCAGCGTAGATTATGATGATATTTTCTTTTTTGAAACCTCCGGCAATATCCATAAAGTCATTCTCCACGCGAAAGACCGTCAAATTGAATTTTCCGGCACCATGAAAGAACTTACAGGCACATTAGGCGGTAACTTTGTGCGCTGCCATCGGTCGTTTTTGGTAAACAAAAATAACATAAAAGAGGTAGACGCTAAAAACCGAATCATCTATTTTACAAACGGAGAAACCTGTCTGATGTCCACACGCATGATGAAAGGACTCTGAAAGTGGAACCAGCGTAATTTTATAAAAGCTGCTTCGCCTTTAGAATAGTTCGTGTAATGGCGCCTGCCGACAGGCTGTCCGCGTGGTCATTTCCCTGAATATTTGTCGCAAAAAACCAAGTGTTATTGTCTGTTTCCACATAGCCAATGAACCAACCGTTGGCATTTTTTCCATTGACAATACCGGTTCCCGTTTTTCCATATAAAACAGAATTCTCAGAGGCGGAAAGCTTTAGGGAAGCCTTGACAGCCTCTACATTGTGCGTGTCATATTGGAATTCATTGGTGTAAAGCTTTCTTAACAGCTCCACCTGTTCTACGGCGGAAATTTTGAGGGAGGATTCCAGCCAAAATTCAGACACGCCGCCGGACAGGTCATGATTTCCGTAATCGATCGTTTTGTAGAATTTCTTTAAGGCTTCAAAGTCCGCTGTTTGATCCAGTGCTTGAAAATACCAGTTTACGGAATTTTGCATGGCAGACGCTAAAGTCTGATCCTGATTCCACGCAGAAAACGGATAGGCTTGTCCGTTCCATGTTAGGGTTGAAGCGCTTGGACGAATCAATTGGTTTTCCAGCGCAAATAATGCACTGTATATTTTGTATGTCGAATTTGGCGACAAGCGTTTGGCCGCAAGCGTTTCGTTGTATATATCCCATGTGTCAGCATTGGAATCATATAAAACAAAACAGCCTTCATAATCCGCAAAAAACTCCGACAAATCGTCCGTATGGATCACTGCATCTTTGGGAAGGGAAGCGCTTGTATTCGATGCAAAAACCGGAATGTATGCGGTGGATTCAAGTATCAGAACAAGCAGGACTGCAAAGATAAGACGCTCTTTCCTTTTGTGCTGTTTTGTTTGGGGCTTGTAAGAGGCGATATTCAATATTCTTTTTCTGATTTGCTTTGTGCTTCCGCCAATTCCGGCTGCAAGCGAAATCGGAGATTGCGGTATTTGCTGTGCAAAATTGAGCAGCGTGTTCCCGTAATCAATATAATCGCTGGTATCCAGCATTTGCAAAACAAAAGTATCACAGGCAACTTCGCGGTCGGTGCGGGCTTGCGCTAAAGCATATCTGACAATGGGGTTAAACCAATAGACAATGGCAGCAATATTCATCAGACAGTTTACGAAAGCATCTTTATGCTTATAGTGCTGCAATTCGTGTAAAAGGATATACCGGATGTCGCTCTCTTCAAAATCCGAAATCAGATAAATCGGGAGATAGATACGGGGACGGAACATTCCAACCATGACCGGTGAGCGCAAAAATGCAGTGCTATAGATAGGAATTGTTCGTTGAAGCTGCATCTCTGTCATGCACTTTTGGTAAAGCAACTTCACCTCGGGATTTTGAAGTGGAAGAGCAGATTGTTCTAAATGGTGCAGACGTATTTTTGATTGTATCATAAATAGAATCATTACCGGCATTCCTGCCACCCATAACACGAAAGGAAGATAAGCGGCAAAGGGAGCGGAATCCCTTGTGACGGAAATACCAAAGTCTTTTATCCGGTCAGCAGCAGAGAGCTGATTGGGAACGGGAAACGAAACTGCCGCATCGTTTTTTGGCATAAGCATTGCCTGCATGGAATGAAGCCAATGCATGATTTGTGAGAGTCCTGCCGGACGAACGGATAAAAAGGGCAGTGACAAGATAATCGGCAATAAAAACCAAATACGGTACTGGCAGCAGCCAGATAAATGCTTTCCCAATATTTTTTTTGCAAGCAAAATAAAGCCAATCATCATACTGATCAAAAGATTGCAGAATAAAAAGTGTACGCTGAAAGAAATCATGGCAAATACTCCTACTGTGATTTTTGTTCAAGAAGGCTGCGCAGGTCATTTCGTTCTGCGTCGGACAACTTGTCATTTTCGAGATAGGCAGACAGCATCGCCGAAATATTTCCGTTAAAATATTTTTTCAAAAAAGTATTACTTTCCTGACGGATATATTCCCGTTCTTCCACCAATGGCGTGTAGACGAACATACGGCTCTCTTTTTCATAAGCGATTGCTTTTTTTGTTACCAGACGTTTTATTAAGGTCTGAATTGTTTTGGGACTCCATGAGGTAGTTTGGACTAACTTATCAACGATTTCATTTGTACTAATCGGTGCATTGTTCCATATAATCCGCATGACTTCAAATTCTGCTTCCGATATTTGTGGGAGTGGCTTCATGTTATTCCTCCGATCTTAAAGTATTACATTTGTAATAAGGATATTGTAGTATGAATGAGAAAGGTTGTCAATGAATAGACAGCAGTTACAATGTCTGATTTCAAATCAGATGTATAAATTTTCCTTTTTTGCCCATATTGATAAGAGATGATAAAACATATCAGAAGGATACTGTGAAAGGGGCATGGAGAATTTTTATGAAGCGTTTTCCGAAGCATATTGGTATTATTCCGGACGGCAACAGACGTTGGGCGAAAGGAAACGGATTGAAGAAAGAAGAAGGATATGCATATGGGTTAGATCCGGGTTTAAAACTGCTTCGGGCGGCACAAAAACATGGGGTACAGGAACTGACCTACTATGGATTTACGGTAGATAACTGTAAGCGTCCGAAAGAGCAGGTGGCTGCTTTTTCAAAAGCCTGTATTGAGGCTGTTAAAATGATTGAACGGGAAAACGCAGAGCTGTATGTAATCGGCAACACCAATTCTTCCTGCTTTCCGAAAGAATTGCTTCCGTATACAAACCGCAGGCGTCAGCCGGTTTATGAAAAAGGAATCATGAGAGTAAATTTTTTGGTCAATTACGGCTGGGAATGGGATATGAAAAACGGCTGGGCGTCCGGTGAAATACCGAGAATTGACATGGTAATCCGCTGGGGCGGAATGTGCCGCTTATCCGGTTTTTTGCCTATTCAGACGGTTTATTCCGATTTTTATATTGTCAAAGAGCTATGGCCGGATTTTCAGGAAAAACAATTCACGGATGCACTGCAATGGTATCAGGAACAGGATATTACTTTAGGGGGATAAAGAGATTGTACAAGTTGTGCAGCACATCTTTTATATTTATAAGCTTGACAAAGGAATGATATTGGAATATAATTGAACAATAATTCAATATTAGAGTGTGATAAAATGGCACAGGTATTAAAAGATGAGATTAGAGAAAGTATATTAAAGGCAGCGTTGCAGGAATTTTATGAAAAAGGGTATCAGTCGGCGGCGATGCGCAATATTGCGGCGAACGCCAAAATTCCAACCGGACTGATTTACTCTTATTACAAGAATAAAGAAGCGCTTTTTGATGCCGTGCTTCGTCCCGTGATTTATGATTGGGAACGCGTGCTGACGGCGGGGGGCGAAAATAAGGGCAAACACGCTAACAGCGCAATTTACGGACTTAGTAAGGCAGAAACTGACTGTATCTTTCATTTGTTTGACCACCGGCAGGAATTTATCATCTTGATAGATAAAAGTGCAGGTACAAAATATGAGAACGAGAAGGAACGCTTTATTAAGGATATCGAGGAACATTTGATCAAGCATCGAAACGATGAGATGGATGATATTGTTTTTATACATATTATTGCAAACAATTTCGTCGATGGGCTGATGCAGCTGATGTACCATTACAAGGGAAAGGAATGGGCGGTTATGATACTGCAAAAATTATCAAAAATGTATTTGTCGGGAATTGGTCTTTAGACCAGTTCCTTTTTTTAATGAACAATATTGAATTTTTGTTCAATATTATAGGTGGAAATTTATTCAGATATTATACGGCGCAGACGTTTTGACCTGTACCGATAATATAAATATTTACATTAGGAGGTCATTCAAATGGCAGAAAAATCAAATCGTATCTATTTATTGGAGGAAGCAGACGTTGCTTCTTCCCTACTCAAATTAGGCAGTCCGACAATGGTTGGCATGCTGATTTCCGCATTGTACAACGCGATTGACGCATACTTTGTAGGCGGATTGGGAATGAGCCAAATGGGAGCGGTATCCGTGGTGTTTCCAATCGTGCAAATCATTATCGGCTTGGGTATGATGTTTGGAGCGGGAGCCTCGTCGTACATATCCCGGCTGCTCGGAAAGGGCGATTATGAACAAGCGGATAAAACGGCTTCTACCGCGCTTTTTTCGGGACTTCTTGCAGGTATGGTAATCATTGCGGGCATCATGGTGTTTCTTGAACCTGTACTGCTTGCATTAGGCGCGACCGAAACAATTTTACCATACGCTAGCGCCTATGCAAAAATCTATGTGACAGGTTCCGTCATCAATGTTTTTACCGTCATGATGAATAATCTGCTTACCGCGCAGGGCGCCACAAAATTTACAATGCTTGCAATGCTTACCGGCAGTATTGCAAACGTGATTTTAGACCCGATCCTGATTTACGGTATGGACTTCGGCATAGAAGGCGCAGCAATCGCAACGGTGCTCTCGTTGTGTATCAATATGGCGCTTTACATTGGGTATATCGCAAAGAAGAAAGGGGTATTAAGATTTTCTGTAAAAAAAATAACACTTTCAAAGACCATTTATGCGGAAATTTTGAAAATCGGTATTCCGGTACTTTTGTTCCAACTCCTTGCAAGCGCGGCGCTGGGAAGCATTAACACCGCATCAAAGCCTTACGGCGATTACGCAGTGGCAGCTATGGGCGCTGTTACCCGTATTATGACGGTTGTAACCTATGTTGTGTTCGGTTTTTTGAAAGGCTTTCAGCCGTTTGCGGGATACAACTATGGCGCAAAAAAATTTGACAGATTAAAAAAGTCTATTTCGCTTTGCATGATTTGGTCAACGGTATTCTGCGTCGGTGCAGCTATCATACTTGTCGTATTTGCAAATCCGATTGTATCCCTCTTTGGAACAGATGCGCAAATGACTGAATTAGCGGCAAAGGCGCTTCGGTTGAATGCCGTACTGTTTCTGACATTTGGTTTCCAAATGGTATATGCGTCACTTTACCTTGCCATTGGGAAAAGTCTGGTCGGAAGTATCCTCAGCCTAAGCAGGCAGGGCATCTTCTTTTTCCCGTTGATTTTCGTGCTGCCCCGCCTGTTTCATTTAACCGGCGTGATTTGGGTTCAGCCTATGGCAGATTTATTGACAACCGTTCTTACGCTCCTCTTTGCGCTTCGGATAAACCACACGTTATCAATAGCGGTTGCAGGGAAGTTTTTGGTTCCTATTGACAAAAGCATCGAATGAAAGGTATATTAAAAATAAGTTAGATATGGCTAACCAAAAATGAGCAAAAGGGTGAGAATGACGGGTATAGCGTCTATCGACAAACATAAGGTAAAAGGATATACTCAAAATGGAATTAGCGGCTATTTTCATGTAGATAGCCGCATTTCTTTAAGGACAGCGTTAGTCGTGACTAATGTTGCTAAATGTATACAAAGAGTAACAACAAGGAGCATGTTGCCTAATTATGAGATGTGAATTAAATGATGCGGATGGAATGTCAAAAAGGAAGTTTTGCTTTATTATACAAGTTCTTGAATAGAATAGTGGGATTTTTAGGTAACTTATGCTACAATAATATATTATAGGTAAGGTATTGTGGTTAGATATTGAGGAAGCATTATCAAGAGAAGATGTTGCGGAGCTTACAAAAACTTTAATTACGAGTGCAGTTTCGAAAAAGGGCGGATTAAGTAATAAAGAATATGCGGGAAATAAAAAACATGCACCATATTCTTTATATTGTGTGTAGTTGGGAAATTTATATTATGACAAAAATTTAACAAGGTGGTGTGATAATTTTGAAGTTAAAAATTGTTGGCAGTGGCGGTATGTCAATTATTCCAAGTTCATTCTGTAAATGTAAAATCTGTGAAGAGGCAAGGCAAAAAGGCGGAAGATATGAGCGATTAGGACCAAGTCTGTATATTGACGATATCAAAATGCTGATAGACACACCCGAAGATATAGCGGTAGCCTGTAACAGGCAAAACATATCAGAGGTAAAACATCTTTCTATTTCGCACAGAGATCCAGATCATGTTAAGGGGCTCCGAATTGTCGAAAAAATAGGTTATGACTTTATCACGGAGAAGAGCACTCCTATTGATTTTTATGCGCTTGCGGAAGTCGTTGAAGATATCAACCAAATGAATTGTGACTGCCTAAAGTATTATGAAGATGTTCTTGGCTGCATATCGGTCCATGAAACATCGCACATAGAGATTGGTTCTATAGAAATTGATTTGATTAACAACAATCCAAGCAGAAATATTACGTTCTATGTGATGAAAGAGCATGAAAAAAAGGCTATATACGCCTGCTGTAATCCGAAACCGTTTACGCATAATGATTTGTATTATGACGCGGACCTTTTAATCATTAGTTTGGTTTCTGATGATGGTATCTTAAATGACGGAACGCAACTGAAGGATGCACCGTTCAAAGACGAAATATTTACTTTAGATGAGTTGGTTCAAATCAAAAACGATTATCGAATCAAAAAGATTATTATTACACATATTGATGAAATATGGGGAAAATCATATGGATATTACAGTGCTTTAGAAAAGAAATTGGACAATATTTTCTTTGCCTATGATGGTATGGAAATAATCGTCTAAAACCCCGATCGTGGTATGGCATTTGCGATTCTGTATTGCGGGCATGGAAATAATCGTCTAAAGCATCAAAAAGAAGGTGAAGCATGTATTTGATATCGGCATATTTTGATCAAAAGGCGGAGAAGATCATGGAACGCTGCATATATCAGATTGCAGAAAAAACTGGCAATTCGTTTATGACGGACAATCATGTGCCGCCGCATCTGACCATATCGTCTGTTGAGGCAAGGAGCAAAGCTGTGCTGCTTTCCCATGTAGAGAATCTGCGGGGGCAGTTATCGCATGGCACGGTTCGTTTTGTGTCAGTGGGAGCGCTGTTTCCGTATGTGATGTACATGACGCCAGTGCTGAATGCATATTTGCAGGAATTGTCGCAGAAGATTTATGATACTGTCAGTGGTATTCCTGAGGGGCGCATCAGCAAATTTTATCGGCCAATGCAATGGTTACCGCATCTTACTTTGGGAAAGACGCTTACAAAGGAGCAGATGCGGATTGCATTTGAGGTTATGCAGGAGCGCTTTGCGCCGTTTGACGCGACTGTTATCAAGCTTGGGCTTGCGAAGACGAATCCGCATGAGGATTTGTGGATGTTGGAATTATAGGTTAGGGAGAAGTGTAGGGATGAGATTGTTTGGAAAAAAGTCTGAACAGAAAACATATTATAAGGACAACCAAAAACCTGTTTTAAGGTGCAGTATTTGTACCGGAGAGCAGGTGGCAGGTTTTCAGGATATTCATACAGGAGGCTTTGAGGAAGTAATGTTGATTCAAAATACCGCCGACCTTGCGGTTTATAAGCCGATATGGAATTACGGAGGAAATCACAAAGATTTATTAAGCCTAAAACATATAGTGACAATAATCCATATAAATTCAAATTTGCGTAGAATGATAAAATTAGAATTTGTAGTTGCATCTACAGACGTTGTGTGGTATACTGTCTGAGTGTGTTATAGAAAGCACATGGTAAAAACAGGTAAGAGCAGCCGATGCTCAGCGCAGGGACGCTCCAGCCCCGGGCTTGGTATCCGGCGGTTACAGAAATGATTATTGGAGGATTGAAAAATGATTTCAAAGGAAAAGAAAACAGCAATTATTAATGAGTATGCAAGAACACCCGGCGACACCGGTTCACCGGAGGTACAGATTGCAGTATTGACAGCGAGAATACAGGAGCTTACAGAGCATCTGAAAGAGAATCAGAAAGATCATCATTCAAGAAGAGGTCTTTTGAAAATGGTAGGTCAGAGACGTGGTTTGCTTGGATATTTAAAGAAAACCGACATTGAGAGATACCGCGCTCTGATAGAAAAGCTTGGTCTCAGAAAATAATAAGAGATTTTGGAGGAGCGGGTAAAATATATCCGCTCCTTTTAATGCACACGAGCGCGTAATGGAAATGGGAATTAAAAAAGGAGATATGCAATGGAATACATGACATTCAGTGAAAAGAAAGATAAGTCCTACAAAGCATACAGCATGGAGCTTTCAGGACGTACACTCACTGTAGACATCGGCAGAGTGGCAGCGCAGGCAAACGGTGCGGCGCTTATGCATTACGGCGATACCACAGTGCTTTGTACGGCAACGGCATCGGACAAGCCAAGAGACGGAATTGATTTCTTCCCTCTTTCTGTGGAGTATGAGGAGAAGCTCTATTCTGTAGGAAAGATACCGGGAGGGTTTAATAAGAGAGAGGGAAAGGCAAGCGAGAATGCAATTCTGACAAGCCGCGTAATTGACAGACCGATGCGCCCGCTCTTCCCGAAGGATTACAGAAATGATGTAACATTAAACAATATGGTAATGAGTGTAGATCCGCAGTGCCGTCCGGAGCTGGTGGCAATGATTGGTTCGGCGATTGTTACTTCAATATCGGATATACCCTTTGACGGTCCCTGCGCGACAACGCAGATGGGACTTGTAGACGGTGAGTTTGTGGTAAACCCCAATCAGGAGCAGTGGAAGAACGGCGATATGCAGCTTACTGTCGCATCGACAAGCCAGAAGGTGATCATGATTGAGGCAGGTGCAAACGAGGTTCCTGAGGATAAGATGATTGAGGCAATCTATCGGTGCCATGAAATGAATCAGACGATTATCGCTTTCATAAATCAGATTGTTGCCGAAGTAGGAAAGGCAAAGCATGAATATACAAGCTGTGCAATTCCCGAAGAGATGTTTGCAAAGATTAAGGAAATTGTTCCTCCCGAGGAGATGGAGGTTGCGGTATTTACAGATGAGAAGCAGGTAAGAGAAGAAAATATCAAGAAAATTACGGAAAAGCTTGAGGAGACATTTGCCGAGAACGAAGAATGGCTTGCTATTCTTGGTGAGGCAATTTACCAGTATCAGAAGAAGACGGTCAGAAAGATGATCCTGAAGGATCAGAAGCGTCCGGACGGCAGAAAGATTACACAGATTCGTCCGCTTGCGGCTGAAACAGACATTATTCCGAGAGTACATGGTTCAGCGATGTTTACACGCGGACAGACACAGATCTGTACCGTTACGACACTGGCGCCGTTGTCAGAAGTTCAGCGAATTGACGGGCTTGACGAGAATGAAACAAACAAGCGGTACATGCATCACTACAATTTCCCTTCTTATTCTGTCGGCGAGACAAAGCCGTCAAGAGGGCCGGGACGTCGTGAGATTGGACATGGGGCGCTTGCGGAGAAAGCGCTTATGCCGGTACTTCCTTCTGAGGAAGATTTCCCGTATGCAATCCGTACGGTTTCGGAGACCTTTGAGTCAAACGGTTCTACTTCACAGGGATCAATTTGTGCATCGACAATGTCTCTCATGGCAGCAGGTGTGCCAATCACAAAGCCGGTGGCAGGTATTTCCTGCGGTCTTGTGACAGGCGATACGGACGATGATTATATTGTATTGACAGATATTCAGGGACTTGAGGATTTCTTTGGCGATATGGACTTTAAGGTAGCCGGTACGAAAGACGGTATTACGGCAATTCAGATGGATATCAAGATTCATGGACTGACAAGACCGATTGTCGAGGAAGCGATTGCCAAGACGAGAGATGCGAGAATGTATATTCTGAATGAGATTATGCTGCCTTGCATCGCAGAGCCGAGACCGACAGTAGGCGAGTATGCGCCGAAGATTATCCAGACAAAGATTGATCCGGAGAAGATTGGCGACGTGGTTGGTCAGAGAGGCAAGACCATCAATGCGATTATAGATCAGACCGGTGTTAAGATTGATATTTCCGACGACGGATTTGTGAGCATCTGCGGTACGGATCAGACGATGATGGATAAGGCTTGTGAAATGATTAACATTATTACCACAGACTTTGAGGAAGGTCAGATCTTTAAGGGCAAGGTTGTGAGCATCAAGGAGTTTGGCGCGTTTATTGAGTTTGCTCCCGGAAAAGAGGGTATGGTTCACATCTCGAAGATTGCGAAGGAAAGAATTAACCATATTGAGGACGTGCTTACACTTGGAGATACGGTGACGGTTGTATGTCTTGGTAAGGACAGAATGGGCAGAATCAGCTTCTCTATGAAGGATGTTGCACAGAACTAAAAAATATAAATTTGATTTTGGGGACAGTCCGTTTTGGGCTGTCTTTTTTTGTGCAGGAGCGATATGCCCCTGCATTTTTTGTAATATTTCTAAAAAGTGGACATATATTGAGATAAGGACAAAGGTGGTGGGAGCTTGGAGCTGGCAGAATTTTTTCCGGAACGGCTAAGGCAGAATTGGACAACGCTTGGCTTAGACAGCAAAACTGTGAGAGAAATCAGAATCAGAGTGGACAGAACGGTCAGGGTAATTGCGGAGTGTGAGGTAAGGCTATCCTTTGCGTATGGCGAGCGGGATCTTGAGGATATTTTCCGGTATCTGTGCAACGACTCGGTGTACGCATATGACGAAGAGCGCAGGCAAGGATATCTGACTGTGGAGGGAGGACATCGCGTGGGGATAACGGGAGAGATTACGCGCGTTGAGGGCGGATATCTTGCAAAGTATATCCGATATATCAATATCCGGATTGCACATGAGAAGAAGGGGCTGGCGAAAGCAATTGCGCCGTATCTGCATGGCATAAGCGGCAGAGGGCAGCCGTTTAATACGCTGATTATTTCACCGCCGGGTCTTGGGAAAACAACACTTCTTCGGGATCTGATCCGCATTGTGTCAAACGGGGAATGTGGCTTTGACGGATGCAGCGTTGGTGTCATTGACGAGCGGGGAGAGCTTGCCGGAGCGTATCGGGGAGGCGCGAGGCTGGACTGCGGCGAGCGTACGGACGTGGTTACGGGAGGTGACAAGGGATATGGCATCACAATTCTTGTGAGAACCTTTTCACCGCGGGTAATTGCAATCGACGAGATCGGAAAAGACAGCGATGCGGCGGCAATCATTCATGCAGGCGTAAGCGGCTGTGCGGTACTTGCAACGGCGCATGGCAGTTCGATAGAAGATGTAATGAAAAACAGGAAGCTGGAGGAGCTGATACAGCTCCAGATTTTTGACAGGCTTTTGGTGCTGTCGTCAGACAGGAAGAATGCGCGTTATTTTGAAATTTTTGATCGGGAGGGAGTGCGGATATGTGGCAGAAGCTTGTTGCAGGAACCTGCGTTATGACAGGCGCGGTGGGATTTGGACTTGCATTGTGCGGGGAGCTTAGCAGTGAGATTTCACATCTGAAAAAGCAAAAGGAATTACTGCTTTACGTGATTGGCGAGATTACTTATCTTCACAGGCCGGCATCGGAAATTCTGCACATGGCGGCAGAGCGCATGGGTGAGCCATATGCGGCATTTTTAAGCAGCACATCGGCGCAGCTTGAGGAGAGAACCGGACGCACGCTTGCGGAGCTTTGGAATGAAAATATCGCATGTCTGAAGGAGAGCGATATCCCAAAGGAGGCATTGCGTTACATGGTGCGCATGGGTGCGTGCTTTGGCTGTGAGGGGGACAAGATGCAGATTGAGTATTTTCGCCTTTTTGAGCGGGAGCTTGATGAACGCATATCCGTTCTGAGCGCAAAGCGGAGCGAGAACAGCAGGTTAATCAGTGCGTTAAGTGCGCTTACCGGAGTGTTGTGTATTGTACTGTTTTTATAATTTCCTGTGAATAGGGATTGTGGATGGGAGAAGAAGGATGGAAGTAAGTCTGATTTTTAAGATTGCTGCGGTAGGTATCTTAATCACGATTTTAGGACAAGTGCTGAAACACAGCGGAAGGGAGGAGCATGCTTTCCTGATCAGCCTTGCGGGGCTTGTACTGGTGCTTTCGTGGATTGTTCCGTACATCTATGAGCTCTTTAACATGATACAGGATTTGTTTGGGTTGTGAGGAAATGGAGGTTATGTAGTATGCTGCAAATCTGCGTGCTTGCAATAACGGGTCTGTTTGCCGCCCTGGTCATCAAAAAAGACAAGCCGGAGTATGCGTCGTTTATTATTATGCTGGTGGGATTTTTCATCGCAATACGCGTGCTTTTGGTGCTTGAGGGTGTCGTGGAGGAGCTGGAAGGCTTTCAGGCATTAATCAGTCAGAATACGACCTATGTAAGACTGCTTTTAAAGCTTGTGGGCATTACATATGTATGTGATTTTGCGGCAAGTCTCAGCAAGGATGCGGGACATTCGGCGCTTGCAAACCACATAGAGCTTTTTGGAAAAATGGCGATTATGGCGGCGGGGCTTCCGGTCATTAAAATTATGATAGAAATGATTGAGGAAATCATGTGAAAAATTAATTCGCAGACAGAGTGAGGAGTATGGGTAATTAAGATGAATGAAGAGCTTAATTTATGGCAGGATATTCTTCCGGACCTTGATATGGTGGATCACCTTTTAAAAGAGCTGCTTCCACAAAAAAACATAAGTTCTATGAGCTTCATGGAAGACGTGCTTAAAGGAAACTGGGTGCTGGAGCCGGATTTGTTCTGGCAGTATATCAGAGAGGCTGCATTGGGAATGGTGGCGGATTGGAAGAGCTTATTTGTGTCTGTTTTGATACTATTTATTGCAGCGGCAGTGGTAAACGGTTTTATGCAGGCATTTCAACATAATGGGGCTGCACATGCTGCGAGAACTTTTTTTATCCTGTGTGAACTTTTGGTGCTGGTCAATGCGTTTCGTGACGTGCTGGCGATTGTCAATGAGGCGATGGAGCGCATGCTGGAATTTTTGAAAATCATGCTTCCTGCTTATATGATTTGTATTGCGGCAGCAGGTTCCGGTCTTACGGCACTGATTTTCTATAAGCTGCTGCTGGGATTTTTATGTCTGATTGAAGGCATCATTGCGGCATCGCTTGTGCCGATTGTGGAAGGGTATGTGATGCTTGGCGTTGTGGAAGGCATATGGGGGGAAGGACGCTTTAAGGGCATCATGGAAATTATAAAAAAGGTCGTACAGGGGATTATGAAGGGAATGATTGTTTTAATATCGGGAAGCAGTATTCTCCAGATTATAATAACACCTGTAATGGATAAGGCAAATACGGCAGTAATACAAAAAACAGCAGGGGCAATTCCGGGAATTGGCGATCTTGTGGAGTCGGTGTCCAGTGTGACGCTTGCTTCTGCCATTGCAGTTAAGAACAGCTTGGGAGTGTTAATTCTTGTCGTGCTGGTTTTGCTGATTGCCGCGCCTGTGATTCGGGCTTTTATGATTATTGCCATTATTAAGGTGAGCGGGGCGTTGGGAAGCATCTGCGGTGAAAAGCAAATGGTAAACTGTGTTACCTATATTTCCGATGCCGGAATGATGCTGCTGCGCCTTTTGATTACGGTAGCGACCTTGTTTTTTGTAACAATAGCAGTCGTCACAAATGCCACAAGCAGTGCGTTTTAATAAAAACAGCAGGAGGGATCGCAATGGAACAGCTTACGGTAGAAATCAGAAAGCTTGTGTATACAGTCATATGCTTCCAGTGTCTTTTGCAGCTTACGGCAGGAAGCGCATATCAGCGGTATTTAAAGCTGTTTTCGTATTTCCTGACAATGTGCATGTGCTGCGGCGTCATTTATTCTTTTGTCGGACAGCTTGAGAACAGTTTGATGTCGGCGCAGCAGGTGTATGACGAGTTTGAGCGCGAGTGGGGCGGGCTGACGGATATTGATCGCATCAGGGAGAGCAGCTCGTACTATACGGATCAGATATGGAACGGGAAAATCGTGGGAGACGCATATGAACAGTATTCGATAGGTGAGGGAGGGGAAGGCAATGCCGGATTGGATGAAGAACAGGCTTTTCAACGGACAGAGACCGAATAAGGAGATGATGCTTATCTTGTTTCTGAGTGGGATATTAATTTTTGTGATTTTACTGCCGGTTGATAAAAGTAACAGCATAAACAATAATAAAAATAGCAGTAGTTATCAAAAGCGCATTGAGGATTCCGGATCGCAGACAGGCGCCGATGAGAAGAAGGTAAAGATTGCGGAAGAGATGAGCCTGCAGGAGTATAAGGAAATGCTGGAAACAGAGCTGGAGGAGTTCTTGTCCCGGGTGTCGGGGGTGGGGGAGGTGAAGGCGCTGATTTATGTAAAGGCATCGTGGGAATACCAGGTGGAGAAGGACGCAGAAAACAGGGCGGAGGTACAAAACGAGGAGACGGTCTATACGGTAAACGAATACGGTCAGGAGGTGCCGTTTGTAAAAAGCTATATCTGTCCGCAGATAGACGGCGTGGCGATTATGGCAAAGGGGGCGGAAAATGAGGAGGTGCGGGTAAGGCTGGTGCATCTGATTATGGCGCTTTACGGGCTTGAGGCAAACAAAGTGGAAGTAATTAATTGAAAAATCATTTGATTATTCAATAAAAAAAATAAGTATATTGCCACAGCCTGTTGAATACTATATAAATAGCAAAGAGAAACAAGGAAGGATATGGTTTGGTGAAAAAAATATTAAGAAAAAACCAGATTATGATTACGGCGCTGGCGGTAATGATAGCGGTTGCAGGGTATTTAAACTTTGCAGGCACGCGGATTGGCGAGGAGGACTTTATCTCCGTAGACGGCAGCAGCAGCGAGCTTACATATGAGATTTCAGACGAGGATATGTATGCCATATCACTCAGGGAGGATACGGATGGGACGATTTCCGATTATTCGGAATATGCGCAGATTACGGGTACGGACGGGGATATTTTAAGTCTGGACAGTGATGATGCAACCATTACGGAAAATTACTTAAGCAGCGGTATGGAAGTATCAACTCAGGGTGAGACAGGACTTATGGCAGCGGAGAGTACAGACAGTCATGGTGTGCTTGCGTCAAATGATGCCACGGAGGCAAATGTCATTGAGCAGGAAATCCCCGGAGAGGCAGTCTTTACAAGTGCATCGGGCGTTTCTACCCTTGCAGGCGCAAAGCTTTTAAAGGAGCAGACAAGGGCGCAGAATAAGGAAACTCTGTTGGAGATTATCAACAATGACAGTCTTACGGAGGACGCAAAGCAGGATGCAATTAACAGCATGATCGTGCTGACGGAAACGGCACAGAAGGAGTCGGACGCACAGCTTCTGCTTGAGGCAAAAGGCTATACGCAGACGGTTGTGAGCATCAGCGGCGACGTTGCAGATGTCATGATTGAAGCGCCAAGTCTTACGGACGCGCAGACGGCACAGATTATCGACATTGTACAGAGAAAAACATCGATTGCGCCTGAGAATATTATCATTACGGTATCCGGCGCGGAATAGGAGTAAAATAATACGGTATTGGGCAGAGGGCTTTTGGCTTTCTGCCTTATTTGTTTTCCAAGCATTTCTTAATTTATAAGACCTGTTGGTATTATCAAATTTTTTCCTTCTTATCATATTACTTTGGCGGTTAAAAATCGACAATGCCTGTGGCTTTTCGGATGAATATCTGGTATCATATAGTTATGGAGATAATTAATTTGAAAACGGTATCGCCCGAAACAAGAAAAATCA
>CAJTMC010000023.1 GCA_910577115.1 uncultured Lachnospiraceae bacterium
TATGCCAATTTGCTGCAAAATATCGAAACAGGCATAAAATCAAGTGCCTATATAAAAGTCTTACAACGGCTGGTTAAACAGTGTTGTGGTTGTTTTAATAAGTTGTAAAGTGGTGTAATTTAAAAAAAGTGAATGATAATCAGGGGCATGAAAAAGGGGACGAGCTGATTACGCTTACAGCTGATATTATTCAAAAAAGCTTTGGAAAATTCGGAAAGTCGTATCGTATTGGCGGTGATGAATTTTGTGTGTTGATTACAGGGTTGTCGCTGCAGGAAAAATATGACGAAGGACTATGTGCATTCCAACATTTAATTGATGCGGCAAACAGAACAAAGAAATATACCTTTGAGGTGCAGATTGCCAATGGTTTCTGTATTTGTGATACGCTGGAAAAAGAGAAGATCGACGCGGCTGTTATGCTGGCGGATACGTTGATGTATGAAAATAAAAGCCTGTTGAAAAAAGGTTATGTCAATACATAAATGAGAAGTAATATTTTATGTAAATTTGTTACTAATTAAAGAAAATAAACAATAAAAAATATTAGAAAAATATTGCTAAAATAGTTGTTTGCCCCGCTCTGTTTATGCTAGAATAGCACTAGGAAGACAGAAAAGTCAGAAAAAACAGACGGGAGGTGAGCATGGATGGAAGAAAGCATAGGGAAAAACGCGCAAAAACAAAAGAATAAAAGTGTCAGCTACAATGTACTTTTCATGCCTGAAGATGATACAATGGCGATGAAAACATTTTCCATCAAAATGGAAGTGTTGGTTCTGTCTTTTGCGGCTGCTGCATTTCTAATTGTAACAGCGCTCACTTATTGTTTTATTTTGGTAAGAGAGCTTGGCATTGCAAACGACAGCATTTTGGCACTCAAAGTACAAAGCGAGAAAATTATAGAGGAGAATAACCAGCTTGCATCGGAAAACGAGAAGCTTCAGGAAAAGGTGGATATTCTCAGTGATACAGTAAACGAAAAAAAAGTTCAGGAGGAACGGCGCGAGGCAGAGCAGGCGCAGAGCTGCATGCCGTCAGGGTTTCCGCTTAGAGGAACAGCGTCGTATAATTCCAATGAGACAGAGCTTGACGGTCAGCCGATTGCTTATTTTCATGTGGTACAGGGAACAGGCGTGATTGCAACGGCAAAAGGAACGGTGTCGTCGATTGCCGGAAACAGCGGCAGTGGTTACATTGTTATGGTAGATCATGGAAATGGCTACTATTCTGTTTACAGAAACGGTTCAAAACCTAAAGTGAGTGAAGGCGACGAGGTTACAAAGGCAACGGAGCTGTTTGTGATTGAAGCAGGACATGAACGGCTGGGATATCAGATTATTGAAGAAAATACGTATATTAACCCATTAGAGTTTATGGAAACGTATGGATAAAATACCGGCACATTCATAAAATGAAAATGAATGTGCCGGTATTTTAGGGAGTTTTCCCCAGCCTTTCAAATATTAATTCATAACCGTCGCTTCCGTAATTTAAAGAACGGTTTACACGACTTATCGTTGCGGTGGAAGCGCCTGTTTTTTCGGCAATCTCCATGTAGGTCTTATGTTCCCGCAGCATTGTGGCAACTTCAAAACGCTGTGAGAGGGAGAGAAGCTCATTTACAGTGCATAAATCTTCTAAGAAATTGTAGCATTCTTCTTTTGTTTCAAGGCACAAAAGTGCATCAATCAGATGGTCAACGGCATCGGTTTTAATTTTTTTATTCATACGTCTATCCTCTTTAAAAGTGAATTAGGTATTTTGAGAAGTGCTTTAATACTGTAAAATTTTACAGTTTTAAATATTTTAACATACAAAAGGGAAGTTGTAAACAGAAAAATCACCATAAAGGTCTTGATAAGTAGTTTTTAATACTATATAATGTAATGGGAACATTAATAATATTTGCGTGTCTTTGCGCCGACCGCAAGCCGCAAAGCGGCAAAATTCGTTGTGTGGTCGTGTGCATTGATTATGGTAAATGACAAATCCTTTTGCCGTTTACATAGCTTATCAGCAGTTAGGTAAGCAGCCGCATAACGGTGGGACGATATGAGCGGCAGATTGAGAGGAAATATGGATACAAAGGATTTATTGAATAAAATAATGGAGAGTGTTGACAGTATTGGGCATATCAATGCTTCAGATATTCCGAATATTGATTTGTATATGGATCAGGTGACGACCTTTATGGATAAAAATCTTCGCAGAGGATCGCGTTATCCTGATGCAGATAAGGTGATGACCAAGACGATGATCAACAATTATGCAAAAAACGATTTGCTGCCTCCTCCTGTGAAAAAGAAGTATTCTCGGGAGCATGTGCTGGTGCTGATTTTTATCTATTACTATAAGGGGATACTCTCAATTAGTGATATTCAGACATTGTTAGCGCCTGTGACAGACAACTTTTTCCAAAAGGATGGGGGATTTGACATCGAGACGATCTATGAAGAGGTCTTTGGCATGAAGGCGGAGCAGATGGAGCGGCTCAAGGCAGATGTCATTGATAAGTATGACTGTGCAATGGGGACTTTTGAGGATGCGCCAAAAGAGAATAAGGAGTTTTTAAAACTCTTTTCGTTTATATGCGCCTTGAGCTTTGATGTCTATATGAAAAAAATGATTATAGAGCGTTTGATCGACAGTATGCGGGAAACGCGGGAAAAGGAACAGGATGCAAAGCAAAATGCAAAGCAAAATGCAAAGCAAAATGCTTGGAAAAACGGTGAAGAAAAATAGAAAACAGCCGATATAATTTATTAGAGGACTTGTAACGATTCGGCAGACGCATTTCTGCGAAGGCATTGAATCGTTATGGAGGGTAAATTTTGGGAATGGAGGGATTTTATGTCAATATCAGCAATTGCAGGTTTTTCAGCACTTCGTGATTACAAAATATCGTCCATACATGGCAATCCATACAGCACATATGCCATTCAGAAAATTGGCAGAAATATGGATAACCGGCGCGGACGGGCACTTGTAATCGGTCAGGAAAAGCCGGAAGAGGATTTATATGTAAAGGATTACGGAGAGCTTTCTAAGACAAAGAGTACGGCAACAGGCGGATTTGCCGAGATGCTTCATATGCAGGAAAGCAAAGTTTCTGATGACGGACGTTCACAGCAGAATGATGATGCTTCATCAGGGTATGCAGCCTATTTGAAGGATACAATCGGTATGATGGGCTTTCAGAATGGTCTGCGGGAGAAATTAGGCGGTGCAGGATTTGCATTGTTTGAATAGTTTGAATTATTTTGTAAAAAAAATAAAAAAAAGTTATTGTCAGACTATTTACAAAATTATGTAAATGTGATAATATAATTCTTGCAAAGAGATTATGTTATCTTGACTGGGGAGTCAAATAATTGATAATTTGTGTAAAAGGGAAATGCAGTAATTTGCATTGCAAAAAGAGCCATTGGGGAATGGCTCTTTTTGCTTGCCAAAAAATGTAAAATAGTGTAATATTAAACTTATTATGTAAATACAAAATGGAGGATAGGGTTGTGAAACGAGTTTTTACATTACTGCTCGCCTTGTGTATATGGATCGGCATTTTTGATGGGGTCTGCAATTTTCAGGTGAGGGCAGAGGAGACAAAGAAGGTTTATAAGATTATGGTAAATCGTGCCGCGAACTGTGTGACAGTGTATGAGAAAGCGGAAAACGGTGATGTGATCCCTGTAAGGGCATTTATCTGTTCATGCGGGCGCGAGGGGCATGAGACGCCGCTTGGCACGTTCCGGACAAGCAATTATTATGACTGGAGACTGATGGTGGACGGTTCCTATGGCCATTATGCGGTGCGGTTCAACAGAGGGATTATGTTCCACTCGATACCGTATTATACGAAAAATGCGGGCGATATGGAGTGGGAGCAGTATAATCTTTTGGGACAGGCGGCATCGCTTGGTTGTGTGCGTCTGACTTGTGCGGATGCAAAGTGGATTTATGATAACTGCAAAGCCGGTACGGAGGTAACGGTCTATGATGATGCGGAGAATCCGGGGCCGCTTGGAAGGCCGGAGGAGATTAAGCTGGCGGCGGAGAACGCTTATAAAACGTGGGATCCTACGGATACGGATATCAATAACCCCTGGAATGCGTTCAGACCTGTTCTTCAACTGACAAATGAGAGAGGGGACGGTGTGATGTATCTGCCGGTGGGAGCGACCGTGTATGACATTTATAATGCTTTGGCGGTGAGCACACCACAGGGAGAGGTGCGTGAATTGGGAACCTATCAGCTTAGAATGACAGGCAATTATGATTTGAACAGCGCAGGAAAGTATGTTGCACATGTGTGCGGAACAGATGCACTCGGTGTGCGGGTTGAGCAGGATATGCTGATTTGTGTGGAATAGTGCTTTTTGCAGAAAGCGCGCGCCAAAGCAGATGCCTTTGGCGGCGCAAAACGCTGCGGAATTTGCATTTTTTAGGGTTTTGCCTGATTTGAGAAGGTATTGTCCACAAGGGTTTCGTAGGGGACATATTCTTCCAGCTCGCCGGCTTCCATTAGAATATTCTGTAGAAGCATAAAGCTGTCTTGGGAGTACACAAGGTCGTTTTTCCATGTGTCCTGTGATTGGTAGCGGTTTACAATTGTGGTAATGGTAGCGAGCTCTGTTTCGGGGAACTGCGGTTGGATAACAGACGCGATTTCCTCGGCAGAGTGGCTTGCTACGTAGTCCATGCCCTTTTGCAATGCCTTTGTAAAGGAAAGAATGGTATCTGGGTTTTTCTCAAGATAGCTTTTCTTGGCGCTGAATGCCGTATAGGGCACATATCCGGAATCCACACCGAGGGAGGCGACAATATAGCCTTTTCCCTGTGCCTCAAGCGAGGTCGCGTGCGGTTCAAACTCTACGGTAAAGTCGGCATATCCGGCATCGCCTTCCTTTGCGCCTGCAAACGCTGCCGCAGTGGAACCAAAGTCAATGCTTGTATCTATGGTCAGATCGTTATCCGGATCAATTTGGTTCATTTTTAGAATGTATTCAAATACCATTTGAGGCATTCCGCCTTTTCTGCCGCCGAGAACATAAGTGCCCTTTAACATATCCCAATTAAAATCGTCAATGGGAGTGCGGCTCACAAGGAAATTCCCCGCGCGCTGTGTCAGCTGTGCGAAATTTACGGCGTAATCTTCCGCACCCTGCAGATAGGTGTATACAGAGGCTTCGCTTCCCATAAAACCAATGTCTGCTTCTCCTGTGAGGAGCGCAGTCATTGTCTTGTCAGCGCCATAGCCTGTCACAAGTTCAAGGTCTATGCCCTCATCGGCAAAATACCCTTCTTCAATGGCAACGTACATCGGAGCATAAAAAATAGAATGTGCAACTTCGTTTAAGGTTACTTTGGTAAGACCGGAAACACCGGCAGTATCTTTTTTGCCGCAGCCGCCGGCAAGCATCGTGATCAGAAGCACTACTGTCAAAAGGATAGAGCATAGTTTACGGTTTTTCATAATAAATCCTCTAATGACTGTTTTGATTATCATATGCGCAAAATGGAATAATGTGATTGGAGAAAGGCATTGAAACGGCGTGGTTTAAATGGTATAATTGCCAATGGCATATAAATGAAGGGCTGGGAAAATTAATTTGATAACAAGTGATATTTATTTACGTTTCAGTAGAAAGGATAAAATGGATGGGACTTTATGATGCATTGAACGAGCAACAGCAAAAAGGAGTTTTTACGACAGAGGGTCCTGTGTTAATTCTTGCAGGCGCAGGCAGCGGAAAGACAAGCGTACTGACAAACCGTATCGCCTATCTGATTCATGACGCGGGTGTGCAGCCCTGGAACATCATGGCAATTACGTTTACCAATAAGGCAGCAGGCGAGATGCGTGACAGGGTGGATGCGATTGTTGGTCATGGCTCCGAGGCGGTGTGGGTTTCCACCTTCCATTCTACGTGTGTGCGTATTTTAAGGCGGCATATTGACCGGATCGGATTTGATAACAATTTCGCAATTTATGATACCGACGATTCGAAGAGTGTTATGAAAGATGTGTGTAAAAAGCTTGAGATTGATACAAAGATGCTCAAAGAACGCACGATTTTAGGTGCAATTTCCCATGCAAAAGACAGTTTGATTTCCACAACGGAATATGAGCGGACGGCTGCAGGGGATTACACGAAAAAGCGCATTTCTGCGGCATATGCGGAGTATCAGCTTACGCTGAAAAAAAGTAACGCCCTTGATTTTGACGATTTGATTGTAAAAACGGTGGAACTTTTCCAAAATTGTCCCGACGTGCTGGAAAATTATCAGAACAGATTTCGGTATATTATGGTGGACGAGTATCAGGATACCAATACGGCACAGTTTGAGCTGATTCGGCTGCTTGCCGCTAAAAACAGAAATTTGTGTGTGGTGGGAGATGATGACCAGTCAATTTACAAATTTCGGGGGGCGAATATCAGGAATATTCTTGATTTTGAGGAAACGTATCCTGAGGCGACGGTTATCAAGTTAGAGCAGAATTATCGTTCCACACAAAATATTCTTGATGCGGCAAATGCAGTGATTAAAAACAATACGGAACGCAAGGACAAGGCGCTTTGGACGGATAAGGGCTCAGGAAACTGTATTCATTTTCGGGAGTTTGACAATGCCTATGAGGAAGGACAGTACATAGCAGGTGATATTAAAAAGAAAAAGCGTGAGCATTTAAGCGATTACCGTGATTGTGCGGTGCTTTACCGGACAAATGCGCAGTCCCGTATCTTGGAAGAAAATTTTGTGGCGCTCAGTATTCCCTACAATATTGTCGGGGGCGTTAATTTCTATTCGAGAAGAGAAATTAAGGATATTCTTGCATACTTGAAGACGATCGACAACGGAAAAGATGACTTGGCAGTGAAGCGGATTATCAATGTGCCAAAGCGTGGAATTGGCGCTGCGAGCATCACAAAGGTTCAGGGCTATGCAGATTATATGGGTATCAGCTTCTTTGAGGCGCTTGAGCATGTAGAGGAGATTCCCTCGATGGGAAAAGGAAAAGCGGCTGAAAAGCTGAAAAGCTTTGCGCTTATGATCCGAATGTTTCGGACGAAGCTTTCTGTTGGGAATCTTGAAGATTTAATAACGGATGTAATTGAAACGACAGGATATGTGCAGGAGCTTGAGGCTTCCGATGAGGAGGACGCAAAGGACAGGATTGAAAATATTGATGAGCTGATTACAAAGCTGGTGAGCTTTGAAATGGAGAAGGAAAAGCTTGGCGAGGAGGCGACGCTTTCGGGATTTCTTGAGGAGGTCGCTTTGGTGGCTGATATTGACAATGTGAACAAAGATGACAACAAGGTGCTTTTGATGACTGTTCACAGTGCAAAGGGACTTGAGTTTTCGCAGGTGTACCTGTCGGGGCTTGAGGACGGCGTTTTTCCAAGCTATATGACGATTACCTCGGATGATCCTTTTGAAGTGGAGGAGGAGCGCAGGCTTGCCTATGTGGGGATTACGCGGGCAAAGGACGACCTTACGATATCTTACGCAAAGTCGCGTATGATTAGGGGGGAAACGCAGTATAATCGGGTGAGCCGTTTTGTTGGCGAAATTCCGGCGGAGCTTATGGACAACAGGCCTTATTCCGCAAAACGGCGTGATGATACGTATGCTTATGAGGAAGACTCGTTTCAGAAAAACATCTTTAAGACAAAGCCGTTTCAGACAGGGCAGAATAACTGGTTGGAGGCTGCCGCTTATCTGCAAAAGCAGGAGAGGGCTTCCGCCGCAAAGCTTGACGATACGGTGTTTGACCTGCCGCCCTCCGCGCAGGAGAATACCAGACAGGAGCGTGTGCAAACTGCCGCAGCAGGGAAAAAGAATTTTTCGGAAATTGTTGCATCAAAGCCAAAGGCAGTGGTGCGGAAAAAAGAGACACCTGCCGAAAATAAGCCTTACATATCAAAATCCTTAGCGGGATTGACAAAAGGCGTGCCTGCGATGTCGTCGGAGGAGCTTGGCTATGCGGCGGGCGACCGCGTGACACATGTGAAATATGGAGAGGGTACGGTGCTTGATATTGTGCGGGATAAAAGGGACTTCAAGGTGACGGTGGATTTTGATGCGTATGGAAATAAGATTATGTATGCGGCGTTTGCCAAGCTGAAAAAAATCTTATAAATTGCATGAAAATGGTAGTAAAAATTAAAAAAAGATGATATGATATATATAACGGAGCGTTATCGGGCGTGATACAAAAACAGAAAGGGGCTTTTTGAAATGAAAAAGTGGGACGATTTAGTAGATTATTTGCAGGATAAGAATTTGGTCAGCAGTGATATTTTGAGTAAATACTGTACAAAAAATGAGCTGAAAACGGAAAATGAGAAGAAGGCTAATACATTACTGTGGATTCTCGCAGTTATTGGTGCAATTGCGGCAGTGGCAGCTATCGCATACGCAGTATATCGCTATATGACACCGGATTATCTCGATGATTTTGACGATGAGTTTGATGATGACTTTGAGGACGACTTCTTTGATGATGAAGAGGACGAGGCAGAGGCAGAAACAGAGCAGGACGCTGAAAAGGAAAATGATTATACAACTGTGAAATAAGCTGACAGGGATTAGGGGTGCTGGTAAAAGGCACCCCGTTTTTTCGTATATCAGAAAACAGGGTCGTTTTTGTAAAGTTATATTGAAGCAGAATGGAGATTATTTATGAAAAAGGGACAGATTTATGAGGGATATGTGGAGCGTCTTGATTTTCCGAATAAAGGGATTGTGCGCTGTGAGGATGAGGTTGCAGTAGTAAAGAATACGCTTCCGGGGCAGCGGATATCCTTTATGGTGAATAAAAAGCGCAAAGGGAAGGCAGAAGGAAGGCTTTTGGAGGTGCTTGAACGGGCAGAAGAGGAAATGGAAAGCCCATGCCCGCATTTTGGAGCGTGTGGCGGATGCAGTTATCAGAGCCTTCCATATGCAAAGCAGCTTGAAATCAAGGAAGATCAAGTGTTGCGGCTGTTGCGTCCGATGTTTGAAAGACAGATGTTATTAAAAGGCGAAGGAGAGGATTTGGATGCTTATATAGGCAGCATTTTTGAGGGAATCAAGCCAAGCCCTGTTCAGACAGATTATAGAAACAAAATGGAGTTTTCGTTTGGAGATGAATATAAGGACGGGCCGCTTGCACTGGGGATGCATAAGCGGGGAAGCTTTTATGATATCGTATCTGTCAGGGATTGCCGAATTGTAGATGCGGATTACAGAATGGTGCTTTCCTGTGTGCTTGCGTATTTTACCAAAAGAAGCAGTAGTTATTTCCACCGGATACGCCATGAGGGATATTTGAGGCACCTGCTTGTCAGAAAGGCACAGAAGACGGGGGAGATGCTGATTGCGCTTGTGACAACAACGCAGGAAATGCAGGATCTGACGCCTTTGGTTGGGGAGCTTTTGGCATTGCCGTTGAAGGGAAAGATAACGGGTGTGCTTCATACAAAAAATGATTCTTTGGCAGATATTGTGCAAAGTGATGAGACAGTTATTTTATATGGAAAAGATTATTTTTATGAAGAGCTTTTGGGGCTTAAGTTTAAGATTTCCCAGTTCTCATTTTTTCAGACGAATACGTTGGGGGCAGAAGTATTGTATGAAACAGCCCGCAGTTTTTTGGGAGACATTTCGGGAGAGGGAAAGCGTGATAAGACAGTGTTTGATTTGTATAGCGGGACAGGGACAATTGCCCAGCTTTTAGCGCCTGTGGCCAAGAAGGTGATTGGGGTTGAAATCGTCGAGGAGGCTGTTTTGGCCGCGAGAGAGAATGCGAAGCAAAACGGGCTTGGTAATTGTGCGTTTATTGCGGGTGATGTGCTTAAGGTGATAGAGAATATCGAAGAGAAACCGGATTTTATAGTGCTTGATCCGCCACGCGACGGGGTGCATCCGAAGGCGCTTCAGAAGATTATTGATTACAAGGTGGACAGAATTGTTTACATAAGCTGCAAGCCGACAAGCCTTGCGCGGGATTTGGAGGCGCTGCTGGATGGCGGGTATGTAATGGAGCGTGTGGCTGCGGTTGACCAGTTTCCGGAAACGGCGAATGTTGAGGTGATAGTAAAGATGCAGCTTGTGGGAAAATGAAAAAATAGACACGCTGAACCACAAGATGTTGTGGTTTTGGAACAAAAATTGGAGAAAAATGGTGGGAAGGAAAGGGGAGTATAGGGAAAGGAACCTGCATCTAATCGAAATTGCCAAAAAGATAGTACAGGCAAGGCAAATACAAAAAGGCACAAGTTGGTGCTAATATGGTTCTAAAGGTATAGCATAAAAAATGTTTTAACAGTACCTAAAATTAACTTTACCTTTCAGACACGTATCGCATCATAAGAAGAATAATGATATTTTTAGCCGCAAGTGATATAACAACGCTTGAACACAGCAAGTATAGGGCAGCTGATGACTTATTTCAGTCGTAGGCTGCCCTGTTATGGACGATCTGTTTTCCGACAGCATCTTCTTTATGTTAATTTTTGATTCCAAAAGCTTCGGCAAGATACAGGGTCTGCTGGGCCCAGTTGTTATGTGTTTTATATTCGTTCATGCGTTCTTTGGCAAGATTGCTGGAAACATATGCATTTGAATTCTGATTCCAGTTAAGAATTGCCTGAGCGTCGTTAAAATCGCTTTGTGCTACCTTGTAAGTTTCGTTTACAACAGGTATCTGATTCGGATGAATAACAGTTTTTCCTATAAATCCACACAACTTATCATCTTTAATTTCCTGAATAAGTCCCTTTTCCCAATTAGCGCCTGAGTAATATTCCCATACAGGTCCGGAGACGACATAATCCATACCATATACGGTTACAATATCTGAAAAAATATTTGATATCGGTTTTATTCTATGAATTGATTCGTCAGAATGGCGTCTAAAACCAAACATGTGACATAAATCATTTCCGCCGACTCTGATATTGAGAACGTTTTTTTCAATTTGGGTAAGCGAGTCTTTTAAGCTGTATAAAATATCCAATCGCTCTTTCAGGTCAATGATGGAAGCGTTCTCGTAAATTGGCATCATATAGATATCTTTTGCAGATAGTTCATTTGCCTGAATGATTGCATGAATATATTCACTGGCATTTGAAGTGGAAAATTTTGGTACAATAAAACCGGTGATTATTTCTATATTGCTGCCTAAAGTACTTGTCAGACGGGTAATCTGTTCAGAATTACGGACTCTGATAAATATTTTAGGCAAATAAAAAGGCTGTGACTGGTAGCTTACAAAAATCTTTTGGATAGAATTAACTAAGATTTGTTCGGCTTCCGCGACAAAATTATCGTTTATAGTATCCTCTAAGCACAGTGCCAATGAGAATCTGGTTCCAAATTTTTCGGAAATGACTGATTCGGCAATACTTGATTTATTTGCAGGGCAATATAACAAAGCGCCGACACTGTAATATAAAATGTTGTTTTTCAAAATATCCCTTCTTTTCATAAATTTTTTGTACATATATGTACATGGTATATAATTATAGCATATTTAAAATAAAATAGAAATTATATTTTAATTATGATAAAATAAAGTATTAAAACAAAATGCATAAACAAAGGTGGTATGTTTGATGATGGATACAGTTACATATAGACATAATATAATGAAAATAGAAACGCTAAATACATTTTTTAGTATTCGGGGCGGATTTAATCATTGTGTAAGAGACGTATATTTTGTTAGGGCAGTAGGAGAATGTTCTGATTATGCAGAAAAAATATATGATATTGAAAAACGTATGAGATGTGAAACTGCCAGGGCAAGGTCGCTATATTATCGTGTTGGAACTTTAACAAATATACCATCGGGTGAGCAGATATCTTATTATTCTGCAATGTATGACAAGTGGAAAAATGATGGGAGCATTTCATTTGGCAAAGAGGACAATAACCGGTCACTATTAAATGTGGTGTCAAATGCTTTGTTAGAAATCGAGACAATCTATAGAAAAATAAGAAAAGGCGTTTCGGAAACCATTTTAAGGAATTTTAGCATTAAAGTTTTATATTGGTTAGATCGTTACATATTTGCTTGTTTATATCAATGGAATGAGAAATCCTGCATAAAAATTGTATTGGAAAATGTTTTGAAGGACCAGGAGTACCTATTCGGATATTTTTTGACTTTATTAGGATGTGATGTTTTGATTCTGGCAAATAAAAGCGATATTGTTGTTTCGGAAGAATTAAAAGGATATTCTCAGGTGATTTTGCTGGGGGAATTTGGGGATACGAATTTAAAACCGTATTCTGAAGCTGCTTCTGAAGAAGAAAAAACTGTTAATGAAGAAACAAAATATGAACTTCATGAAAAAGTAAAGGTAATTATACCGGAACGTGTCAGGAAAAATCAGTCAAAGGAACACCTACCGGAAACTAAAAATGTTGTAGTCCAAAGCGAAACGAAGATATCAGCAGCGTTATCTTCAAGAACTCCAAATAGGAAGGATGCCTCAACAGAAATGAATGAGAAATCTTTTGAGGAGCTTGCTCAAATGGCATCATCAATTGTAATGATAACTGTCTATAATTCGGACAGAGAGAGTATCGGTACCGGTTCCGGTATTATGATTGGAAAAAATGGTTTTATTCTTACCAATCAACACGTAATAGCCGGAGGGAGATTTT
Source organism: uncultured Lachnospiraceae bacterium (assembly GCA_910577115.1). Lineage (GTDB taxonomy): Bacteria > Bacillota > Clostridia > Lachnospirales > Lachnospiraceae > COE1. The sequence continues at coordinate 12,664 of CAJTMC010000023.1, forward strand.
TTTCGGTAAGAATGGAAGAAGATGAGAAAATATATTCAACAGATGAAGTTATAAAATATAATACTTCTCTTGACTTGGCAGTTATCAGAATCCGCAAGATTCTTAAACCTTTATCTGTTTACAGAGGAAAGAAAAAACTTGTTAGAGGGCAGAAAGTTGTGGCAATTGGAAGTCCTCTGGGATTGTTTAACTCTGTGTCAGATGGAATTATTTCCGGATTTCGGACAATTCAGGATAATGATATGATTCAGTTTACGGCGCCTATTTCACCAGGAAGCTCGGGCGGAGCAGTGCTAAACATGTATGGAGAAGTGATAGGAATCAGCACAGCGGGTTTTGATAGTGGACAAAATATTAATCTTGCGGTAAGCTACGAAGATATTCTTGTTTTTGCAAACGGGTTCATGGACTAAGCTATTGTATGAATGTTCGACAAATGTGAACTATTTAGTCAAATCTCCTTGAAATATAAACATAAATGTGATAAACTTTTTTTGTGCAAAAACGATAAGAGGAGAGGGAAGGTATGAGCTTAAATGGCAAAAAGTTACAACTGTCTTTTAATTCGCCAATTATTTTAGGGTTTTCAATTGCTTGTTTTGCAGTGCTGCTTTTGGACAAAGTAACTGGCGGAAGCTCTACAAATGTTTTGTTCAGTGTATATAGAGCACCATTATTAAATCCTTTAACCTATCTTAGATTTTTTGGGCATGTTTTGGGGCATGCAGGATGGGAGCATTTTATTAGCAATATCATGATGATTTTAGTGGTTGGTCCGCTCCTTGAAGAAAAATACGGTTCTTCTAATATCTTATTTGTTATTATGGCTACGGCGCTTGTTACCGGAATAATAAATTTTATTTTTTTCCCGCATGTGCAGCTGCTTGGTGCAAGCGGTGTTGTCTTTGCATTGATTTTATTGTCATCATTTACCAGTTTCAAAGAGGGGAAAATACCAGTTACGTTTATTCTGGTAGCTATAATCTATATTGGTCAACAGATATACGAAGGGCTTTTTATCCAAGATAATGTATCTAATCTTACACATATTGTAGGAGGTTTAGTTGGTTCGAGCTTAGGTTTTGTAATGAACAAAAATAAAATGAACAGGTATTGATATTGAAGGTGAAAATGGTCTATGCTGGAACATAAAAAAATTCGAAACCTTGGCGACTATTTTGTTGAGCTAAACAGCAGACAAAATAAAGGCGTATATTTTTATCGTATTAATGGATATTCAGAAGAAATCAGGCAATTCATTAAAAAATATTATGATGTCGCAAGAAAGAACGGCGTTGTAATTGAGGGGAGGATTCCTAATCCGGATGAGAAGAATCTTGCATATTATGGCGAGATTATGGGAATGAATTTTCAAATGGATTTGGGATTTATTACTTCCGATTTAAAAAAATGGCTTCCCAGAATGAATGATTTCCAAAGGCAGAATGTCGCAGATTCTATATATGGGTCACTGGATTCCATGCAAAAAGCAGGGAAAACGGAGAACATGGTGAAAAATGCATATATAAAATTCATGTGTTGGCTATATTACAAGTTTGAAAGAATTGTTAACCAGCTGGGTGAGAATAATATCCCTAAAATATTATATGAGGGGGATATTAGTAACTACGAATTGATGTTGATTTCCATACTTTCTAACGCCGGATGCGATGTTGTATTGCTACAGTATCATGGAGATCAGGGATATTTGAAAGCGGACCCGATGTCAACACTTTCTGACAATCTCCAAATAGATGGAATGCAGGCATTTCCGCAGGATTATTCATTAAAAAAGGTACGTGATGAACTTCAGAAGGAGTTGAATAATGAGAGACTTTATGGAGTCCGTCCCGGCATTAGTAATTGTACGAATGCATGGATAAAGGGCAAAGGATTAGATGACATTCGGGAAAGCGTTACAATTCGCGGAAAGGATCCAAACTTCTTCTATAACTGTTATTGCAGGATTAATGGTGCGGAAGATAAACTTATTTATACGAACACGCTTTTTCAGTTACAGCAGGAGTTGAGAAATGCCAAGAGAAAATTGGTCATTGTAAATGAAGAAATTCCAAAACCGACACCTGAAGAAATTGCCGGAATAAAACGTGGCAGTTATACAAAGCAGGAACAAATGATTCTTGATCTTGCAAACAATATTAAATATACGGCGAATATTGAATTACAGCGTATTATGAATAAAGCTTTTGTTGACGTTGTATTATCTGAGTCCCGAAAAGACGGCGGTAATTTAAACAAGCTCACAAACAAAGCTGTGTATTTGATATGCTGGTTGAAGCGTTACATGTCACAGTTGTTTTCAAATTGGAAAATGCCGGAGATTGGGTGTTTTATATATATGGGCGGATGCAGGAACGATAGTGAAGCAATGTTCATGAGATTTTTGGGAAGATTGCCGATAGATGTGTTGATTCTCTGCCCGAACTTGAATATCAAGTGCTGCCTGAGTGATAATCTGCTTTATGAGGTAAATTATACGGAGAGTCTGGTATTAAACAGATTTCCGGAAGAACGCTCTCAGGTGAAAATGGGAACTGTTGCATACCATGCCGAAAGAGAGCTTGATACATTAATGTATCAGGATAGTGGTATATATCGCAATCAGCAGTATGGAAAAGCGAATATAATCAATCTTCAAACGATGTATGAAGAAATAAAAATACTTTGGAATCAGGAATTAAAGTATCGGCCTGGTTTTAGTACAGTTGACGGAGTCGCCAATATTCCGGTAATTTTTGCTAAGATTTCCGGAGTAAAGGATGGTGCGATGACTCCTTATTGGGCATCGATAAAGGAACTTATTACCGAGGACGCAATCGTAATTAAAAGTGTGCCATATATTCAATCGACGGCGCCTAATCCTATGAAGGCTTTTTCATCTGTTTTTTTTAAAAACGGCAAATTGCAAAAAAGCAAGATAAAAAATCATCCAAGTTATCCATATGGAATACTTAGAGAAGATATGCAGGATTTTATGTTGGATAAACTTCAAACTTTAATAGACCAAAAGTTGATTAAAGGAATAGGGGAGAATGGCACAGAGTATGCTGTTATTGCACAGGTGCTTAATATGCCAAAAGAAATTTTAAGACTGGTTCAAAAATTTGATTTTACCAAAAAGAATCCTAAGCTGATATATATAAATACAACGGAAACGGTTATTTCATTGGAGGATTCTGTATTAATTGCTTTTCTAAATCTAATAGGATTTGACATAATATTCTTTGTTCCCACGGGGTATCAAAGTATTGAAAGGCATTTTAACGAAAAAATAATGGAAGAACATCAGATAGGGGAATATAAGTATGATTTGCAAATTCCTGATTTGAATGCAGTTCCGTTAAACAGTACACGTCCTACATGGCGTGATAAAATTTTTAAGAGAGGTAATTGATATGGGACTTGACTTTAGTAAGTCAGCAACTACAGCGATGCCAGCGACTGCCGATTTGCCTGGTACAAAAGAAGAAATTGTCGTGGTAGAGCAGTATGATATCGTTGCAGACAGACAGCAGATGAATTCTGAGCTTGTGAATTCGGAAGAGGTTGATCGGATTGTTAGTACAATTGAGATTAATAATCTTGATACGATTGTATCGTTCGGAGCAGAGGTGGCAGAAGAGATTTCGAAAGCCTCAGATGTTGTTCTGAACAGTATGAATATGTCACAGCTGGATGATACCAGTGAAATGCTGAAAACACTGGCAAAAATCATGGATCAGTTTGATATTGAAGAAATCAAAGATAATCCGGGATTGTTTGAAAAACTATTCGGCAACTTAAAGAAACAGTTGGATAAGATTCTTGCAAAATACCACACTATGGGTGAGGAAGTGGACAAGATTTATGTTCAGCTCAAGGGGTATGAATCGGAAATCAAACAGTCTAACAGAAAGTTAGCTACTATGTTTGATGCAAATGTTAATTTTTATCATGAGCTTGTCAAGTATATTTTAGCAGGAGAGCAGGCCTGTAAAGAAATAGAAGCTTATATTGCGCAGAGACAGGAAGATATGGAAAAAACCGGTGACCAGTCGATTCAATTTGAACTTACAAGTCTCAATCAGGCTCTGATGATGATGGAGCAGAGAACACAGGATCTTAGAACTGCTGAGAATGTTGCAATGCAGTCAATTCCGATGATTAAGACAATGGAGTTTTCAAATTACAATCTTGTCAGAAAAATTAATTCTGCATTTATTGTAACACTTCCGGTATTCAAACAAGCTCTTGCTCAGGCAATTTTGCTTAAAAGACAGAGAATTCAGGCGGAATCAATGGCTGCGCTTGATAAGAAAACAAATGAAATGCTTATTAAAAATGCGCAGAATACGGTTAAGGTATCAAATACAACTGCAAAACTTGCGTCTGGGAGCTCTATCCAGATTGAAACGCTTGAGAAAACATGGAGAACGATCACAAGCGGCATTGAAGAAACAAAGAGAATTCAAGAGGATGCAAGAAAGAAACGTGTTGAAGACCAGGCAAGACTTGAAGCAATTAAGATGGAGTTCAACAAACAGTATCATATGCCGCCCGCAAAAAAGTGAGTTATTGGTAACAACAATATAAATTTTAATTTAGGAGGGAAAAAAATGCCAATTAATTTAGCAAAAGGACAGAAAGTAGATTTAACAAAGGGAAATCCGGGACTGAAGAACATTATGGTAGGACTTGGATGGGACGTAAATGCATTTGATTCAGGCGATAGTTTCGACCTTGATGCAGCTGCGTTTTTGATTGATGCAGCTGGAAAGTGTCCAACTGATAAGGAATTTGTATTCTATGGAAACCTGACACATTCCAGTGGTGCTGTAAATCATATGGGAGATAATCTTACGGGTGATGGCGAGGGAGATGATGAACAGATTCAGATTGATCTTTCAAAGGTTCCTGCCAATATTGAAAAAATTGCGTTTACAGTAACAATTTATGAAGCGGAAGCAAGGCATCAGAACTTTGGTCAGGTTTCCAATGCGTTCATCAGGCTTGTTGACGAGTCTAATGGAACAGAACTGATTCGATATGATCTTGGGGAAGATTTTTCTATTGAAACTGCCGTTGTTGTTGGCGAGTTATATAGAAATAATGGAGAATGGAAGTTCAATGCAATTGGAAGCGGATTCCAGGGCGGTCTTGCTGCTCTTTGTGGCCATTATGGAATTCAGGTAGCATAGGAGGTATCATATGTCAGTAAGTTTACAGAAGGGCCAAAAAGTTAGTCTGACAAAAGGGAATCCCGGTCTTACTAAAGTTGTTGTAGGACTTGGATGGGATGTAAATGGTTTTGATACTGGCGGCAAATTTGACTTAGATGCAGCGGCGTTTCTTTTAACTGATGCAGGCAAGGTATCAGATCAAAATGATTTTATTTATTATGGAAACCTTATGCATTCTTCAGGATCAGTACAGCATTTGGGAGATAATTTGACAGGAGTTGGTGATGGAGACGATGAGCAAATCAAAATTGATTTATCCAAGATTCCTGCAAATATTACAAAGATTGCATTTACTGTTACGATTTATGATGCTGAAACAAGACATCAGAATTTTGGACAAGTTAACAATGCGTTTGTAAGAATTTATAATGAGGATACTAGCGAGGAGATGCTTAGATATGATCTGGGTGAGGATTTTTCTATAGAAACAGCGGCTGTTTTTGGAGAACTATACAAGAATGGCGATGAATGGAAGTTCAATGCAATTGGAAGCGGTTATCAGGGAGGGCTGGCTGCTTTATGTAATAATTATGGTGTAGATGTAGAATAATAGGAGGAGAATAATGGCTATTAATTTACAAAAAGGTCAAAAAGTAAGCCTTGAAAAGAAATCTTCAGAAGGACTTGGTGAGATTCTTATTAATCTTAATTGGAACGCAACACCTGTTAAACAAGGCTTTTTATCCGGGTTGCTTGGCAGTAGTAGTCAGGGGATTGATTTGGATTTAGGATGTCTTTATGAATTAAAAGATGGGCGTAAGGGTGCTGTTCAGGCACTGGGAAATGCGTTTGGATCCCTGAATCAGGCGCCATTTGTAGCCTTAGACGGAGATGACAGAACTGGTGCAGCAGCGGCAGGAGAAAACCTTCGAATCAATGGGAATAAGATTTCCGAGATCAGGAGAATCTTAGTATATACGTTTATTTATGATGGTGTTGCAAATTGGCAGCAGGCTGATGCCACGGTAACAATAAAGTATCCCGGCGCAGAAGATCTTATTGTAAAAATGGATACGTATAATTCTGCCAACAGAATGTGTGGATTAGCATTGTTTGAAAATCAAAATGATCAGACATTTAGTGTTGAAAAAATTGTGCAGTTTTACGCAGGACATCAATATATGGATCAGGCTTTTCATTGGGGACTAAATTGGATGGCTGGAAGAAAATAGGAGAGTAGAATATGTCAATCAGTTTACAAAAGGGACAAAAAGTCAGTTTGTCAAAAGATAATGCCGGTTTAGCAAAGATTGTTGTGGGACTTGGTTGGGATGAAGTTCAGCAGTCGTTTGGCGGTGGTTCCGGTACAATTGATTGTGATGCATCTGCAATTTTATTAAAGAACGGTAAATTTGTTGACAAAGCAGACTTAGTATATTTTGGCAATCTCCGGCATAAATCCGGCTCAATACAACATATGGGTGATAATCTCACTGGGGCTGGCGAGGGGGATGATGAACAGATTGCAATTGATCTTTCATCCGTTCCGGCAGACTATGATAAAATAGTTATTGTTGTTAATATTTATCAGGCTGTTAAGAGAAAGCAGCATTTTGGGCTTATTCAGAATGCATTTATTCGTTTAGTAGATGCGAGAAATAATAATGAGATGTGCCGATATAATTTGACAGAAAATTATTCTGATATGACAGCAATGATTTTTGGTGAGGTATATAGATATAATGGTGAATGGAAGTTCAGTGCCGTTGGACAAGGAACAAATGATCCAGGACTTGAACAGCTCAGCAGAAGATATACCTGATTTATTATATTTCTAAAAGAGAAGAGGAGCTACCAGACTGTGGTTCCTCTTTTACGGTTAAACATTAAAAAGGAGGTTATAATTTCTGTATGAGCAGCATAAATAGAGAAGAACGGATGAGAGGGTTATCAGAGTCACAGGTCAATGAGAGTAAGTCAAAGTATGGAACAAATGAGTTGGCTAAAAAAGAATCTGAGTCCTTATGGTCAATGTTTATTGGTGCATTTAATGACATTTGGATTAAAGTACTTTGTGCAGCATTGGTAATGAAAATTGCCATTGCTGTTTTAGGTGCTTTTGTGCCGGCACTTGCGGGTGAAAATGATATTGTAGAAATAATCAGCATTATTCTGGCTATTGCACTTGCAACTGGCTTTAGTACTCTTTCTGAATACAGAAACACATCAAGAAGTGAAGCTTTGCAGGAGGAGTATAACAAGACTTTTGCAAAAGTGATGCGAAATGGGAAGCTTTTGAACATTCTGACAAGTGAAATTGTTAAGGGAGATACCGTTCTCATTCAGGCAGGGGATAAAGTTCCTGTAGATGGTGTTCTTTTCGAGGGAAATATTAAGGTTTCGCAAGCAGCATTAAATGGTGAGTCAAGAGATGAAAATAAAACAGCTGCATTTAATATGGATGAAGCGGAATCGACAGACTATTCTTCGCCGTGTAAAGTATTTATGGGATCTGTTGTTACCTCCGGTGAAGGGTATATGATTGCAACAGTAATCGGCGATGAATCAGAACTTGGAAAGATTAATAAAGCTTTAACGGATGATGACGAGGAGGAAGAAAGAAAAGATACCTCAAGCTTGAAATTAGAGGTTGTAGCGGCTGGTATAGGAAAGCTTGGAGTTTCCGCAGCGGCTATCGCCGGAATTTTGCATGTTGTTTTAACACTGGTAAGAAATAATGAAATGATTACGGTTGTTTCCGTGCTTTTATTGATTGCTGAAGCAGTGATGCTTATGGCATCTATTGTTATTATGGCAGTTCCGGAAGGTTTGCCAATGATGAACAGCCTGGTTCAGTCAATGAATACGGAATCAATGTATAAGAAGAATATTCTTGTAAGTCATAAGGCGGCCTTTTCTGATTCGGCATATATGAATGTGCTGTTTAGTGATAAGACAGGAACCATTACACAAGGAAATCTTTCTTTGGTGGAATTTATTACCGGAGATGGAAAGATTGTCGATTCTATACAAAGTACGGAATTTATTGAAGCAATTACGCTTAATAATCTGGCGAAGATTTCTGAAGGGAAGCCTATTGGCAGTAACAACATGGACAGAGCGCTTTTGGCCTATGCCCTTGAGAATGGGTACAATGATTCTAAAAATGCTTTGGACAAGGTGAAAGAGATTAGCGGATTTGATTCAGAGAAAAAATGTGCAACAGTAGAATTAAATTCAGGGGTTGTATATTGGAAAGGTGCTACTGAGAATATTATTGATGAAGTTACGCATTATTCTTTTTCTGAAAGCGAAGAAAGAGAGTTTACTGCCGCTGACAAGAAAAACCTACAAGAACAGATGGCAGCACAGGCGAAGAGAACGATGAAGCTTTTGACTGTGGCGAAGATTGAGGGGACAAAAACAGTCTTAATGGCAGTTTTGTGCTTAAGAGATAATGTTAGAACGGATGCAATTGAAACAGTGGAAATACTGAATCACGCCGGAATACAGGTTGTAATGGTTACAGGTGATGCAGAAGAAACTGCAATGGCGATTGCAAAAGAAGCGGGAATTCTGAAAGATGAGGAAAAAGACGTAGTACTGACGCATGAACAGCTTGAGAAAATGTCTGATGATGAACTTAAGAAGATTCTCCCTAGTTTGCGGGTAGTGAGCAGGGCAAAACCACTTGATAAGAAGAGATTAGTTTCTATTTCACAGCAGCTTGATAACGTGTGTGGTATGACTGGGGATGGTGTGAATGATGCACCCGCCCTGAAACAGGCGGATATAGGATTTGCAATGGGTGATGGCACTGCTGTAGCGCAGGAGGCGGGAGATGTTGTTATTCTAAACAATAGTTTAACATCTATCAAAGACTGTGTATTGAACAGCAGAACAATGGCGAAATCTGTTGGAAAATTTCTGATTTTCCAGTTGACGGTTAATATAAGTACATTGTTAATGAATATTATTGCGCCCATTCTTGGCTGGACTGAGCCGTTTTCTATTGTTCAGATTTTATGGATAAATCTTATTATGGATACGCTTGCAGCAATGGCATTTGGCGGGGAGCCAATTCTTGACAGATATATGAAAGACCAGCCTTCTAAGAGAACGGATAATATTTTGACTGCGTATATAAAATCTGCGATTGGTACAAGCTCGGTTTTCATTACTTTAGGATCTATTCTGATACTTGAAAATATAGCAGGAATTACAAGCTTTGTAACGCCTGACGGTTGTGCTGATCCGGAACTGTATAAAAAAACATTCATGTTTGCTTTCTTCATTTATTCAATTATATTAAACAGCTTAAACACGAGATCGGAACGATATAATTTGTTTGAGCATATTGGAGAAAACAAGAACTTTATCTTTGTTATGGGGGCAATTTTTGTTCTTCAGACAATTATTATTGAGGTTGGCGGCAGTGTATTTGGCACTATGATGCTTGATGTTAGGGCATTGTTGGTTTCTATGGCGTTGGCACTTCTGATTATTCCGGTGGATCTTGTTAGAAAAGCCATTGTAAGCAGATAGAAATTGAACAAAAATACTTGAATGTGGTACAGTGTAATGTAAGTGCTGTACCACGATTTTTTGGAGTTGAATATGATTACATTGTTTTCGGACTTAGATAATACAATCATATATTCATATAAACATGATATTGGAGCAATGAAAAGAAGTGTTGAAGTATATCATGGGCGTGAAATATCCTTTATAACAGAGAACACATATAGATTATTAAAAGATATTAAGGATAAAATGCTCATCATTCCGACATCGACAAGAACAATAGAACAGTATAACCGCATTCAGTTGGGAGTAGGTGATTTTAAATATGCCCTTGTTTGTAATGGAGGGGTTCTCCTTGTAGATGGTGTAAGAGATGAAAACTGGTATTCGGACTCATTGCGTTCTGTTTCCGAAAGCAAAGATGAATTGGAATTTGCTATGAGCTTACTTTATAGAGATAAGAGACGTACATTTGATCTCCGGTTTATCGAAAATCTTTTTCTTTTTACGAAATGTGATAATCCTGAAAAAGTGGTAGAGGACTTGAAACGTAAACTTGACATTAAAAAAGTAGAAGTTTTTCATAATGGAACGAAAGTTTATGTTGTTCCTGTAAACCTTAGTAAAGGAAATGCAATAAAGCGTTTTGGCAATTATATGAAATCTGATCGTTCCATTGCCGCAGGAGATAGTGCGTTTGATATTTCGATGTTGAAAGCTGCAGATATAGGTATGGCTCCTTACGGATTTAAAGATAGCTTTCTTGTTGACTTTGATGTAATGGAACCAAAAGAAGAATGCATTTTTTCAGACTTTTTCTTAGGAGAATGCAAAAAACTCTCGGAAGCATAAATAAATGTTCTGAGTAACCTTGTCTTTTGACAGATTAATTTTGCCCAGCATTTCCTGCGTTAATTGTTCTTCTGTCTTTTTTAGAGAAACTTTTTGGTTGGACGGTGTTTTACTTATGGGCTGCAGTTCAGGCTTTGAGGGCGTATCAACCGGAGAAGGAGCAGGTTCTGACTGTGCAGCGGAAGATGGACTTTGGGTTTCAGTGCCGCCATATGCAGATAATAATGTGGATAATCCGCCATTAAATCCATTAGCGGTTGCTGAAATTCTCCATTCGCCTTTCCAGTAGAGTTCTACAGAAATAATTGCCTTTTCCTGTTTGAAATCAGAGCCGGTAAGATTCATTGTAAATTGCGGTATTCCGTTTTGGGATAACGAAAAATTATGTTTCAAAATTTCGCCCATTGTACCATTTCCATCTATACTCACAGTAAAGATGAGTTTTACAACAGGGTCAGGGAGTTTTGAAAGGGTTAAATTAAATTTTGCTGCGTTGTTGTCAGACTGAAAAGAAATTTCACCATTAGGAGATGAAATCTGATTATAAAAAATCATGTATCTGTTATCAGAGAGCTTTCCTGCTGAATCAACTCCAAAGCAGCAAAAGTCATATACTGCCGGACCAGCAACAGACATATCAATAATCATATCCGAGCTGGTATTGATAGATTTACTAAGTTTATCACGCATTCCTCTTATAAGTTCCATATAAATCTCCATTCCGCCCTTGGCGGCTCAAATAGGAATGAAAAACGCTGTCCTTTGCGTTTTTCCTGTGTGAAACTTAATACTTCTTAGGTAGTGTCTTTTGCTGCCTTAGAAGTATTTTTCACACTAAATCCTCCATTCTGTTAATCTATTCCGACTCTTATTCCGCCGCTTCTTTCAGACGGCTGAATAATTACGGTCACATTTGCCCCGCCATGCCATTCAAACTGGTAGGATTCACCAGAGGCTTGGCCTATGAATGTTTTCCATGAAACATCAGCAGTGACCTGTGGATCACAATGCCCGTTTCCGATCCAGCATATGACTGCGTCGGGATCTACGGCAATGGTATTGTTCGCATTTACATTACTGAGTACAATTGGATTGCCATCTGATAAAACTGCAACATATGCATTGCTGCCTTTAGCTGTAAGTGTTGAAGTTGCAAGTCCTTTTTGAGAAAGTACGCCGACTCCGATGAATCTTACACTATAATCACAGTCCTGTGTAAATGCTAAAATGTTTTCTGATTCTACGGAGACTGTTTCTCCTTGTTCAAGATGATAAATTACAACATGTTGTCCATAATTTGCATAATATGTAATTGAGTTCCCGTTTAGATTCACTTTCATAAGAGGAAGGTTTTCTCCGGCTAACCTTCTTGCCAGTTGACCTAAAAGAGCTTGTCCGGGACGATTTTGCGGACCTAAAAGTACTTTTTCAAATTTGTAATTCTTTTCCCCGGCATTTTCTCCTGCAATAAAGGCACCTGCTTTGGCAAATAATACATCATTTCCGGTACAAGTAACTTTTAGCGTTAACTCATTTACTGTTTCGAACTTTAGCATATTGGTCTCTCCTTATCATTCATACTGTTTGTACACCATAAAGTGCACATAAACCAGCTAAATCTCTTGCCACACCGTTGCCAATGGCGTTAAATTTCCATAGTCCGTTATGAGAATATATTTCACCTATCATCATAGAAGTGATATTGGAATAGTAGTCGTTAATTTTAAAGCTCACAAGTTCATTCGCGGAAACGGAGTCCATAATTCTTATGTAAACATCTTTTAACATACTAAAATTTAGATGTTTCTCCAAAGCCTCGTTTATTGTAAGAACAAATACTATTTTGGAAACGTTAGGATTTATTTTGTCAAAGTCAATGGAAATAATTTCCCTGTCAGTACCATTGTCAACAGAAAAAGATGTGCTTCCATCAGGACTGGTTTCCTGACCATAAAAAACAAACCATGAATCTCCAATTACCTTTCCGGTATTATTAAGAAGAAATGCAGAAACATCTGCATCGCAGTTATCATTGGTTACATTCCAGCCAACATGTGCCCTTATTTTACTAAGTTTTGTTTCGTTTTCAAGAGGGATTTTTTGCCCTTTTTGCACTGGTTTTAACAAGGGCGGGCATGGTTTGTTTGTAAAATGAGCATTTGTAATATCCGGGCTTGGAGTGTTTACCAAGGGAGTGCCTGATTGTGATGAATTTGCTTTTGTACCAGATAAAGCTTTTTCATTGTTTATTGATTGAATATTTTGTGAATCTTTGGGTCCTTGTATAAATTGTTGGTTTATTGATAAAACTGTATGTTTATCCAACGGTTTAGATGTATTCATGGGTAAATGAATCATATTATCAGTCCTCTCAAAAATAGAACGAAAATATATAAGACTTAATATATTTTACTTTATTAATACAAAAATGTCAAATTGTTTGACATATAAGAACATATAAATGCAGTTAATTTTGACACATTGACAAAAAGTGTGACATGGGATAAACTGAAATCAACAAACTATTGGAATGAATTTGGAAGTGATTGTGTTTTTGTGGGTGATTTAGATGGCAAAAATTAATATGAATTTTAATATAACAGAAAAAGCAAAAGAACTGTTAATTGAACAATTGACAGAAGAGTTGATAATTTTGCGCACAAAACTGGGGCTTTCGCAAGAGGATTTAAGTGGACTGCTTGGTATTTCCAGACAGACATATTCCGCGTTAGAGACGAGAAAGAGACCTATGTCTTGGGGAACATATTTATCATTAATTCTTATTTTTGATAATAATGAACAAACGAAAAATATTATTCGTGAAACAGGTATTTTCCCGTATATGTTATTTGGTACAAATGTCAATACCGGAAGAGATAATAAGCTGTCTGATATTTCTGAGCTAATATATGATGATATTATAGATAAATTAGATAAACAGGCTATACACGCCATTGAAACTGTTATTATGCTGGAGTATGCCCGATGCAATAAGATGTCTGGAGCTGCTTTGATAAGTGCTTTTGATGGAAGAAAGTTTATCAGGATTACAGAGGAAGATGTACAGATATCATAAGCTGTCAGTTTTGTTAAATTATTAATTCACGCAGGGGGGATAACATGGAATTCAAGAGAAAGAGTCTGGGGACAATCGTGGGATTATCGGTTGTGACGGCGGTGTTAATTTATTTGAATATAGGATGTACCAGCATCTCCCAAGATAGCCGTTTATCGGAAATGGAAGAAAAGGATTCCAATATTCCGGTTTTCGAAGCAGAACTCTTTCAAACAGAACTTTCTGAAGAAGATGTTCCCGATACACAGTTAGCAGTGGATCGTGATGCATCGGAGGTAGAGGTCCCTGTTGGTGATGTCCATTTGTTTGAACGGGAAGACAAAATCAGCACAATGTTTTATGACTTGCAACTTGACAGAGTTATGTTTACGGATTCAGTTGGCGGTGTAACGGCAGAAAGCGGTCGGGAGTTTATGACTCTTGATGTCACCATTACGGCTTGGGGGGACGAAAAGGTCATCAATATGTATGCGCAGGAATTCCTCATGGTCTGTTTTTTGGGAGATTCTGTGAAAGCTGACAGTGAGGAGGACTACGAGAAAATTTATCCGTTGGAGGAAGGGCTTGCGGAAGGACAATTAGGCGATGTGTGGCTCGCAGTGGAAGGAGAAGACATAAAAGGAAAATTGATATACAACATACCAAAAGATGCAATCAGAATGGTTCTTTTGGTGTATGACAGTTATACTATCGGCGATTTGAAGAATGAAGTGGCATTTGGAGATGGATATATGATTACGATTCCGGAGGAAAACTGGAATAGAGGAGAATAAGATTTAGAAATAGGAGGATTGACAGACATGGCAGTATTTAGCGGGTTAGAGGATATGGACGAGCTTGCGCAGAAGAAGAAGGAACAGCAGAAGAGGGAAATTGAGGATGTGGTTAAGATTCTTGACGAAAAGACCTCGGGCGGAGTTAGCCGTATTAAGGTTGAAGTATCCGATGAGCAGGAGGAAGGGACAATCAGCACTGCATATCATCATGGACGTTGCGACGTGGGGAGTCCTTGGGCAAAGGGCAGTGTGCGCAATTTTGGGTGTGATTGATGTTGTAATTTCGTGTTGTAATGGAGGCTTAGATAATACTTGAAAATATTGTCTAAACATAGTAAAATCGTTGATGGTAAATTGCTCGAACAAAAAATGCATAAGAGAGAATTGTTGTAAGCAATTACAAATTTGGAAATGAGGTACATTTATGGCATTAAATAAAAAGCCTGTGACAGGCATGAAGGATATTCTGCCCGAGGAGATGCAGATTCGGGACTATGTCATTGGCGTGATTAAGGAAACCTATGGCAAATTCGGATTTACTTCTATCGAAACGCCCTGCATGGAAAATATCGAAAATTTAAGCAGCAAGCAGGGTGGAGAGAATGAGAAACTTATTTTTAAGGTGCTCAAAAGGGGTGAAAAGCTGAATTTGGAAACGGCAAAAGAGGAAGCGGATGTCGTTGACTTTGGTATGCGCTATGATTTGACAGTGCCGCTTGCGCGGTATTATTCCAGCCATGCAAATGAGCTGCCCGCACCGTTTAAAGCCCTGCAGATGGGAAATGTCTGGAGGGCGGACAAACCACAGAAGGGCAGATACCGCCAGTTTATGCAGTGCGATATTGATATTCTTGGAGATGCGTCAAACCTTGCTGAGATTGAGTTGATTTTGGCAACAACGACAACACTTGAAAAAATCGGTTTTAAAAATTTTGAAATCCGCATCAATGACAGAAGAATTTTAAAGGCAATGGCGGCATACAGCGGTTTTGCGCAGGAGAACTACGACAATATTTTTATTACGCTTGACAAGATGGATAAAATCGGTCTTGAAGGTGTGGAAAAAGAGCTGCTTGCGGACGGATATCCGCAGGAAAATATTGATAAATATTTATCCCTGTTTCGGGACATGAATGCGTCGGACGATACGCTGAAGTTTATAGAAGAAAAATTGACGGATTATCTTGAAGAGGACATGAAAGCAAGTTTTCGTGAGATTATTGAGAGCGTAAATGCCACGAAGAGCGACTGCTTCCATCTTGTGTTTGATCCGACACTGGTGCGGGGAATGTCTTATTATACGGGAACGATTTTCGAGATTGCCATGCCGGAATTTGGCGGAAGCTGCGGAGGCGGCGGACGCTATGATAAAATGATTGGCAGATTCACAGGGAAAGATGTTCCTGCCTGCGGATTTTCAATCGGTTTTGAGAGAATTATTTTAATACTGACAGAGAACGGATTTAAGGTTCCGGGTCAGAGCAAAAAGAAGGCGTATCTTGTAGAAAAGGGCATTTCGGGTGAAGCGCTCTGCAATGTGATTGCACAGGCTCAGAAAGAGCGGCAAAGCGGTGCGCAGGTGCTTGTGGCGCGTATGAATAAAAACAAGAAATTCCAAAAGGAACAGCTTATGGCGGAGGGCTATGAGGAGTTTCTGGATTTTTATAAAGAAGGATTAAAAAACTGATAAAAAGAGGTTAGGATTATGGCAGAATCAATGAAGGGGTTAAAGAGAACCCACAGATGTACAGAGCTTTCGGCTGCAAATGTCGGTGAAGAAGTCACCGTCATGGGCTGGGTACAGAAAAACAGAAACAAGGGCGGAATTATTTTTGTGGACCTTCGGGACAGAAGCGGTATTTTACAGATTATTTTTGAGCAGGGGGCAGATTTAAGTCGTGCGGTCGATGCGGAGAATTTTGCAAAGGCAGAGTCTTTAAGAAGTGAGTTTGTGATAGCGGTTGTGGGCAAGGTGGAAAAGCGCGAAGGCAATACTAACACTGCGATGAAGACCGGAGATATTGAAATCCGGGCGACACAGCTTCGCATTTTATCCGAGTCGGAAACACCGCCGTTTCCCATTGAGGCGGATTCCAAGACAAAGGAGGAGCTTCGGCTGAAATATCGTTATCTTGATCTAAGAAGACCTGATTTGCAGGAAAAGATTATGATGAGAAGTCGTGTTACCGCTAAAATTCGAGAGTTTATGACGAACGAAGGCTTTTTGGAAATCGAAACGCCGATTTTAAATAAATCAACGCCGGAGGGAGCAAGAGATTATCTTGTGCCAAGCCGTATCCATCAGGGAAGCTTTTATGCGCTCCCGCAGTCGCCGCAGCTTTTTAAGCAGCTTTTGATGTGCTCCGGATACGATCGGTATTTTCAAATTGCAAAGTGCTTTCGTGATGAGGATTTGCGTGCGGACAGACAGCCTGAGTTTACGCAGGTGGATATGGAGCTTTCCTTTGTTGATGTGGATGATGTCATTGAAGTCAATGAGAGATTGTTAAAATATGTATTTAAAGATACGGTAGGAATTGATATTGCGCTCCCGATTCAGAGGATGACATGGCAGGAAGCGATGGACAGATACGGTTCAGACAAGCCGGATACGCGTTTTGGAATGGAGCTTGTGAATGTGAGCGAAGTTGTGAAAGGCTGCGGTTTTGGTGTGTTTACAGGTGCGCTTGAAAGCGGCGGTTCTGTGCGCGGTATCAATGCAAAGGGACAGGGCGAGATGCCGAGAAAGAAGATTGATGCCCTCGTCGAGTTTGCGAAAGGATTTGGCGCAAAGGGACTTGCTTATATTGCAATTCAGCCGGATGGAACTTTAAAATCCTCTTTTGCGAAGTTTATGACAGCGGAGGAAATGGCAGCGCTTGTAAAATCAATGGACGGTGAGAATGGCGATTTGCTTTTGTTTGCGGCGGACAAGAATAAGGTTGTCTGGGACGTGCTTGGAAACCTGCGTCTTGAAATTGCAAGAAATTTGGAGCTGCTTGACAAAAATCAGTATAACTTCCTTTGGGTAACGGAGTTCCCGCTGCTTGAGTGGAGCGAGGAAGAAAATCGTTATGTGGCGATGCATCACCCGTTTACGATGCCGATGGAGGAAGACTTGGAGCTGCTTGATACAGATCCGGGCAAAGTGCGTGCAAAGGCATATGATATTGTGTTAAACGGAACGGAACTTGGCGGCGGGAGTGTGCGTATTTTCCAAAATGATATTCAGGAGAAGATGTTTGAAATGATTGGGCTTTCCAAGGAAACGGCAAATGAGCGCTTTGGATTTTTGTTAAATGCGTTCAAGTATGGTGTTCCGCCTCACGCAGGTCTTGCATTCGGACTGGATCGTATGGTGATGTTAATGGCAAAGGCGGATTCTATCCGCGAGGTGATAGCGTTCCCGAAAGTGAAAGATGCGTCATGTCTGATGACAGATGCGCCGAATGTGGTAGATGCGGTTCAGCTTGAGGAGCTTGGGATTGCAATAACGGCAAATGACGAAAAAACAGCAGATTGATAATTTTTTATCAAAACGGTCTGCAATTAGCAGACCGTATGGAGCGTATTGATGAAGGAAAGTAAAAAGACAAAGGAAAAGAAAGCACTTGCATTGGAAGTGATTGCGCGTCTGAAACAGGAATATCCGCATTCCGACTGTACGCTGGATTATAATGAGGCTTGGAAGCTTTTGGTGAGCGTGCGGCTTGCGGCGCAGTGTACGGACGCGCGCGTCAATGTGGTGGTTCAGGGTTTGTATGAGAAATTTCCGACGGTTGCGGCTTTGGCGGCGGCAGAAGTGTCGGAGATTGAGGAGATTGTAAAGCCCTGCGGTCTTGGACACAGCAAGGCGCGCGACATCAGTGCGTGTATGCAGATGCTGCACGAAAAGTATGATGATAAGGTTCCTGATGATTTCGAGAAGCTTTTGGAGCTGCCTGGTGTGGGCAGAAAGAGCGCAAACCTGATTATGGGGGACGTGTTTGGAAAGCCTGCGATTGTGACGGATACACACTGTATTCGCCTTACGAACCGTGTCGGCCTTGTTGACGGGATTAAGGAGCCGAAGAAGGTGGAAATGGCATTGTGGGAGATTATTCCGCCCGAGGAGGGCAGTGATTTCTGCCACAGGCTTGTGGATCATGGGCGTGAGGTCTGTACGGCACGCACGAAACCGTATTGCGATCGGTGTTGTCTGAATGATATTTGTGCGAAGCATCTTTAGTGGGAAATATAGCGGAAAAAGAAAAAGGATTAATTCATGAGGAATGGATTAATCCTTTTGAAAACGTTTGCAGTTAGTTATGGCTGGGGCGTGCACCGATTGTATTGATTGCAGTGATGACCGCAGTCATCAGGTCGGTTTTCGCCTGTGTGGACGAGGTATTTACTTTATGAAAAAGCTCTCCCTTGTTTGAACGCACATAATTCGGCTTTAAACGGTTGAGCGCATAGGCTGCCATATCTGACCTGCAGATGTCGCAACTGCATATATTCGGCATGGTGGGCAGCAGCATATCAAGCTGGCGTGCCACGTCATCTTCCATGATATTCTTCAAACCTTCCACACTCAGTTCCCCCTTGAATTTTATAAAAATTGGTACAATACATATTCTATAATATATGTTATCGCATTTTTATCAGATAATCAATAATATTCGTGTAATTTTTTTGAAAAATTTACTGAAAAAATTGCTATTTATCAAAATAATAGAATATTTTAAACAATTTATGTAAACAATTGTCATGCCATTGGAATAGAAACAGAGCATTTTGGAATACAAAAACACATTTATGACGGTTGCTTAGAAACGGTTGTATAAAGAGAAAAGTTACACAAAATCAATGCATAAAATCCTTATTTTTACAAAGTCTATTTATATATCCTCTTGATATCTTGTAAAATTGTGTACAAGATTACACAGAGGACACATGTTGAAAAGGAGAATAGGATTTATGTCAATGATTTTAAAGGAAATAGGTGATTTTACAGTCAATGCATTTCATAAGGACAATTTTACAACGGTAACCAAAAATGATATTTTGGGAAAATGGGCGGTATTTTTCTTTTATCCCGCGGATTTTACCTTTGTCTGCCCGACAGAGCTTGAGGATTTGCAGGAAAAATATCAGGAATTTCAGGCGCTGGGTTGTGAGATTTATGCGGTATCCACAGACTCGCACTTTGTTCATAAGGCTTGGAAGGATGCGTCAGAGCGAATTAAAAAGCTGCAGTACCCGATGCTTGCAGATCCAACTCATGCGCTGTGCATTGATTTTGATGTTTTGATAGAAAAAGACGGACAGGCGGAGAGAGGCACATTCATTATCAATCCCGAGGGAAAAATTGCGGCATATGAAATCAGCGCCGGTAACGTGGGAAGAAATGCCGAGGAGCTTTTAAGGAAGGTGCAGGCATTACAGTTTGTAGCTAAGCATGGTGATGAAGTATGTCCGGCAAAGTGGCAGCCTGGCGGAGAAACGTTAAAACCGAGCCTTGATTTAGTGGGAATACTGTAAATGTGCTTACGCAGCATATATCAAAAGCATGCTCAATTTGAGCTTATGCTTTTCCAAGTCAGGAATTTGCAGGCTGCGTAAGAATGGGAGATTTTTATAGTTATGGAAGAAAATAAGAATTTATATGATGCGGTGATTATCGGCGGAGGTCCGGCGGGACTTTCTGCCGCAATCTATTTGGGACGTGCAAAATATCGCGTCATTGTGCTGGAAAAGGAGCGTTTTGGCGGACAGATTACAATTACCTCAGATATTGTGAATTATCCGGGTGTGCAAAAATCAAGCGGGAGTGCGCTTACAGAGAATATGCGTATTCAGGCACAGAGCTTTGGTGCGGAGTTTGCAATTGCAAATGTTTCCGACATTGATATGGGCAGCGATGTGAAGCATGTTACAACGACGGACGGCACGCTTTATCAGACGCTTGGCGTGGTACTTGCGCTTGGTGCAAATCCAAGACACCTCGGTTTTCGGGGCGAAGAGGAGTTTAAAGGGCGTGGTGTGGCGTATTGTGCGACCTGTGACGGTGAGTTTTTTACCGGCAGAGAGGTGCTTGTTGTTGGCGGCGGATTTGCCGCTGTGGAAGAATCCATGTTTCTCACAAAGTATGCCAAAAAAGTAACAATGCTTGTGGTAACGGAGAACTTTACATGTGCGCGCGGTGTGTATGAGCAGCTTAAAAATTATCCGCAGATCGAAGTCCGGTTTGAAACGGAGCTGATTGAAGCAGGTGGCGAAAAAACAGTGGAGTATGCAAAAATAAGAGACAACAAGACGGGAACGGTGAGCGAATACAGGGCACAGGACGGCGGAAATATCGGTATTTTTGTGTTTGTGGGATATGCGCCTGCAACCGATATGATTAAGGATAAGATTGTATTAAACGAGCAGGGGTATGTGGTGACAGACCAGAATCAGAAGACCAATATTGAGGGTGTGTATGCGGCAGGAGATGTGTGTATTAAAAATCTGCGTCAGGTTATAACTGCGGTTTCGGACGGGGCGATTGCGGCGACTTCACTGGAAAGATATATTTCGGAGACGCGCGACAGGCTGAAACTGGGAAAACCCAGGCAGATAGCAGCACAGACGGAGGTAAAACCGAATATTTCCGACAATCATGGCGAGAGTATGGGGAAGGACGGCTTTTTAAATGCGGAAATGCGTAAACAGCTTTTTGATGTTTTTGAGAAGTTTGAGCAAGTGGTAATTATTAAAGCTGTGATTGCACAGGATGCAGTTTCGGCGGAGCTTGAAAGCTTCGTCAACGAGCTTGTCGGCATTCATGATAAGGTGAAATCTGAAATTGATGAGGAAACGCTCCGGACAGGTGATGATAAACCTTATATTGCAATCTGCAATGAAACAGGAAGCGTGGGAATTCGCTATTATAGCGTGCCCGGAGGACATGAGTTTAATTCGTTTGTAGTAGCGCTCTACAATGCGGCAGGTGTGGGACAGAGCATCAGTAAGAACACAGAGCAGCGTATACGGGAATTGAAACAGAAGCATTTGCTGCAGGTAATGGCGACGTTGAGCTGCACAAACTGCCCTGAGGTTGTGATGGCAACGCAGAAAATTGCCGCGCTTTCGGAGACGATAGAGGCAGAGATGTATGATTTGTCAAAATTTCCGGAATTTCGGGAAAAATATAGTATTATGGCGGTTCCATGCCTTATCATTGATGAGGGGAAGGAAGTGCTTTTCGGAAAGAAAGGCGTTGAGGAAATCGTCAGGATATTGGAGAAAATGCACAGCTGATTTTGGCCCTGCTTTTTCATTGCATTGAGATAAGTTAGATTTAAAGGCAAAGAATGTCTGATTGGGTGATGCTGCGGCTTTGATCAACTTCTCTTCCATGCCAGAATTTTTTCTAACTGCTCCTTAACTGCTTTTTCATTGCCTTCCCTGGTTGGCAGATAATACCGTTTATCTGCAAGATTTTCGGGAAGGCATTTCATTTTTGATAGTTTTTCTTCCGTATCATGGGCATAGATATACCCTTTTCCGTAGTCAAGTTCTTCCATTAATGCGGTTGGCGCATTGCAGATTTGAAGGGGAACCGGTTCTGCGGGAAGTTCTCTGATATCTTTCTTGGCGTTTTCGCACGCAACATATAATGCGTTAGATTTAGGTGCCATTGAAAGGTAGACAACGGCGTGCGTCAAATGCACATCACACTCAGGCATTCCCAGAAAATGGCATGCCTGATAGGCGGCGACTGCCACCTGTAACGCCTGTGAATCCGCTATGCCGATATCCTCACTGGCAAAGCGCACCAGCCTTCTTGCAATATAGAGCGGTTCCTCGCCGCCGTCCAACATACGGCACAGCCAATAGACTGCCGCGTCGGGATCGCTGTTGCGCATGGATTTGTGAAGCGCGGATATCAGGTTGTAATGTTCTTCTCCATTTTTGTCGTAGAGTAAAGAACGTCTGTTCATACACTGCGCAAGAACTTCATTGTTCACATGAATGGTTCCGCTGCCGTCAATTTCGCCGTTTAGCACAGCCATTTCCAAAGTATTGAGCGCTGTTCGGGCGTCGCCGTTTGCAAAGCGTGCAATCGCGCGAAGATGTGTCTCTTCAATCGCAATCTCTGTCATTCCAAATCCTTTGGGGCTTGTGAGCGCATGGGTAAGGAGCTCTGTCAGGTCTGTTTCATCAAGCGCTTTTAATACAAACACTTTGCACCGCGACAACAGAGCGGAATTGATTTCAAAGGACGGATTTTCTGTTGTTGCGCCAATCAAAATAATGCTCCCTTTTTCCACGTAGGGCAGAAATGCGTCCTGCTGCGCTTTGTTAAAGCGGTGGATTTCGTCGGCAAACAGGAGCGTTTTAAGCCCCATAAAACGGTTTTGCTCTGCCTGTTCCATTACTTCCTTGATTTCCTTAATGCCGCTGTTTACTGCGCTAAATTCCACAAAAGAGGCTTTCGTGCGTCCTGCGATAATCCGCGCAAGCGTCGTCTTTCCCACACCGGGCGGTCCCCAGAAAATCATAGAAGAAATCTGGTCTTTATCAATTAACTGACGCAGTATTTTCCCTTTGTCAAGCAGGTGCTTTTGTCCGACATAGTCCGCTAACGTTTCCGGACGCAGACGGCTTGCAAGCGGGGCGTTTGTACTTCTGTCATCAAAAAGGCTTAATTGTGCCATGTGCTGTCACCTCGTATTTCTGTTTGGCGCTTTTTTCTTTGTGTCCTATTTTATGCGTTTGTGGCGTGGTTGTCAATATTCGCGGTACGACAAACGTATGCGTAAATATTTCATTTTAGGTATTGCATTATAACCTACATAGTGTTAATATATATACCTACACGATGTTAATATAAAAGGTTCGGGAGTTGTCTTATATCTTTTATCTGAGGGGGCAGAACAATTAAAAGAAAGGTTAGGTGCGATTTTGTGTTTGTTTTTGGGTAACCGGTGCTTATGCAGCGACTTCCGAAAAGAATGACAGTACGATGATATGGAAAGACAATGGAATATTGTATTTGGCAGATAGTTGTATCAAAATTGACAGTGCGTTGACAGATATAAGGCTGCAACTTATAATAATCTCCCTTTTCGGAATTGCATATCCGTTAAGGATAAATTATAATTACACTAACAAATTGAAATTTGTAACAAAGAAAATAGAGCAAGCAGAAGCAGTCATTTTAATGGTAGGATATAAAAACGTAGGAGTGATTATTATGAGTACTACTGTGAAAAGAGGCTTTTCACCAAATGATGAAAAAGAGTTCGGCGGAAGCTCCGTTGATATATTACTTAAGGCAGGACGGGATTTGCAGTATTTATTAAATCAAGGATATCATATAAAAGGAGCATCCACATTTGTGGGAAATCATTATTTGCTGTCCGAACGGCAACGGTTGGCATTGGTCAGAGCGGTTTCTTCGGAAGAGCGCATCAGAATGAGAAAAAATAAGGAAATAACAAGCTTTCCGCCTGAAAGAGCGGTACATATTGATGGATTGAATACAATCATTACTTTGGAAGTTGCTTTATCAGATTCGGTGTTATTAAAATGTATGGACGGAACCATTCGGGATTTGGCTGCACTTAGGGGAACGTATCGCCTGATTGATAAGACTAAGACGGCTATTATGCTCATTGGTAAAATTCTCGAAAGAAACAAGGCGGATAAAGTGATCTTTTATTTGGATGCGCCGGTATCGAATTCCGGAAGATTGAAGCTGCAAATATTCGAATTACTAAGTGCGTTTCCTTTTCAATTGGAAGTCGAAGTAATCAACAATGTTGATGCGGTTTTAGAAAAACTTGATTCTGTCATAACCAGTGATGCGATTATTCTTGACAAATGTGCGAGCTGGTTTAATTTGAATGCAAGGATTATAGAGGAAATCAATGTGGATTATCCCTATATTGATTTTGGTGCATTAAGAATGACAGGAGAATCTTTTTGTTTACCTGCAAAAGAATTATGATGGAGTTATGGTAAGGTTTGAAAATAATGTTAGGGGTTAGGGAATTTATGGATAGAGAAATAAGAGCATTATACAAGGAAGATACGATAAGGGTTTATCAGGCATATAATGAACATATTGCGAATGAGGCGATTAAAAAAGGTACCTTTGGCAGTCATTTTAAAATGGACAGAATGACCTGGATCAAACCTTCCTTTTTGTGGATGATGTATCGATGCGGTTGGGGCACAAAAGAAAATCAAGAGCACATTCTTGCAATTGACATGAAGCGGGCTGCGTTTGATTTTCTTGTTCAAAATGCGGTATTATCTGTATACAATGACGATATGGGCATTGATTATACAGAATGGAAAGAGCAAATAAAAAAATCTGATGTCAGATGCCAGTGGGATCCGGAAAGAGACGTGTTTGGAAATCCTTTAGGATATCGCTCCATACAGCTTGGTTTGAGAGGGGAAGCTGTAAAAAAGTATGTTCATGAATGGATAGTGAATATTACAGATATTACGGATTACGTAAAGGAGTTGTATGAGAAAAAGAGGAGCGGGGAAGATATTAGTCCATTGCTGCCTAAAGAGCAAATTTATACTGTTCAACAGGTGGAAAAGAATTGAGTGTTGATTTCGCTATCCATTTTATCTGGCTTGTGTAAAACCTTTGTATCATGTATACTATGCTTAGAAAAAGCGTCATTGCATGAAATTGTCCAAAACGTGTATGTGGGAAAGGGAGATATCGCATGAATGAAAACAGGGCAGGGCTTGGTTATCAGAATTTTGAGGAAGTGCGCACAGGGCATATTTTTTATATTGATAAGACTGATTTCATCAGAGAGTGGTGGGAAAATGCGGATAAAGTCACACTGATTACCCGTCCGCGGCGGTTTGGCAAGACACTTAATATGAGTATGGTGGAGTGTTTTTTCTCAAATCAGTATGCAGGCAGAAGTGATTTGTTTGAAGGGCTTTCCATTTGGGAGAATTATCAGACAGGGGATCTTCAGATTGAGAACGAAAAATACAGAACGCTTCAAGGAACATTTCCGGTAATATTCCTGAGCTTTGCCAATATTAAGGCATCAAAATATGCGGATATGGAATATAAGATCACAAAAGTAATCGCGGATTTATATAACGAAAACAATTTTTTACTTGACGGAAATCTGCTAAGTGAAAATGAACAGGAATATTATAAAAGTATCAAGGCAGGAATGGAGAGCAAGATCGCTACGGGAGCCATTCATTCAATGGCAGGCTTTTTACAACGTTATTATGGGAAAAAAGTGATTATTCTTCTTGACGAGTATGATACTCCCATGCAGGAAGCATGGCTGTCGGGATATTGGGACGAGGCGGTTCGGTTTTTTAGCAGTCTTTTTAATGCTACATTCAAGACGAACGATTATCTTGAACGCGGATTGATTACAGGAATCACAAGAGTTGCAAAAGAGAGCATTTTTACAGGAATGAATAATCTAGAGGTTGTTACTACGACTTCCAACAAATATGCCACATCTTTTGGATTTACCGAAAAGGAAGTATACAAGGCGCTTGATAATGCAGGACTTGGCGGTCAGAAACAGAAAGTAAAAGAGTGGTATGATGGTTTTTCCTTTGGCGCATATACAGATATCTACAATCCTTGGTCTATCATATCGTATATTGGCAAAAAAGAATATGATACTTACTGGTCAAACACGAGTGGAAACGGTCTTGTCAATTCACTGATACAGACAGGCATTCCGAGCATCAAGCAGACAATGGAAGACTTACTGCAGGGAAAAAGCTTTCAGGCGGAAATTGATGAGCGAATCGTGTTCGACCAGTTAAACGGCAGTGCGAATGCCGTCTGGAGTCTGCTGCTTGCGACAGGCTATTTACGCGTAGAAAAATTTGAACAGGTCGGAAGACTTCTGACAAAGGTGTATACGCTAAGGCTTACCAACATGGAAGTGGAAAGCATCTTTGGAGATATGGTTAAAAAATGGTTTAGTGGAAATACAGAACCGGCATACAACGATTTTGTCAAGGCGCTTCTGCTCAATGACATAGATGCCATGAATGAATTTATGAATGAGATTGCATTTCAGAGCTTTTCAAACTTCGATGTTGCCAAAAGCGCGTCGTCAAAGGACGCGCCGGAGCGTTTTTATCATGGCTTTGTGCTTGGACTGATGGTGGAGCTTTCCGGACGGTTTGTGATAACCTCAAACAGGGAAAGCGGTTTCGGACGCTATGATATAATGCTCACCCCTGCCGATAAAGATAAGGACTGTGCCTATATTATTGAGTTTAAAGTGCATAAGCCCTTAAAAGAAAAGGATCTTGCCGAAACAGTTGCAAACGCTTTAAACCAAATCGAGGAAAAGCAATACGAGGCAGAACTCCTGTCAGCAGGCTTTGCGCCGGAACAGATTCGGAAATATGGTTTTGGATTTAAGGGCAAAGAATGTCTGATTGGCTGAGGAACAAATGGTCATGCATTTGCAGGTTTTGTTATTGACAAACGAATCAATAACTTATAAACTGAAAAGGAAATGCATTTGTAAATAAGGAAGTGAGGGGAATATGGGCAGAGCAGGGGCTGGAGGTAGCGGTGGCAGACATCAGTCTTCCGGTGGTGGACACAGGGTCAGCAGGGTAAGTGGTGGACATCGCATTGGTGGAAGTAGTGGAAGTCACAGTCGTGCGGGAAGCGGAAGCAAAACGAGCAGCGCAAAGCGAAGCAATATGGGAAGTGCCGGCAGTATGAGTAGTGGCGGCTATACGCGTAGAAGTACTGTCAGAATGAGAAGCGGAATATCCGGATCACCACCACCACCACCACCGCGGTATAGAGAACCGAGAACATACCATAGTTATGGTAATTATAATGGTTGTTCTGAAGGATTTGTGATAGGGTGTACAGTGGCTGTTTTTTTAGCTGTCGTTGTGGGTTTTTTTATACTTGTATTCCGCAACAGTGACCTTTCTTTAAATTATAGTATGAAAAGTGCAATTGTAAGAGAAAGGCTTGACACGGAAAATGCTTATATCAATGACTGTATCATTGATGAGCTGGATTGGTTTAAAGACACGTCAAATACTTCCGTACAGCTTAAGAAATTCTGGGAAGAAACAGGCGTTCAGCCGTATATTATTCTAAAGTCCTATGATGCAGCGCTTAAGACAGAAAGTCAAAAAGAGCAGTGGGCAACGGATTATTATGATGCGAATTTTGATACAGAAAATATTTTTCTTTATGTTTATTTTGCAGAGGAAGATACGGATAATGATGTCGGCTATATGGCATATGCAAACGGTTTTCAAACTTCGACAATAATGGACGCAGAGGCAGTAAATATTTTTTGGAACTACCTTGACCGATACTGGACAAGTGATATGGAAACGGATGAGGTGTTTGTCTACACGTTTAACAATACGGCAAAGGCGATTATGTATGAAGCGACAACTGGAAAAGAATTAAAGCAATTGATAACAGCGATGGTATCTTTCTTAATTTTTCTTGCCATAGTGTTTACTGTTGTATATATAGTAAAATTGATAAGTAAGCACAAAAAGGAAAAAGATAAAGAAAGGGAACGAATTTTAAATACGCCTATTAATGATATTGTAATGGAGAATTTGGAAGATAAGTATTTAAAATAGACAATTGAAGAAATATAAAATGATATAAAAGGAAAGGCAGGTACATCAAATGGGATTCATAGATACATTAGGCAGAATACCAAAAATTTTGGAGGCAAATATCAATGCAATATTGGACAAATGCGAAGATCCGGCAAAAATGATTGACCAGCTTTTGATTGATTACAAGAGGGATTTGGCAGATGTCAAAAAGGATACCGCAGCAGTGATGGCAGATGTAAAGCTTGCCGAGAAAAAGCTTGCGGACTGCGACGAGAGCATTGCGAGAAAGCAGAAAGCGGCAGAAAATGCGTTGAAGGCAGGTAACGAAGGTGATGCGCGTACATTGATTGCCGCAAAGCAGAGCCTTGAGACGACGCGTGAGAGCCTTGCGCAAAATCTGGCTGTGGCAAGGAAAAATGCCGAGATGATGCAGGAAGGCTATCATAAGCTGGTGCGCAATATCGAGGAGCTTGAGCAGAGAAAAGATGCGGCAAAGGCAAAGATTTCGCTGGCAAGAGCGCAGGAGCAGATTAATCATACAGCAGCAAAGGCAAACAGCACAATCAATGAAGATGCATTCAATAAGTATGAGCAGAAAGCAGAGAGAATGCTTGCCCAGGCAAATGCGGCGGCAGAGCTTGATGCGCAGAGTATCAGCGTGGAAAGCCTGACAGATAAGTATGCAGGCAGTGGAAGCGATGCATCGGTGGACGATGAGCTTGCGGCTTTAAAGGAAAAACTTGGAATTTAGTTTTATGGCTTTTATAAGGGCAGATGCATGTGTCATCTGTCCTTTTTTGGCGGCAGTTAATTATAAATACATGATAAAATAAATGCGGTGGGCAATACTAAACAGGTAGACAGCAGATAGCCGGAGGATTACAAAGATGACAGAAAAAGGTAGAAATAGTTTCCATTCTATACAACTTGCGGACAGAGAATGGATCAATCATAAATTGCAGGAAAGCAACCATGCGTCGTGCGAATATAGCTTTGCGAACAATTTTATCTATGCAAAGATATATGATGTGCAGGTAGGGGAGCTTTCAGGCTGCGGTGTCATACGATATCGTGATCGGAAAAAGAAGGGACAGTATAACTATTCATTTCCGTTTGGCAACGGCGACAAGCGGGCGGCGCTTGAAGCGATGCAGGCGATTTGCAGACAGGACGGATATGCGCTTCGTATGTATCCTGTCCTTGAAAATGACAGAAAACTTCTGATTGAGTGGTTTAAAGGTGAATTTGAAATTGATGCTGACAGGGGCGATTTTGACTATATTTATACAGTGGAAAAGCTTGCGGGCTTAAGAGGCAAAAAGCTTCATGGAAAGCGAAATCACATCGCGCGTTTTATGGACGACAACGACTGGCGTTATGAGCCTATGAGTGCGGCTAATATTGAGGGATGCCGCCAAATGTCAAAGGAATGGGAGCGTATGCGTGCCGATAAATGGAATGACAGCATGGAGGAGGAGATTCATGTGCTCGACGAGGCGCTTGACCATTTCGCGGAACTTGGTTTTGTGGGCGGTGTGCTATACAAAGCAGACGAGATTGTAGCATTTACGATAGGAGAAAAATTAAATGAGGACATGCTTGTGGTGCATTTTGAGAAAGCATATCCTGATTTGCAGGGTGCATATCCCATGATTAATCAGCAGTTTATTTTGCATGAAGGCGAGGGGTTTGCTTATGTAAACCGCGAGGAGGATACAGGGGATTTGGGACTGAGAAAGGCAAAGCTCTCGTATTATCCGGATATCCTATTGAAAAAATACAGAGTCGTGGAAAGCAGTGTGGTCTTTGCAAACGAGACGGATACCAAAGCGATTGAGCATATATGGCAGGTATGTTTTGGCGATGACAGGGAGTATATTGATTTGTATTTGGCAAACCGTTTTCAGACAGAAAATATGCTCGTCATTCATGAGGACGGCGCGCCTGTTTCCATGCTGAGTCTGCTGCCTGTGACGGTTACGATCGGCGGGGAGAAGCATGCCGCAAGATATGTGTATGCTGTGGCAACATTGCCTGAATACAGGAGAAAGGGCTATGCGTCAAAGCTGATCCAATATGCCTTTGACAAGTATGAGGAGCCGCTTATTTTACAACCTGCAAACGAGCGGCTGCAGCGGTATTATGAACGGCTTGGATTCGATGAAGTATTCCGGCAGAGTCCATGCTGGATTTACAATTCCTGTGCCAAAAAAGTGACACATGTGTCAGAAAATGTAGCGTACGAGTTGGCAGAGGATATGACATATGTGTCACAAAATAATTACGAAATCAGAATGGCGGAAGTCGGAAAATGGCAGGTGGAAGATGTGTCTGCAAAGGAATATAAGGAAATCCGCGATCATTATTTTGAAGGCGAAGGGTACGTGGAATGGGACGAGGAGGCAATCCGGTATGCCATGAAGGAAAATTCTTTTTGCAACGGCGGTGCGCTTAAATTTACCAATCACGAAAACGGAGACAGAAAAGTATTGATGTACAGAGTATGTGACAGCCACAATGAAACCGGAAAGCTTCAGGTAGTCGAAACGACATTAGAGGAGGAAGAGCTTGCGGAAATTCTCCCGACATTGATGCGCAGTACCCATACCAGTCAGGCATATGAGAAAAACGAGGGCGGTATGCTTTTGCGCACGAAAGAGACAGAACAGTGGGAGTGTGAGGGCGGTTATCTCAATCTCACACTCGGATAAAGATTAGCGGAAATGTCAAAAAGCTGTGCGGTCAAATTTTTTCTTTTGACTGCACAGCTTTTATACTGCTTTCGTTTATGTATCAAATCAGCAATTTGCCATTTGTGAGAGTTCGGCAAGCAGCTTTGGCAGCTGTTCTTCCATGTTTTCATCACTAAACTGGCAGGTGCCGACTTTTCTGTGTCCGCCGCCGCCGTATTTTAACATCAGGCTTCCGACATCAACGTTGGAAGTTTTGTTAAGGATACTGTAACCGCATGCAGCAGAACAGCCTGCGCCGCCGCGTCCGCTTACAATCCATGCAGAGATATTCTGCTCCGGATACATACTGTAAATCAGGAAACGGTTTCCGGAATAAATCGGGTCAACGCCTCTCAAATCGGATATAATCAGATTGCCGTCAACGCGTGTGTATTTTTTGACCATTTCCATGAATTTTTCGTTCTGTTCCCAATAAACCTCAATTCGTTCTTTGACATCGGGAAGTGCAAGAATTTCATCGGTTGTCATGGTGCGGCAGGCATCAATGAGCTTTTCCATTAACTGATAATTGGATATGGTAAAATTTCTCCAACGCCCAAGGCCGGTTCTGGGATCCATGAGAAAACCGACAAGAATCCAGCCCTCAGGATTTTGGATTTCGTCAATCGTGAGGTTTCCGGAATCGACCTTGTCAACCGCCTCCATCATATCGTCAAACTGTGGAAATTTTTCTCTTCCGCCGTAATATTCGTAAATAATGCGGGCGCAGGAAGGTGTAATGCGGCTTTCGCCTTTATATTTGCCTTCCAGCTGAAGTCTTTCGTGTTCACTGGAATGGTGGTCAAACCAAAGTCCGCAGCCCTCAACAAAAGGAACATTTGCAAGACAGTCGTCTTCCGTCACCTCAACAAGACCATCCTGTAAATCCTTTGGATGCGCAAATTTCCAATTGTCTATAATACCGGCCTCCTTTAAAAGCGCTCCGCAGGCAAGACCGTCAAAGTCAGAACGTGTTATTAATCTCATTGTAATCCTCCTTGTTTTTTGAAGGAAAATGCGAGCTGTTCATGCGAGCAGAGAATTTTCCTCCTTAATAAATGGCTCCTGTATGTAAAGAGCCTTCAATTAGTATTATTATAGTGGAAACATTTCATTTTTTCAACAGTTTTGACAAAAGTTATGGTGAGGGTTGAAAAATAAGCGGTATTGTTGTTATAATCAAATATATTACGAAAACAGTAATAGAATGAAATGTGTAGCAAAGCAGACGGGGGGGATGTCAAATAAAAAGAGAAAAGAGCAGCTATGAGCATGTGACACATGCGTTTGGCCCTGTCTGCAACAGCGCGTCGAAAATCTTAATATTAGGCTCCCTGCCTTCCGTAAAGTCAAGGGAGCAGCAGTTTTATTACGGTCATCCGCAGAACCGTTTTTGGAAGGTGCTTGCAAACGTGCTTGAAGAAAAGGAAGTACCGGATACGATTGAGCAGAAACGCAAGATACTGCTTGAAAACAGGATTGCACTTTGGGACGTGATTGCGTCATGTGATATTATCGGTTCGGCGGACAGCACGATTAAAAATGTGGAACAAAATGACATGAGTGTCATTTTAGAAGCTGCTAAAATCGAAGCAGTCTTTACCAATGGCACAAAGGCAGATACACTTTTCCGAAAGTATTGCGCAGCGTATTGTGCGATTGGAATTCCTGTGATGAAACTGCCCTCGACAAGTCCGGCGAATGCGGCGTGGAGTGTGGAAAGGCTGACAACGGTTTGGAAGGAAGCGGTTGGAAAATACTTAAACGAAAAACGGAGGAACGAATAATGGAATTGTGGGATATCTATGATGCGGATAAAAAGCGCACCGGAAGAACCATGAAAAAAAATGACTGGTGTTTAAAAGATGGGGAATATCATTTGACTGTACTTGGCGTGGTGATGCACAAGGACGGACGGTTTCTGATTACAAAGCGCGTTATGACAAAGGCATGGGCGCCCGGCTGGTGGGAAGTGTCAGGCGGTGCAGTGCAGGCAGGAGAGGATTCAAGGGACGCGGTTTTACGTGAGGTGAAAGAGGAAACAGGGCTTGACGTGAAAGACTGGGAAGGGGGATATCTCTTTAGCTACAAACGTGAAAATCCGGGAGAGGGTGACAACTACTTTGTAGATATCTATCGTTTTCGGGCGGATTTTGATGCGGCGGATATCAATATACAAAAAGAAGAAACCGATGACTATATGCTTGCCACAGTTGAGGAAATAGAGGCTTTTGCAGCACAGGGGATATTCCTGCACTATGATAGTATTAAACAGGTATTTTACGAATCATAAAGAAAGGAATTGTCGGGGAATGCATTATGAAATTCAGTTTTAAAGAAGATGCAAAACGAATTGTTGTAATCTGCGTCGCGTCTGTGATTATGGCGCTCAACATCAAGACTTTTGTGCGGACAGGCGGTCTGTATCCGGGAGGAGCGACCGGTCTGACACTGCTGATCCAACGGATTGTTGAACTTTTTTTGGGTTTTGAGCTTCCGTATACATTGATTAACCTGATACTGAATTTAGTGCCGGTTTATATTGGCTTTCGCTTTATCGGGAAAAAGTTTACGCTTTATTCCTGTCTGTCAATTATGTTAACTAATATTCTGACTGATATTCTGCCGTCGCAGGCGATTGTATATGATACGCTGCTTATCAGCGTCTTTGGCGGGATTTTAAATGGATTTGCAATCAGTTTATGCCTGATGATGAATGCGACGACGGGAGGAACGGATTTTATTGGTATTTTTTTGTCAGAACGAAAGGGCGTGGATTCGTTTAACATTATTTTAGGATTTAATACGGTGCTTTTGATCATTGCAGGCTTGCTGTTTGGCTGGGAAAAGGCGTTATATTCCATTATTTTTCAATATACATCTACACAGGTTCTGCACATGCTGTTCAAACAGTACCGCCAGCATACGCTTTTTGTGGTTACAAATCATGCAAGGCGTATCTATGAGGTGATTGCAAAGAACAGTAATCATGGTGCGACAATTATTGAGGCGGAGGGCTCTTATGAGCATCAGGAGCGAAAGATTGTTTATTCGGTTGTGTCAAGGGCGGAGTGCAAGGATATTATTAAGGATATTAAAGAGGTTGATCCGAAAGCATTTGTCAATGTGATTAACACACAACAGATTTCAGGGCGCTTTTATCACAGACCTTACGAATAAAAAATCATCGTATGGCAAAATTTTCCTGACGATTACTATATTTGCCGCAATTTTTTTAAGCATAAAAATTGGGTGCAAGTGATGCACCCGAGTGTAAAACGATTTGATTCATTTTTAACAATGCTCTGCGATTGAACCGGGCGATTTACCCTGTTTGTACAGATTTAATATTTCCTGAATGCGCTTTTGGACAATCTGCGCAATCTCAATGGTGGTCATATCCTTATAGTCGGCATAATACAGCGGTTTCAGGTAATACACGAATGTTTTGATAGGCTTTAAATTCCGCTCCTCAAAAACGCGGTAAGAATCAATCAAAACAACAGGAACAATCGGAACCTTAGACCATACGGCGCTTTTAAATGCACCGGGTTTAAATTCGGTAGTGGAATTGCCGTTGTGGCAGTAACCGCCTTCGGGGAAAATAATGAATTTGCGCCCCTGTTTTGCTTCCGTTGCCATTTCGCGTATGATTTTGATAGACTGTTTTGCATCTTCTCTGTCCATACGCTTTCCGCGGACCAAATTGATAAACTGCTTTACAAGAGGAATGTTAGATTTGTCAATATCCATTACCACAGAACAGGGTTTGTCGTGTGTGAGCATAATGCCGAGCGTGTCATATTTTCCCTGATGGTTTGGACACATAATATATCCGCCGTCTGTTGGAAGATTATTCATTCCGAAGCCCTCGGTGGTGATGCGTCCCGATTTTATCATTCTGTTGATAGCGAGTCGGTCAAGCGCATACATTTGTTCTTCGGAATACTTTTCCGGATGACGGGAAACGTATTCCATTTGTGGTATCATATAAATGTGATGAAGGTTTCTTAAGATAACATGATAAAATCTTGAAAACATAGTAATCCCCCATTCCTGTACAACCTGCTAACTTGGGTTCGGGCACAAATCCGCTCTGTGAAAAATTTATTGTTCACAGTAACCACGTCTTTCAAAGATACATAAACAGAATGACAGGTTCTGCCTGGCAGTTCAAATTTGTGTGTAATAAGATTATATCTAATAAAGCAAAAATAGTCAATAAAGCAGTTTTTTTGCTAAAAGGTGGTTGAAAAAAAGTGGTAAACAGCTGCCACCAACAAATTTTTTTACATGATTTGTGTGCGGAGGTTTCAAAGATCTTTCGATATGACAGAATGGGACCTAAAATAGCAAAGGCAATGAATGAGACGATTGAGCATATGATAGCGAATAAAACAGTTTTTATTATTGACAAAAAGATGCATGTAAGAGGGGAAAAATAGATGGCAGGAGAAACACAAATTAATCGTGAAATTGTTAACAATGATGCAACTGTGATTAATAATGCGGTTCAACAAGATAGCAGTGTAACAGTCATAAATCCTGTGACAGCTGGTGTTGATGGGATAGAAGTCGGACAAACACTATGCGGAAAATATACGGTTGTCAAGAAAATGGATATAGTAACCGGAGAGGCGGATTTATATATTTGCGAATATCACCAGACACAGTATGTCGCTAAGATTTATAGAAGAAAGGTTGCAATTAAGCCGGAAATTTCACGAAAACTTATGAATATTGATTCTCAATATATTGCGCGTATTTATGAGACCGGAGAATTTGGCGGTTTCCCAATGGAGATCCTTCCGTACTATAAGTTCGGAAGTCTTCAGGGGAGAACATACGATTATGAACAATTGAAAAACCATATCATTCCAAGTTTGAACGAAGGATTAAAAGTATTGCATGACAACGGAATTCTTCATAAAGATTTGAAGCCGTCCAACATAATGGTTGCCGGCAATCATAAGGATGTGGCTATTATAGATTTTGGAATCAGCTCGGTCAGAGAAGAGAATCATACGGTGGTTGTTACGAAAACGGGTATGACGCCGGAATATTCGGCGCCGGAAACATTTCGGAATTTGTTCTTGGAAGAATCGGATTATTATTCATTGGGAATTACCTTGTATGAGCTGTTTTGCGGATATACGCCATATAATAATATGGATTCGGAAGCGATAGAGCAATATAGTTTGGTGCAGCGAGTTCCCTTTCCAAAGGAGATGCCAAAAGATTTGCAAAATCTGATTGCTGCATGTACTTATTACGACATTACAAACAGAAAAAATAAGACAAACCCTAACAGAAGATGGACCTATGAAGAAGTAAAAAAGTGGTGTAATGGTGAATTGCAGGTCATTCCGGGGGAAGGGATTGGAAATACAAAAATTGGAGATATGAATCCGTATCAGTTTATGGGTGAAACATATGTAGAAGTTGCCCAATTAGCCAGAGCGCTGGCATTAAACTGGAATGAGGGGAAAAAACAGCTTTTTCGGGGAATTCTTTCAGGATTTTTTAAGAGCTGTAATCCGGAATTGGCAGGTTTTTGCATTGATGCCGAGGAAGAGGCAAT
This sequence comes from uncultured Lachnospiraceae bacterium, assembly GCA_910577115.1. Lineage (GTDB taxonomy): Bacteria > Bacillota > Clostridia > Lachnospirales > Lachnospiraceae > COE1. The sequence goes on from CAJTMC010000023.1 coordinate 48,993, forward strand.
GCGAACGAATGGCAAAGATGATGTGATATTTTGGAAGCTGTTATATAAGCTGAATGGGAATACGACGGAATTTTATTGGAAAGGTCGTATGTATCAAGGACTTCCGGCGCTTGGAAGAGAAGTGTTAGAAAATTTATGGAAAAATGATACGACAAAGGATTCCTATTATTATGAAATTTTAAATGAACAAGTGCTCTCCAATTATGTATTGTTAAAGGCTGATAAAAATAAAGTATTACTGAATGCGGTAAAGGGTGTGGAAGATGAATATAAAATAGCCGATACACAAAGAGAGAAAAATAAAGCGCTTTATTTAATGGCATATATGCTATCCGGACAGAAGCTTATGTACATACAGGGTAGAACGTTTCGGACAGTAGGGGAATTAGCAGATTATTTGAAGGAGCTTTTAGATGAATCCTATGACCGGTTTGAAGCGCTTTGTCATGAACTGATTGATTATGACGATCATTTGGATGCGCAATTGGAATGCTGGTTATTGGCTCTTGGAAAGAGGCAGGAGTTAACCAAATGGAAAAATTCTTTAAAGGAATCAGGCGATGAGGTGAAAAGATAATATGCAGGTTGTATTTATTTTAGCAATTATATTTATATGTATTGCATATCCGATACTTGTATTTATATATGTATGGTCAATGCCAGTATATGTAATTATTGCATACTTTATATGGGTATTTGTGACAATTGGCTGGATTTGTCTGAGTGAAAGACCAAAAATATCGGAATATGTTATACCTGTTTTGTTTTTTTTAACTGTGTTTACTTTAATATGGGCCTCCGGGTTTGGTGATAATTACTTGATTGAAGAATCGGACGAGTGGTTTTGGATGTATGTTGCACCTGCACTCAATGTACCAGCTTTTTGTTTCATTGGAATTAAATTGGGAGAATTTAGAATCGGTTGCAAACGGGACAGATTACAGTTATGGATCAAAGAACTCAATTATCATCATAAATACAAGATAGAAGGGATTGACAAAATAATAACGATTATTCAAAAACAATATGAGAATGAAAAGCATATAGAAATTTTGCTGAATTTATTTGACTTGTGCATCGAAGGAAATTTACAGGAAGACTTTGGACGAAAGGCAAAAAACAATAATCAAAGCATCATTTCAGAAATTAATTCCATTATAGAAAAATATGCGCTTCAAATGGATACCACAGATAAAACAATAGGCAAAATGTTGGCTGAGGCAAATGATATAAAACATAAATATACAAAATGCTTATACAATGAAGAGCGCGTAGAATATGATATGTATCAGCAAATAAAAAAAGAACATAGATTATACAAATCCAAAAAGCGGAAAAAATGAGGTGATAAACGGTGAGCGGACCAAAATCGGCGAGATATACCTTGACTCCCGAGCAACGCAGGATATTAGCTGAGGCAAGAGAACGAGAGAGAAAAACACAGCAGGAAAACGAAAAGTTCAAAATGCAAAAAACGGAATTGATTGCTTTGGGTAATGATTTAAAAAGATTTATCAAGAATATAGATTTTCTGGCAGAAAGGACAGATACAGGAAAAGGAGTACAGGCACAGCTTCGGGAAACAATAGATGAAATTGAAAAAGTCATCGGGAAAGCAGAAGATACAAAAGAAGAATTGGAACATTTAGAACAGAGTAACCGCCAACTTTTTTACGCAGTAAAAAGAGGCAGGGAAGTTAAAAAAATCTGTAAGTCACAATGGGAGGAATTTAAAGAAGAGCTGTCTGCTGATATAGAGGACAGCGTGGCAGCAGGCATGAGTCTGCAAATAGAGGAACAAATTGTTGAACCACCATCGCATATTGACAGTCAAAGAGAGAACATAAAAGCGTTGTTGGATGCGGCAGGAACCGTGAATCTGAATGATGCGCTAAATAGAGAAATGCACATGATATCGAAAAAAGCAGCTGAAATTTCTGACGATCGTTTCATGGATAATTTTTTGGCAATGACGGTGACCCCTTTTTTGAAAAAATGCAGGCAGTATGGAGAATTGTTTGAAAAGTATGGAGAAGAATTTGAGGAACTAACATCGAAGCACAGATACTATAGCAGTTATTTAGAATTGCCAATAACACAGTTTGTATTTTCTTCCAATGAACTGGAACAATTAAGAGAAGATGTGAAATTACTGGAGCAGCAGTATGAGCAGTTGGAAGAGCAAAGATACATATCGGAAAGCTTTAATGAAGTCATGAGAGATATGGGGTATCATGTTGTGGGGAGCAGAGAAGTTACGAAAAAGAGTGGGAGAAAATACCGAAATGAACTTTATTCTTTTTCTGAGGGAACGGCTGTCAATGTTACCTATGCATCGAATGGACAGATTTGTGTGGAACTTGGGGGGATTGATGTTTGTGACAGGGAACCTACAGATGCGGAGTGCAATGTTTTGTGCGATGAAATGACAACGTTTTGCAATGAATTTCCTGAGATTGAAAAGAGATTGCTGACAAAAGGCGTAGTATTGGCAAGCAGGATTTCAATGTTACCGCCTGTAGAGGAATATGCACAGATTATCAATATTGAAGCGTTTGACAGGAAAGAAGAGATTGAAAATATGGAAGCTGTTTCTAAGCGCAGACAGGAATACAAAAAACAAACAATGAGAAAAGAGTGATTGAATGGAAAAATTTAAAGTCTGTCCGGTATGCGGAATGCGCAATAAACCGAATATGATAGAGTGTTCTGGCTGTGAAACGGATTTAACGGGCGTTAAGGTTACGGACGAAGACGGTGAAAGAAAGGAGCAGAAGCAGCAGCTTGCAAATGATATTGTATCGGACCAGTATGTTCGAATATGTGATTGCGGCTGTGTTAATGCTGCTGTTGCAAAAAAGTGTAAGGAGTGTGGTGAGGACATTTCAGACATTGCACCTGTAATAAATGGGCCGGATAATGCATGCAAATACATCATGTCATCTTTGGACGGAGCGTATGCATTTGAACTTAAAAATGGTGAGAACATTGTAGGAAGAGAATATGAAATGCAGGAATATTTGAAAGATAAGCCATATGTGAGCAGAAGACATGCGAGGTTTATCGTGAATGGCGAAAAGATATCGCTTGAAAATCTTAGCGGAAGCAATTATACATTTGTAAACAATCAAAGGATTGTTGAGATAACACAACTGAAAGTTGATGATGAAATTGGATTGGGCGGAAATGAGACAGACGGAAAAAGACAAGACGGGGCAGCATATTTTACATTGAGGAATATATAATGTATGTGGCAAGAATTTTATATCCTGTAATGGTATTAGGTCCCGGTAAGCGGATTGGAATATGGTTTGTGGGATGCAGACATCAATGTAAAGGGTGCAGCAATCCGGAGTTATGGGAAACTGCAGAAAAATATCAGATAACATTACAGCAGGCAGAACAGTTTATTAGAAAGATTGCAGTAAATCACAGAGTAGATGGTTTTACGATAACAGGCGGAGATCCAATGGAACAGGCTGAGGAGATTTCTGAATTGTTAGAACAGGTAAAAGATATATCCGATGATGTTTTAATGTATACAGGTTACAGAATAGAGGAGCTGAAGTCAGACGGACAAAGGAAATTGCTGGATCGTGTTTCGGTACTGATCGACGGAAGATATAGGGAGGAGATGAATGATAATACCTTTCTGAGAGGATCTTCAAATCAGAAGATACATGTTTTTAGTGAGAAGCATAAGAAAAAATATCTTGATTATGTAAACAAGGGACAGAATGAGATACAGAATTTTATGATAAACAACGAGATCATATCCGTAGGAATACATAAAAGGGATTTTAAAATATAGGAGATGGGGTTATGGGCGGATTTATTCCAAAATGGCAAAAGGAGTTGGAAATCTTTGATAAAATAAAGCCAATTATTATTTTAGAGGGAAATGTACTTGATAAATATCAGTATCCGGGTGACGAAAATATGCAGAGTGGCAGTATTTTACGCTTGGCAGAGTATTTACATTTCTTTTTTAAGAGCGCTGGTTATCAGGATATTGTATTTTATGACAGCATCAGAGGATTTTATAACAATTCGGAAGAACACTATACACAGGATTTTGCGCAATTGATTCATGCGAATATATCTAATAACAGAATATGTGCCGATTTTAAGGGGAGAAATGCTGCGGCAGCCAATTTTGTAAGAGATGCGATCGTGCAAAATGAAAGGGCGGCGGTTGTGATTATGGATTTTGCATCAAGATATATTACGTCGCCGGACAATATGGAGCAGTCCGAGGTGGACAGCTTTACGGTGTTGATGCAGGCCTCTTTAGAAGGAAAAGATGTAAAGACACAAAAGGGGGTGTTGAAGAATCTTGTTGTATTTGTTGTAAATAAGGTTAATGATATTCCTGCATGGTTTTATTTGGAAAATCCGAATGTAAAAATAATTACCTTGAGAACTCCTGAGAAAGAGGAGCGGGAGATATTAGTGAAAGGTGATAATTTTCCTACATTTTTTGCAAATGATATCTATATGGATGAATTTGGATATTATCAGGAAAATCCCGGCGAATTGTCTAAAATTCAAGACAGGTTTGTTGCGCTTACGGAAAAGTTTAGTTTTACGGAACTGAATGGATTGCGGAGATTATGCAAAAATGAAAGAATCCATATAAAGGATCTGTGTGATGTGGTTGACCTTTATAAATATGGCATTAAGGAAAATCCTTGGAATAAGTTGAATATTTCCGAATTAAAAACAGCCGAAGATGATTTTCGGGCTCGTGTCAAAGGACAAGATTATGCAATCATAAAAACACTGGATATTATAAAGAGAGCTGTGACGGGAATGTCCGGTGTGCAGACCGCATCTCATGGAAAGCCAAAAGGAGTTCTGTTCTTTGCAGGACCTACGGGAACGGGTAAGACAGAAACTGCAAAAACATTGGCAGAAAAATTATTTGGTGACGAGAAATGCTGTATCAGGTTTGATATGAGTGAGTATGGACAGTCTCATAGCGATCAAAAGCTGCTTGGAGCGCCTCCAGGATATGTAGGGTATGAGGCAGGAGGACAATTGACTAATGCAGTCAAAAACAATCCGTTTTCCATTTTACTGTTTGATGAGATCGAGAAAGCGCATCCTTCCATTTTAGATAAGTTTCTTCAGATACTGGAAGACGGAAGAATGACGGATGGGCAGGGAAATACAGTTTATTTTTCCGAAACAATTATTATTTTTACAAGTAATTTGGGGATTTATCAAACGACGGCAGCAGGAGAGCGTAAGCAGGTGGTAACATCTGATTTAGGATATGATGAGGTGCAAAGGAAAGTAAGGGAAGGGATTGAACATTATTTTAAACTGGGATTGGGAAGACCTGAGATTTTGAACAGAATAGGTGAAAATATTGTTGTGTTTGATTTTATTCGGGAAGATGTGGCAGGAGAGATATTAAAATCACAGATGAATCGCATATGCTGTAATTTGAGGGTTGATAAAAACATATATTTTGTGTTATCGGATACTGCACAGCAGAAACTATTAGAGAAAGCAGTAGGTAATCTTGATAATGGTGCACGCGGAATTGGAAATATCGTTGAAAGCATGCTGGTGAACCCGCTGTCGAGATATATGTTTGATAATGAGATATTTTCAGATAAAGAGATTACGGTTAATGATATTGATACATCGGAACGAATCGCAAAATTGATTTGCAGTGTGGGGGATTAAGTGAAGGTATTTGTTTATTCAGAAAAGGGAACGACAAAAAAAATATGCGAAGATGCCGCAGTGATAAATAGGGAGATCTTTTCCGACACGTATTATGCGTGTGAGGCAGATGCGGCATCGTGTATTGTGGCGTTAGCGGACGGTGTGGGCGGAAATGCCGGAGGAGATTGTGCCAGTCGGTATGTATTGGATCAGATGAAAGAGATCCCTATGATTGGGATTTCGAAGGAAATGTTAAAGCAGTATATTTTGGAAGTCAACAAAAGCTTGCTGCAGTATAGTTTGAATCGGCCGACTCGGAAAAATATGGCAACAACAATGACTGGTGTGATTTTTGCATCGGAGGGTATATACCTTTATCATATCGGAAATACAAGGCTGTATCTGCTTCAGGGGAACTATTTGAAACAAGTGACACAAGATCAGACAACGTATCAGTGGTTAATAAATCGGGGACAGCTTGAAAGTGCTAAGCAGTGTAATAAGAATGAAATTATGTATTGTATGGGAGGTGGTAATGAAAAATTCGTTAGTGGAATCCTGATTGATGAGAATACAAGTGTGAAGACCGGAAAGCGGATTTTGATGACAACAGACGGAATACATGAGTATTTAGCAATTGATGAACTGGAAGAATTTATGATTGGTGATATTTCGGAAAAGAAAATGAAACAGTTAGCAGAAATGGCAAGTTTAAGGGGTTCTGTTGATGACAAAACAATTCTTGTCATTGATAAGACATGAGAATATAGAAATGCGTGTATTGTATATTGAATGATGAGAACAGGAGGGACAAGTGATGAAACAGTTAAGAAAATTTTTAAGGCGAATGCTGTTTATAGTGGTAACAGCAGGAATTTTATGCGCAAACAGGTACGCTTTTGTTGTAAATGCCGCTGAATTTAGCGTGACGGAAACATCGGCGATACTTTATACCAATGAGAATACAGTGATACTTTTGGACGCAGACGAGAGTAGTACTGTAATATTATCGGGAGTGGAGAAAGGCCTTCCGATACAGGTAACAGGGGTTACAAGTAACGGATATTTCCAAATTCTGCTTGACGGACAGACTTTTTATGTGCATGGGATTGGTTTGACTGCAGGTGAGATGCCCAATTCCGGCAATGGTGCGACGAGCGGCATCTATGACAAAATCATTGCGCAGAAGGCAAATTTTCCGGAAGGAATGAAATGGACAAATGCTGATTTTTATAGCTGGAAGGGGGGCATTTATTCTGCCGGATTTGGCTGCGCGGCGTTTGCGTTTGCAGTAAGTGACGCGGCATTTGGTGATGCACAGGCGGTGATGCACACAGATTATAATAATATAAGAGTCGGTGATATTTTGCGGGTGAATCATGACACGCATTCCGTAATTGTGCTTGAGGTAAAGCCGGATTCCGTAATTGTGGCAGAGGGAAATTACAACGAATCCATTCACTGGGGAAGAGAGATACCAAAGTCGGCATTGATTGAAGAAGGCAGTTATATTATGACAAGATATTAGGGTGAATGGGAACAAATGGAGATGAAATATGGCAATACAGGGACAGACAAAGGAAAAATCGAGAATTAACATACGGGAACCAAAGCATTACAGAGTGATTATGCATAATGATGATTTTACATCAATGGAGTTTGTGGTTGCGATTTTGATTGATATTTTTAAGAAGGACACTTTAGAAGCGGAGCGTCTGATGCTCATGGTGCATGAGAGCGGGAGAGCTTCGGTCGGCACTTATCCGTATGACATTGCAGTGACAAAGGTAAACAGCGCTTTGGCGCGCGCAAAGGCGGAAGGATATCCGTTTCGCATGACGCTTGAGGAGGACAAATAACCATGCATGTATCAAACGAAGTGGCATCCATTTTAAATATGATTTTTTCGTACGCAAAAGATGCACATTACGAGTATGTAACGCCGGAGCTGCTGCTCTATATGATTTGCAGAAACAAAGTATTTGCCAAAGCGTTTGCGCGCTGCGGCGGCGATGTGAAACGGCTTGAGGCCGATTTGAAGGGTTACCTTGAAAATTATATGGAGGAAGATTTCGGGGAAGAGCTTACGCCGGAGCTTTCCGATGCAATGGGCGAGGTGCTTGTGCGTGCATGGGAATCCGCGCAAAACAGCGGGAAGATGGTGGCGGAGCTGCCGCATATCATTCATGCGGTCTATCAGCTGGACGAAAGCTATGCGGTCTATTATATGACAGTGCAGGGCGTGGAGCACGCGCGGCTTTTGCAGGAAATGGCAATCATAGACGGCGAAAAAGGCAGCAGTAGTGTCAGGACGGACGCAGAGCAGGATACTGGGGAATATGAAAAAGAACAGGAAAGCGAACCGCTTTGGCAGCAGTTTGCAGTGTGTATGAATGACGCGCTTGCGGACGTGAACCCGCTGATTGGCAGGGAGGACGAGCTGGAGCGCACGATGCAGATTTTGTGCCGCAGGGATAAAAACAACCCCATGCATATCGGAGAGCCGGGGGTTGGAAAAACGGCGATTACATATGGACTTGCAAAGCTGATCAATGAAAATCAGGTACCGAAACCTTTGCAGAACGCGCGGATTTTTGCGCTGGATTTGGGAAGCCTTCTTGCAGGCACACAGTACCGCGGTGATTTTGAAAAACGCTTTAAGAGTGTAATGGATAGCATTTTGAACGAGGAAAATCCGATTATTTATATTGATGAAATTCATAATATCGTCGGCGCAGGTGCGGTAGGCGGTGGTTCTTTTGATATTTCGAACATGCTAAAGCCGTATCTTGCAAACGGACATATCCGCTTTATCGGAGCGACGACTTATGAAGAATATAAAAAGCATTTTGAGAAAAGCAAAAGCCTTGTGCGGCGGTTCCGAAATATTGACATCAAAGAGCCGTCAGTTTCCGACACGGTGAAGATACTTGAGGGGCTGCAAAAGAACTATGAAAGCTACCATGATGTTCAATATGAGGAGGGCGTATTTTTGTATGCCGCCCAAATGGCTTCCAAGTATATCAACGAGCGTTTCCTTCCGGACAAGGCAATTGATTTGATTGACGAGGCGGGTGCGTACAGGCGGATGCACCCTCTCGACCAAGATAGTCAAACTGTGAACAAAGCTTTAATTGATGAAATTATCGCAAAGACCTGCAATATTCCAAAGCAGACAGTGGAAAACGACGAAACACAAACGCTTGCAACACTGGAAGAACGAATGCAGAAGCGGATTTACGGACAAGGCGACGCGCTCTCGCAGGTGGTGAATGCGGTGAAGTTTTCCAGAGCAGGGCTTTTGGAGGAAGGAAAACCGCTTGCAAGCCTTTTGTTTGTGGGGCCTACGGGTGTTGGAAAGACCGAGATTGCAAGAAGTCTTGCAGATGAGCTTGGTATCAGCTTGGTGCGCTTTGACATGAGTGAGTATGAGGAAAAGCATGCCGTAGCCAAGCTGATTGGCGCACCGGCAGGCTATGTCGGGTATGAGGAGGGAGGACTTTTGACCGAGGAGGTCAGAAAGCACCCACACTGCGTTCTTCTTTTGGACGAAATTGAGAAAGCGCATCCCGACATTTACAATATATTGCTTCAGATTATGGATTACGCGACACTTACGGACAATCAGGGGAGAAAGGCGGACTTTCGCAACGTGATTGTAATTATGACTTCCAATGCAGGAGCAAGCCGTATCGGAAAGCATGGAATCGGTTTTAGCGCGCAGGATGTGAAGGCAGATGTCATTATGGAGGAGGTAAAACGTATCTTCCAGCCCGAATTTCGGAATCGTCTGAATAAGATTGTGGTATTTTGCGCGATGGATGATAAAATGGCGGAGCAGATTGTGGAGAAAAAGCTGGGAGAACTGGGAGAGATGCTTGCGAAAAAGAAGGTTTGTTTTACTGCGGATTCTGCGGCGAAAACGCTCGTTAAGAAGAAGGGAATCAGCACAGAGTTTGGCGCAAGGGAGATTGACCGCGTGATTCAGGGAGGCATCAAGCCGCTTTTGGTGGATGAAATCTTATTCGGAAAACTCAAAAAGGGCGGAAGCTGCAGGCTTACGGTTTCGGAAGAGGATTTTCGGATTTTATTTGGAGAGGGGCAGGACGAAGAACATGCCGTTATATCGATTAAGTGAAAAGGAAGTATATTTTCCAAATCCAACGCTTGCGTGTGAGGACGGACTCTTGGCAGTGGGCGGCGACTTGCGGGTGGAGCGTCTGCTGCTTGCTTATTCGCATGGCATTTTTCCATGGTATAATCCCGACGACGAGATTCTGTGGTGGTGTCCGCATGAGCGGTTTGTCATTTTCCCGAAGGAAATTCACATATCGCGTTCCATGAAAAAATATATGAAGAAACATGAATTTATTATAAAGCTGAATCGCGATTTTGCAGATACCATGCACCGCTGCCGCATAAAGAGAGAATTTGATGAAGGCACATGGATTTCAGATGAAATGGAGGAAGCATATGCAGCGCTTCATCGGGCGGGATATGCGATGAGTGTGGAGGCTTTTGAGGACGGTCAGCTTGCAGGCGGGCTTTACGGGGTGATAATCGGAAGATGCTTTTTTGGAGAAAGCATGTTTTCGGAGAAGGAGAACGGATCAAAGCTGGCGCTCATTGGATTTGCAAAGATGCTTGCCGAAAAGGAATTTGTGATGATTGACTGCCAGTTTCACACAGAACATTTGGAGAGCATGGGCGGACGCTATATTTCGTGGGAATCGTATGAAAGACTTTTGCAGGAAGGAATATTCTAAAGTAAATTTTCATCAGGTAAATTTGTACAAAAAGACAGTTGAGAGAGCAGTATATTTTGGTATATAATGAAAAAAATGTTGTGTATAGCAGAAGGGAGAAAATACTGTGACACATTTGGAAAAAGCAGTAGAGCTTCAAAAAAACGGATATCACTGTTCGCAGGCGATTATAGGCGCGTTTGCAAATGAGCTTGGATATAATTTGAAGGATTGCTTTAAGATCAGCACCTGTTTTGGCGGCGGTATGAGAGAAGGCGGAATATGCGGTTGCATTACGGCATCTTTTATGGTACTTGGAATGGCATTTGGGTTCTACGATCCGCAGGATAAGGAACTGGAACTGTATGGCAACAAAAAGGCGGAGGAATTTCTCTCCCTGTTTAAAGAACAAATGGCGGGAGATATTACATGTAAGGCAATTCTTGGACAGGATATCTCAAAGCCTGAGGGGCTGGCAGTTATTCGCAAAGAGGGGCTTATGCTGAAACTCTGTCCGCGTGCAATGCGGGTGTGCATTGCAATTGTCGAGGAGATGATTGCAGATTATCATACGAGAAAAAATGATTTCTCAAAGGTGGATACAGTTGAGACAGATGACCTGACTTCGATTATAAAGCACGCGGATAAACGGCGCAGGTTTACTGGAAGCGTGGCAAAGCTGTTGGACAGTATGGACAAAAAGGTAGCGTTTATCCAGTTTGATATTAAGCGCTTTAAAATTATCAATGATTTGTATGGGGAAAAGTTTGGCGACGAGGTATTGTTTTTTATCTCGGAAAAGCTTAAGACGATCTGCAGTGAAAACCAGTTTTTTATGAATGTAAGAGCAGATGTGTTTATCATTGTGACAGAATATGAGACGGACGATGAATTGGACGATATTATCACTCGTCTGGAAGAAGACCTTGAAGAGTTCAAGGAAGTAAAGCTGCAGCTGAGCTTTGGTGTGTATACGGTTGAGGATCGGGAAATGGAAATCCGCCAAATGGAGGATCGTGCGGCAATGGCAAGAAAGGCTGCAAAGAAGGAAGTCGTCACAAACCGTTTGTTTTATCAGGAGCAGTTTAAGGAGCTTTTATATACACGTAAATTTATCGAAGAGAACATGAATTCGGCAATTAATGAAAAGCAGTTCAAAATGTATTTGCAGCCAAAGTACAGTATTTCGAAGAATAAAATCGTGGGCGCTGAGGCGCTTGTGCGGTGGATTCATCCGCAGAGGGGAATGGTTTACCCCAATGAGTTTATCCCCATTTTTGAAGAAAATGGCTTTATCCGCATGGTTGATTACTATATTTGGGAGGAGGCATGCCATTTTATTAAAAAGTGTACGGGCTTGGGGATTAAGGATTGTCCTGTGTCCGTAAATGTGTCAAGGCAGCACCTGAAAGATATGGAGTTTATGCGCGTGCTGGTTGCGTACATAAGAAATAATGCAATTGATAAGTCTCTTTTGGAGCTGGAAATTACGGAAACGGCAAACGACGAGAAAATCAGCAAGGTGGCAGAGCAGCTCAAGGAAGACGGTTTTACGCTTCTTATGGATGATTTCGGGAGCGGGTATTCGTCGCTGAACGTGCTCTTGGAAACACCTTTTGACGTGCTGAAGCTGGACAAAAAGTTTATGGATAACATGATGGCGTCCGACAAGGGAAAGCTGATTTTGGAGTATGTGGTGGCGATGGCAAAAAAGCTGGAGCTGGAGCTTTTGGCGGAAGGCGTGGAGACAAAAGAGCAGGTGGAGCTTTTATCAAAAATCGGCTGTGACAGGGTGCAGGGATATTATTATGCAAAGCCGATGCCGCAGGAGGAATTCTTTGAAATGCTTTGCAGGGAAAGGGAAATAGAAAAGGCATAACTATTATTTTTTGATGCTTTTTTGAAAAAAATAAAAAAGGTACTTGCTTTTTTTGGAAAACTGTTGTATGATTTAATAGTTGTCAGCGCAAAATGGCTGGCTGCTGTGAAAGAACAGTTATGGCTCGTTGGTCAAGCGGTTAAGACGTCGCCCTCTCACGGCGAAAACAGGGGTTCGATTCCCCTACGAGCTGTTGACTGTTTAAAACAGCCCAACCCATTGAGAATACTGCAAATACCGAGTGTCAGGTGTTGCAGTGTTTTTGTTTTGTAAGGATAGTTTTGATTTTTTATCGTTTTAGACCGTTTTAAACCGTCATAAATCAAAAGTTTGTGGGTATTTTTGTGGGTACGAGCTGTGGGTATTTTTGTGGGTATACTTTGTGGGTAAAATTTAAAGGAATGCTAATTGATTAATATGTCTGTAACTCATTTTAAGCCTCAAAGAAACGATTTAAAAATTGTTTTGATAAAATATTCAAATGCAATCAAAATATTTGTATATGGGGATAATATAACTATTTATAAATATAATCATTGTCATAATGATTATAATATTTGTGATAATGGATATATTTATAACAAACAAAATTTCGGTCTTTACTGAGTTAAATAGCAATATTACTTTCTATTTAGTTTTCGAGAATCAACAAAAAAGGATTTCATTGGTATCATTCCTGTTGTTTAAATACTTTTTTTAATGAAGAGCAGCAGTGGTAGTTAAATAAACTTCTCGTTTTTATTTCCTTTACCAAATACAATAGTGGTTTTCTCATTCTAATCTACATCATTTCAAAGTCACGAACCACCAGCCCTGCTGGTGGTTTGCTGTTGGCCCTACTGGGCCGATGTTACTTTTCCGCCTAAAGGCGGTCCGGTAAACCATTATCTTGTTACTCTTCCGCCTAAA
>CAJTMC010000024.1 GCA_910577115.1 uncultured Lachnospiraceae bacterium
AGCAATGAGATGTGTACGTTTCTTGTGATGAATATTTCTTCGCTGCAGCTCATACCAGTGAATATTATCGCCTATCGCAGCCAGTATGGGAGCGCGAATCCGGCGGCGGTGATTGCGCCTGCGATTGTGGCGACGTTTTTCAGTACGGTAGTGGCAGTGATATATTGCAAGGTAGTGGGAAGAAAATGCGATTGATGAACTTATTAATTGATGATATACTATCCATATAAAACAGATTAAGAGGAATAATCGACATGAAATTTGAATGGGATGAAGATAAAAATACCATAAACAAAGAAAAACATAAGATTTCCTTTGAGACAGCAGCGTATGTTTTTGGTGATCCGTATTATATTGAAATGTTTGACTTTGAGCACAGTGTTGATGAAGACCATAGGCAAGCGAAACATAGGGTTATTTAGTGTGGGTTATACTAGGTAGAGATTTTTCGTGAAGAAGTATTTTAAAGGACAGGTAAATGATGTATGACAAACGATGTGTCAAATAAACAGTACGATGTAGAACTGCAGATGTGAAGCCGGATGCATGATTTTCGGCGGCAAGGGCTATGAATCGAAATAAGTACATTTATGCGTCCTCTTATGGGGCATTTGTAGTTTCGGCAGACTATAATAAGGGCGGTACATGGAACGGGGCAATGGAATCATTGCGCAATGGATTTGCGAAAACATTGGTATGGGACAATCAGAACTATGTTGGAAATCAGAAACTGATTGAGAAGGGCTGCGTATCCTTGGATATCACATGTTTTTTAGTACGGTGGTGGCGGTAATATATTGTAAAGCAATGGGGAGAAGATAGTTTGGTTTAGTTGATAAGATTAGTGACTAATGTTATACTATTGATATAAAATTTAAGGTGCAAGTAAAGACATATACTTTTATCGGATGAAGTGTGAAAATGCGAGGGAAGAAAGAGGGATTATTCTATTTCAATTGGAATGGAGATGCCCCGCTTTATCTTTAAAAACATCAATGCAGAATAAAAAAATCTGAACTATAATTTTGCGATATTCATAAAGGAGGAATCTGAAAATGGCAATGCGTACAAAAGGTAAATGCAAATATTGTGGAAAGGAATATACATTCAGCTATATGAACAAGCATCTGTCGGCTTGTGAAGAACGCCGGAAAAAATGGCTGGAGGAGACAGGCAGTAAAAAATGCGGATATTTTGAGCTGGCTATTTGTCCTACATACAATAGGAACTACTGGCTATATGTGGAAGTAAAGGAGACAGCGACATTGAGGGATGTGGACTGTTTTTTGAGGGATATATGGGTAGAGTGCTGCGGGCATTTGAGTTCGTTTAATATAGACGGCACTAGCTATGATGTTGAACCACAGGATGCTTTTTTATGGGGTGAACCCGCAAAAAGCATGAATTGTAAATTGAAAACTGTTTTGGAAAAAGGAATGACTTTCGGCTATGAATATGATTTTGGCTCTACTACGGAGCTTATGATAACGGTTGTAAATTACAGGGTCGGAAATAACAGGAAAGAGAAATTAATCATCTTGTCCAGAAATAATCCAATTGAAGTTTTATGTGACGAATGTGGAAAGAAACCGGCGGCGCACATCTGTATGGAATGTTTTTATGAGGGAAGTGGATGGCTGTGTGAAGACTGTGCCGAGACGCATGAGTGTGGAGAGGATATGCTTTTGCCGGTCTGTAATTCACCACGAATGGGAGTCTGTGGCTATTGCGGAAGTAATGTTTATCCGGATCAGTTTGTTCCAGATGTTGGGTAAAACAAAGGCTTTTAGGAGGTTTCCATCTATGTGGCCGGAATTTGGCACATAGATGGAAATTTTGCTTTAAAAGCTATAGTGTAAGGCAGCAGCTTAAAAAAGAAACAGGTTGTAACAGCCTGAAACAGCCTGTTACAACCGAAAGGTTTATTCTGATTTGACACAAAAAGCAAAATAACCTTGTTTGGTATTAAGCAGTAAGCTATAGTCAAAAACCTCTTGATAAAACATTTTCCGAAACTGCTCTGCCGCTATGATATGGCTGCTCTCCAATTGATATTGTGAGGACATTTGGCGATGTATGCCAAGCTGTTCAGCAATCCGTATAGAAAGCTCTTTGCCGGCATTCATGACCAGCTTATCCATTTTTGTCAGCGGCATATCAAGCGTAGCGCTGACTGCTCTCAATACCAGACTATTTTCCAAAATCATGTATATCCGTACCTTCTTTTTGTCCGATGAGCGATAAGTCAGTCGGATAATCAGGCTGGTTCCGAAATCTTCTCCGCTGTAATGTTCACTTACAACCTCCGTCTGCAATCTGAAAAGTTCCTGTATGGTAACATTCAGGGCATTTTCCAAGGCGTCCATATCAGCACCGGCATTATCCGTTTTCCATCTGTTTGGTATTTTACACGTAATGGCGCGGTCTTCAATCAGAATGTGCGCGGTAAGCCAGCCGAGGCAGATGCCAAGGAAATGATGGATTGATTCTTGTGAGTAATCCGATTCTGTAAGTTCTTTTTCCAGTGCCGGAAGTGTCTTATACCGCATATCGTCATGCAGGCGCTTGTGCATCTCATAGCCGTTATAACCGATTGACCGCATATAGGCTTCTTCATCGGTAAAGTGCTCTATCGCATAGTTCTTGAAGTACTTAATACCCTCGGCACATGCCCACTGCCCGTTATTTTCATCCTTGCTCAGATGGACGAGCCTGCGTACGATTGAAAAAAGCTTCCGGTGTGCATTGTCGATGGAATCAACTCCGATGTTAAAATGTTTGTTCCATTCAGCTTCTTTAGACATGGTACTCCTTTTTCACATGGGAAATATCCCATAGCTGTTCATTTTGAAATCCGCGATTCAAGATTTATGAATCATCAGGCAGACTGCATGGGTTGTCAGCTGTTTTTATAAAATATAACAGTGTGCTGATTGGATTTCAGAATTGATTTGTTAATAGTATATGTCGAAAATTAAAATAAGGTGTCAGTTTTTAGGGAAAGATTAACGACTTCACATCACTGCCTTGATTCAAGGACGGTTTAGGACAACAAGTGATTGGAAAAAGATAATCTTTTTTTGTTGACAAAATATTTCCAATATGATATTATCAAAATATAAATAATAAAACGAAAATAATTAAAAACAAATTCCGCGCTAATCCAAAACAACAGAAAAAGAGGTGAAAATGTGGAAGCAATAAAAATATTGTCTGTTACAAAGTGTGGTGATTTATTTCCATATGGAGAAGAAGAAATCAAGTCAAAATATAAGGAGCTGGTTAAGGAATGGCATCCTGATACGAACGACAGTCCCGAAGCGCCAAATGCATTTGCCAAAATTACGGAGTTATACGATAAGGCATTGGAACTATTAGAAAACGGACAATGGGAAAAGACAAATTATATTCTAATCAGTAAGGATAACGGGAAAAAAATTGAAATAAATTATGATACCTGTTTCGAGTTTGAACTTGGAACCTGTTATGTGACAAAAACAAAAATTGTTTATCTGCTCGGGAAGGATAAAGAAAAATATTATAACAATGCAATTCAGAGAATGGGCAGCCTGCAGTATAAAGACAAAAGAATGGAAGACGACTTGAGCAGATTTTTGCCTAAAGTATACCAGACCTTTCGGACCAAGAACGGAGAATATGCAATTGTGCTTGACAAAACAGAAGACGTGTATCCGTTAAAAGATGTATTTGAATATTTTGGTGAAAAAATAAATGACAGACATGTTGCATGGATAATCAGCAGGTTGTGCAATCTGACTTGCTATTTCGAATTTAGCGGGCTGGTGCATAACGGCATTCATATGAACAACTGCTTTGTGTCTCCCCAAAATCATTCCATTCTGCTTCTTGGCGGCTGGTGGTATACGACAGGGAAAGACGAAAAGATGATTGGCACGACGAAAGACATCTTTTCCATCATGTCCGTATCGGCAAAAGAGTCCAAAAAATCATCAACTGTTACGGATTTAGAGTCGGTTAAGTTGCTCGGCAGACAGCTTTTGGGAGAAATAAACAGCAGAAAATTATCATTAGACCGTTCAATACCAAAGCCTTTTATCGCTTTTCTGACAGGAGGCTCCGGGAGGAACGCATATGAAGAATTTGCAAAGTGGGATAAGGCTTTAGAGAATTCATATGGGAAAAGAAAATTTATTCAAATGAAAATCAAGAATTTATATAAAAGAAAAGGAGATTAGCATTATGGGAAGTGGAACATTTACAAGCAGGGATTGGAGCAGCTACACAACAAGCAGAGGTTATACTGCAAAATCGACAGTAAGCGATATGTATAAGGCAGCTTCTGTTAAGTCTTCGATGGAACCGGTCGGTATCAATTACAGAGAATCCTGCGATTCAGACGAACATCCAAATTCAACACCGATTATTCTTGGATTAGATGTAACAGGCTCTATGGGAAGTGTTTTGGAGACCGTATCAAAGAAACTGAATACACTTATTATGGAAATTTATGACAGGAAACCGGTAAAAGATCCTCAGATCATGATTATGGCGTTTGGGGATGTCGAGTGCGACAGACATCCTTTGCAGGTGTCGCAGTTTGAATCTGATATTAGAATTGCCGAGCAATTAAATGATGTATATTTTGAAAGAGGCGGCGGAGGGAACGACGGTGAATCGTATACGCTTCCTTGGTATTTCGCGGCAAGACACACAAAAATTGATTCCTTTGAAAAGCGTGGGAAGAAAGGGTTCTTATTCACAATTGGAGACGAACCGTATTTGAACAACCTTTCAAAAGACGCTATTCAGAAATTTGTCGGTGATGATATTGCGTCCGACTTAACGGCAGAGGAGCTGCTTACAGAAGTTTCAAGACAGTATGAAGTATATCATCTTATGATTGAAGAGGGTTCCGGAATGAAATGGGGAGGGAATAATGTAGTTACGAAGTGGACAAATCTTCTTGGACAAAGAGCAATTTTAGTTTCGGATTGCACGAAGATTCCGGAAATCATTGTTTCGGTTCTTGAAGTTGCTGCCGGTAAGGATGCAAAAGAGGTTGCCGGTTCTTGGGACGGTTCAACATCTGTAGCAGTGCGTAAAGCAATTTGTGGATTGACAAATGTGGATGCTTCGGAAGAGCTAATAGAATTTTAATTTGAGAAAGAGAAACAAGACTGTGGCGAAATGGAGGTTTATGATTGCATGAAAACCGCAAAAATTGTGATAGGAGCAAACTTTGGAGATGAGGGGAAAGGACTTATGACAGATTATTTTGCGAATGAGGCAAAAAAACAGGGGCAATCCTGCCTTGTGGTTTGTCATAACGGAGGAAGCCAAAAAGGGCATACAGTCGTTACGCCTTCAGGCTTGAGGCATGTTTTTCATCACTTTGGTTCCGGCAGCTTTGAAGGCGCTGATACGTATTTATCATGTGAATTTATTGTCAATCCCATTATTTTTCAGAAAGAAGTATCAGAGCTAAAAAGAAAAGGATTTATAACAAAGTGCTTTATTGACAGGGATTGCCGTTTTACAACCCCGTTTGATATGATGATAAACCAGATTGTTGAGGAGTATCGCGGCGAATGTAAGCATGGAAGCTGTGGCTTGGGTATATTTGAAACTGTAGTTCGGTCGGAAACAGATGAAAGTTTTACGGTTTATGAATTTGCCAACAAATCAACTTCGGCTATGGGCGCTTTTCTTGATGAAATTGCTGCAAGGTATGTTCCTGACAGGTTAAAGCAGCTTGGCATAAAAACGATTCCTGCAAAATGGCTTGAAATTTTAAGGAATAAGGACAATATTATTAAGAATTATATCCATGATTTTATGCAGATGTTAGAGAATGTGCGGATTGTGAATAATGACATTGTAGACAGTTACGATTATGTTATTTTTGAAGGGGCGCAAGGGCTGCTGTTGGATCAAAACAATTTATCCTATATGCCGCATCTTACGCCGAGTAATACAGGAATAAAGAATCCGTTAAATATCATTGGTAAGAGAAATCCAAATGTTGAGGTATGTTATGTATCAAGAACCTATATGACAAGGCATGGTGCAGGCAGATTCGATACGGAATGTAATAAATCGGACATCAATGAAAAAATTATTGACTTAACAAATGTACCAAATTCGTATCAAGATTCGATCAGATATGGTATGCTAATATTGGATGAGCTGAAAAACAGAATACAAACGGATTTTGGAAATATGAATGGAACGAAATCATTGGCAGTTACACATTGGAATGAATATACAGTAAATCAGGATGAATTAAAGAGCCTGTTTGACGGGTTTAACATTTATCTGTCTGATGGGATGACGCATGATGATATATACAGGCTATGAAGCGGTTAATGGAAGGATTTCAGGGAGGATAGAATATGGCATTTGACAGAAGAGAGCAAAACAGAGAAATATTTGAGGCTGCAATGCGGCTTTGCAAGAAAAACAATCAGTTAAGGCAGGCAATTGAGGCGTCTAAGGCGAAGCAGTATGTTGTGGCGGATGAGGAAGAGATTACTGCGGAGGAGAGCAGAAGGTTTGATGCTCCCGCGAAGGTGGTTGTTTCAAAAAAGCGCAGCTTGGAGGCAGCAGGAAACAAGGCGTATGAGGGGTTTAAGGTGTGCGTACATAATTTTGCGTCGGCAACCAACCCCGGTGGAGGCGTTGTGAGTGGTGCAAGCGCGCAGGAGGAATGTATTTGCAGATGCAGTACGTTATACCCCAATCTCAATATGTATGCGGTTCGCAGCACGTTTCATGAAAAGCACAAAATGCTTTTAAGGCAAGGGCAAATGGATGCGGCGTATAATGACGACTGTGTTTTTACGCCGGAGATTGTCGTTTTTAAGACGGATGATAATGCGTGCAAGACGATGGAGGAGGCGCAGTGGTATCGCGTGGACGTCATTACATGCGCGGCTCCGAACCTTCGGAAAAGACCGTCCAATGCAATGAACCCGAACAGTGGTACAAAGAGACTTGAGATTTCGCATGAACGGCTGCAGGAACTGCATGAAAAGCGTTTGAGGAGGATTCTGACAATTGCAAAAAAAGAGCAGGAGGATGTTGTGATACTGGGGGCGTTTGGCTGCGGTGCGTTTCAAAATCCTCCTGAAGTGGTAGCTAAGGCATACAAGAATGTGATACCGGAATTTTTATATGATTTTCGCGTGATTGAGTTTGCTGTTTACTGTGCGCCCCACGCGATGAAAAATTATGATGAATTTTATGAAGCATTTGGGAAAACGCAGAAGAACGCGGAGGGTTTTCGATAAATTGCGGAAGGGCAGGATTTCTATGAAAGAACAAAAAATGACTTGTGAACAGGTATATGATACGGGCTTACTTTATCACCATTACGCAAACACTGCCTACCCGCTGACGCCAACGTCTTTTATGCAGTATAAGCTGACCGGTGAAAAAGAGATTTATGATTTTGTCTGTGAGGAATGGAAAAACGTGGAGGAATTGTCGCTCTATATTCACATTCCGTTCTGCAAGGCGCGTTGTAAATTTTGCGAATATGTTGTCCTTGAAAACCCGTCGGAGGCGGTGCAGGACGAATATATAGAACTGCTTTTAAAAGAAATGGAATTGTATTCCCATATTTTAAAAGGCAAAAAAATCGTAGGCTGTGATTTGGGCGGCGGGACGCCTGCTATGCTGTCCATAAATAATCTTAATAAAATAACAGATGCTATTCAATGTTTGTTTGAAATACAAAAACAAGTGATATTTAATATAGAAATAACGCCTGCCATTGCAGCGGACGAACCTGAAAAATTAAAAGCAATTTATGAAATGGGATACCGGCGTATCAGCATGGGCGTGCAGACGGTTTCCGAAAAGCTGTTGTCTGAGCTTGGCAGGGACGGCTCGAAAAGCATTTATGAAAGGGCAGCAGCCAATATCAGAAAAGCGGGATTTGAAGGCTTTAATATTGACCTGATGTATGGGTTTTTAAACCAGTCAGAGAGAGATTTCGACAATACGCTGCATTATGCGATTGGATTAAAGCCGGATTTTATTACACTTTACCGAAACCGTTATAAAGGTACGAAAATGGAATATGAAGCGGGCGGCGTTTCGATTTATAAGGCGATGTATCAGTACCGCATTGCGTATCGCGTGCTGACGCAGAACGGATACATGGCAAATGTCGGAAAGAATACCTTCAGCCGGATTCCGGATAATTACGGCACAAGCGATTATCTGACAAAACGAGTCATTGAGGGAACGCCTTACGTCGGTATGGGATTGGGCGCACAGTCGTTTGGTATGAATTATCTGGCATATAATCTTGGAGCAGCAGAGAAAAAAATGGAACGATACCGCGCAGCAATCCTGCGCGGCGTGCTTCCGTTTCAGGATATTTACTGCCTGCCTTTGGAGGAGTCCATTGCCAAAATGGTATCTGTAGCGTTTTATTTTGCCTTTGTGGATATGGAGGCATTTCATAAAAGATTTGGAATTGACTTTCGGGAACGATTCCATGATGAAGTCCGCTTTGTGCTGGAAAACGGATTAATGGAAATTAAGGGAAGCAGAATATATCTGACAGAGCGCGGCTCGGATTACGTAAACGGAGTCATTCCGCTGTTCTATTCGGAACGCTCTAAGCTGGAACTAAAATCCGCATTTGCCAAGAAGAACAGCGATGAAAAATCCGATGAGGAGCTGTTTCTTTCCTCGTATCGCATGGAGGACTATGACAGACCGTCTGTCACAACGGATATCGTAGCTTTTACGGTCAGAAGTGAGGAGGACGAAAGCTGGCGAAAGGACACGAAAGCGAACAATTTGTCAGTGCTTTTGATTCGAAGGGGCGAGCATCCGTTTATGAACCACTGGGCGATTCCGGGAGGTTTTTTGAAAATGGACGAAACGCTTGAAGAGTGCGCGTTGCGTGAGATTACAGAGGAAGCGGGTGTTACGCCGGTTTCGATTATGCCGGTGGGCACATTCAGCGCGTGCGACCGCGATCCGCGTGGAAGAATTATTTCAAATGCGTTTACGACGATTATCAGCGAGGAATCGGCGCGCATTATGGCGAGTGATGATGCGATTGATGCAAAATGGTTTGATGTTTTTTATGAGCAGAGGGAAAACGGAAATTATGCGCTAAGGCTTGTCGGTGATACTCTGACGCTTGAGGCGGAGCTTGCCGTTAAGGGAAAGCAGTTTGGCACAACAACGTTTGAAATCGTTCATAACGGAAATCTTGCGTTTGACCATGCAGCGATTCTTGCGACGGCGTTGGAACGGCTGCGCGACAAGGCGGAAGGCTTTGACGCGATTTTCGACTTTTTGCCGGAGAAGTTCACATTGACGGCGCTGCAAAAGGTACAGGAAACAATTTTGAATGTATCCTTGCTGCCTGCGAATTTTAGAAGAAAAATTGCCGACTATGTGGTGGAAACAGATGAGTATACAACGGGGGCAGGGCACAGACCGGCGAAGCTGTATAAAAGAAAGGCGCAGTAAGGAGCGCTTCCGCCGAAAAATCGCGCAAATCGTTTGACAGGACATGTGGATTATATTACAATCGTTACTAACAATTGGAAAATATAGTGAGAGGCTGGGAACAGAAGATGGAAAACGGCAATTTTTGGGACTGGGACAATGGAGAGGAACACAGCGTTTCGGCCGTGTATAGGGATACGGAAGCCGGAACAGAAGATGCCGGAACGCAAAGCGATGTACCTCGAAGCGATGTACCTCAAAGCAGTGTAGAAAATAGTGTAGAAAACAATGCGGCAGTACAAAGTACTATTGTGCAGAACAATATGGAACAAAATACGACGGTGAAACAGGATTCCACACAAACTGACACAGCACAAAATTTGGAAATGGATAATGGTTCCATGCAAAAGGAAGAACTACATAATGCAAATATAGAACATATGAACGATTCTTCGGTGGAGGCTGTGGCAGAAAGCAACTTTATTTTGGTTGGTAATCCACAGAACCCGATACAAAGCCCTGCTGTGCAATCCGATACGTCCTTTGTGCAGACGACGCAATACCAAAAACCCGCAAATCAACAGACACGGCATCAGGAAACGGGATACCAACAGACGCAACCTCAGGAAATCGGATACCAGCAAACGCAGTATCAGGAAACGGGATACCAGCAGACGCAGTATCAGGAGACGGGATACCAGCAGTCAGAATACCAGCAGACGCAATATCAACAAGACCAGCAAAATAACTTTCAGCAAATCATACCAATAAACAACACGCAGCAAAATCAAGGCACAAAGAATCAGAAAGGAAATCGGAACCAAAATACGGACTATAGCGCAAATTTCGATTCAAAAGACATTTCCGAAAACAAGGTATCGGCAATGGCGGCATATCTTCTAGGGCCTGTCGGAATTATCATCGCCCTGCTGATAGCACGCGACTCCGCATACACAGCATTTCATGTGCGGCAGGCGCTCAAACTCACAGTATGCAGCGTTGCGCTTGAAATCATTGCGGCAATCCTTGCACTGTTTGGCATGATACCGCTTGTGGGAATTATCTTCAAGCTTGTACTTGTAATCATCTGCATCATATGGCTTGGCGTACTTGTGCTTAGGCTGATTGCAATCGCACAGGTGTGCGACGGGGAGGCGCGGGAGCCGGCGATTGTCGGTAAAATGAAATGCTTCCATTAACTTTTGCCAAAACCTTTTGATTATGTGCAGAATACAGTATAAAATGGATTCGGCGCAGCATTCTTACCAAAGCTATGAGTATATTTAAAAATACTTTTTTTAAGGAACAGGCAAAAGACCCGCAGATTGATTGATAAGTTTATCCTGTCCATTAAAAAGTCAGGCTTGCAGCCGATAGCTGCAGCGCACTTTCTTTTCGGCAATACAATTGCAGACTTCTTTATAATACTTATATTTACTGATAGGGAGATGTTCTCCTGTTGTCAGCATTACGTGGCTGCGGTTATAGGCGGCCACGTATTTTGTGTTAATCAGATAAGACTGGTGGATACGAAGAAACGTGCACTGTTTTGAGGAAACAAGCGCTTCGACATCGCTCAGCTTTTTATAGAAGGCATTATTCTGCGCTTCGTCCGTACATACAATACACGTGCGTCTGCCCTCGGAAACAAAATATTTGATACTGTCGTAGGGAGCATGAAGATAGGACGGGCGCTTGTAATAGGAGAAGGTGTTTTCTTTGTCAAGCGTCGCTTCATAGGCAAGAAGGGCATAAGTCCAAAGCTGCTTTCTGCTTTTATTCGGAATTGTATAGAGCGGCTCGAGAAGCGCATCATTGGGCGGCTTAATATAGCTTCGGTTTTGAAAGACAACAGAAACAAGCTTCGGATTGATTTCCTTTAAGGAAAGCGCCGCCATGCGGATCAGCCCGTATTCTCCCATAATATCATAAAAAAACAAATCAGGAAATCTGCGCCGGATACCGCGCCGCAGTTCGGCAGTATTGCGATAACAGTTGATATTGTAATCAATGCCACGCCGGTCAAAGCAGATGCCAAGCTCCATGTACATAAAGGAAAGCTCTGCTTCATTTTCAAAACAAAGTGCAATATTGATCATGTTAAAACGCTCCTTAGTAAAATAAAATATAAAAATTGGAAATCGGACGAAACTGTCCATAAGAATGTGATGCGAACCAAACAAATCACAAAAAGCATCATACGAAAAAATAAAACAAGGGTAAATAGGAAGAAAGTACCAAAAACCGAACATAATGTCAAAAATTTAACAAACATGAACAGACAAAAAATGAAATATACATAGACTAAGTCACATCATACAAAGAAGGCTCTGAGCAAATGGCACAGCTATCAACAATTCTGATTCCCGCACTCATTTTTTATATTATAGCAATGGGACTTTCCCAAAAAAAGGATATCTATGCAAGTTTTACAAAAGGCGCAAAAGACGGTATCAAAACCGTGGCAGAAATTGTGCCTACACTGATTGGGCTGATGATTGCGGTCGGCGTGCTGCGTGCGTCGGGATTTTTGGAGTTTATCGGAGGAGTTATGGGAAACATAATCAGCCATATTACCCCTGACTTTCCAAATGAGCTGATTTCCCTCTTTATCGTAAAGCTGTTTTCCTCGTCGGCGGCAACGGGACTTGCGTTGGACATATTTAAACAATACGGTACCGATTCCTTTGCAGGACTCGCAACTTCACTTGCGCTTGCAAGTACAGAGACGGTATTTTACACAATGTCCGTATATTTTATGGCGGCAAAGGTAACAAAAACGCGCTGGACGCTTGCAGGAGCAATGCTTTCTACATTTGCAGGGCTTGCGGCGAGTGTCATTATCGCAGGGATCATGTAACTATGGGTGAAATGACCGTGAAAGATTTGTTTCGACAAATTTTTTCAAAATAATTGAATAATTATGCAATTTATTATATAATTTATATGTAGAATCTCCAATCATTATACGGAAAGTGATTGGGGGTTTTTCAAGTAGTTGTAAAGAGTAAGAGATAAAAAGGACATTTCATATGGACAGGATTTTGATAGCGGAGAGTAATACAGAACTGGCGTCGCAGTTAAAGAGAGTTTTTGCAGACGTTAATAACTATCCCATGAGCTGCGATACGATAAAAAAGACGCGCACAATGCTGAATTGCGAAAGGTGGGCGCTTTTGCTGGTTGACGAGAAAATGACAGACGGCAGAGGGATTGAGCTGCTCGAAGGCCTGAGTGAAAATATTATAGTGATTATGATTCTTGCAGAAGATACGGAATTGAGTGAAGGCGGGCTGCACAAGTACGGCGTGGCAGACTTTATCAAAAAGCCGTTTAATCCGATTGTCCTTAAAGCAAAGGTCGGCACACAGCTGCAAAAGAAGAAATTAAGTTGTAAAGTTGGCTCCAGTGCCTGCTTTGACGCGCTTGGCGTGGCATTTCCGGAATTTATGGCGGGCGATAAAACAGTCTATATTGATAAATATGAGTTTGATTTTGACCATAGAGAATATAAATATAAAGAGCGAAAAATTATGCTTGGCGACTTGGAGCAATGCCTGCTGAAACTGCTTGTCGAAAACAGAGGAGTTGTACTAAAGAAAAATACATTAATGGAGAGACTGCAGGCTGAGAGCGGCGAAGAAATCGACAGCGACTTGCTTGCGGAGACAGTGCAGGTTCTGGTGGAAAAGCTGCATGCATTTCGATATATTAAAACAATATTCGGTATCGGATATATGTGGACAGCCTATAAGGACATGTGATGGCGGGGAGTAGTTATGTGGGAAACAATTCGTGAAAAAATTAACAAAACAGATGTGCACTTTGTGCTGGGAGTCGTGTATGCCGCATTTTTAATGGGAGTCTTTGTGATTACAGTGTGTGTGTTCATTGATGCGCCTGAACAAGGACATTTCAGGGAGCTGGGGAATAATGATGTGTGGTTTGGGGACGGCTGGCATTATACTATAGACGATGCGCCTGTAAGTACACAGAACGATCAGTATATGAAAATAAATGCCGTCAACGGAAAGACCGCCATTACAAAAACGATGGAGCGCACGCCCTCAGCGGAAGAATATTTCTGCTTTCGTGTAAGGGCACAGGAACTATACATATACGTTAACGGAGAACTGCTTTACAATAAAATATATAAGGACCGATACTGGGAGTACGCAAAGCATGTGTATCTCCTTCATCAGATCGCAATGGGTGGTGTGCAGGAGGGCGATGTCATTACAATTGAGATTAGCTCGGAAGGTGCAGATTTTTTTAATTTACAGTTTCCGGGGCTGGGGGACCGGTATGCGCTTGTCCGGTATATAATGCTCAAAACAAGAAGCAGTCTTTTCGTGTGCCTTGTGGCAGCAATTATCGTGATTATGAATTTGGCGACAAGACATTCCCCTATTTTGACAGAGAAGCTGCATGATATGAAATCACTTCACTGGCTGGCAGTCTTCTTGATTCTGGCGATTGTTTATGTCAGTACTGATTCGGGATTTCTGGATATTTTTGTTGAGAAAACAGGAATGGTTAGCTGGCTCAACGGTGTATCACAGCTTCTTTTGCCGATACCGTTGGTCCTTTTTACCAAAACAGCTTTCTTTTCGGGACATAAACGATATGATGTTTTGGTGTTTTTCTATTTTGCGCTTTCTGTTGTGGCCATTGTGCGTTATGTCATTTTTGCCGACAGCATGACAAGTGCGTTTTTGCAGCTGCATGCTCTGATTGCAGTGTCAATTGCGGCATGTATTATGAGCTTTGTGCAGGAAAAGACAGTATTTGCGGCTGAGGTTGTCGTGGGATTTGCGGCTGTATTAACCGGAACGGCAGCGACGGTCGTGGCCTATTGGAGCGGAATCGCGGAGCCGGCATCCGTCTTCTTCGGATACGGAATTCTGATATTCAGCATATGCATGCTGGTATGGATTGTCAGAAGCCGCTATGAACTGGATAAGCTGCGCAGGGAGGCAGACCATGTATTTTGGGAACGCGATATGAAGGCGGCCGAAAAGGCGAATAAACAGAAAAGCAAGTTTTTGTCCCATATGTCACATGAAATCCGCACGCCGTTAAATGCGATACTTGGAATGAACCAACTGATTTTGCGCGAGGCAACAGACACGAATATTAAGAAGTACGCAAATAACATTCAAAATGCGGGTGATACGCTTTTGGGGATTATCAACGATGTGCTTGATTTTTCCAAAATTGAAACAGGGAAAATTGATATTATTGAGTCAAACTATTCCCTTTCTGTGGTGCTTAACGATATTGTCGTGATGATACAGGGAAGAGCAGATACAAAAGGACTGGACCTTCAGGTTGAGGTGGACGGCAATATACCGGATATGCTTTACGGCGACGAGGTACGTGTAAAACAGGTCATTATTAATCTGATGACAAATGCCGTAAAGTATACAAAGGAAGGTTGGATTAAGCTCAGCGTCAGCATGAAGGCAATGTCACACTATCTTGATGATAACGGCATCGTTCTTGTGGTAAGCGTATCCGACAGTGGCATGGGCATCAAGGAAGAAGAGCGGGATAAGCTCTTTAAGGAATTTGAGCGTCTTGACCGCCAGCAAACCAAGAATATAGAAGGAACGGGGCTGGGACTGAGCATTACGGCACAACTTGTAACGCTTATGAAGGGTAAAATCAGTGTGGACAGTGTTTATGGAGAAGGCTCTGTATTTACGATAGAAATTCCGCAGAAAATTGTTGAATATGCACCGATTGGGGATTATCGAAAGCGCTTTGAGATATTATCCGGTAATCAGCAGGAGGACAGTCTTGATAACCTGCATTTTGTTGGAAAACGTGTGTTTGTTGCAGACGACAATGAAATGAATCTTGAAGTGATTGCCGCATTGCTCGAAATACTTGACATTGATGTGGAGAAGGCGAATGGCGGGCAGGAAGCAATTGACCGTCTTGATCAGGAGCATTATGATTTGATTTTTACAGATGATATTATGCCCGAGGTCGGAGGGCGGCAGGTAATGCGTCACATTCGTGAGAACGAAAACAGCGTCAGCCACAATACGCCGATTGTAGTGCTTACGGCAAATGCGATAGCAGGTGCGCGTGAGGAATATATTGCACTTGGTTTTGATGACTATATGACGAAGCCCATCGATGTAGATGTTTTGCAAAAAATACTAATAAAATATTTAAAATAGAGATTTTTTTAGTGGAAAAGACGGTTTTTATATGGATTCTATTTTTTTGGACGGAAAATCATTGACTTTTCTAAAAAAAAAGCAGATACTGATAGACAGTGCAGGCCAAGTAAAACAGAAAGTTTACTAATAGGAGGAATGGATGTGTTAAGGAAAGAAGTTATGGTAAGAGACATTGATCGGAAGTACGATCACCCGTTGGCTGAGATTGTACAGATTGCAAGCCAGTATAAGAGTGAAATTCTGCTTGAATATGATAAGTACAGAATCAATGCAAAAAGCATCATGGGAATTATCGCCTTTAATCCTTCTGCAGGCATGAATGTAACAATTGCTGCTGACGGCAACGATGAAACGGACGCAGTGGACGCACTCGAGAAATTTTTACAATGTGAGTAACAGATATATAAATTGACAAAATTTTCAGATAATTAGCCTAATCTTTTTGATTGGGCTTTTTTTATGCAAAAAATTGTGTTATAATAAGCATTAAGTAAGGAAAAATGCGCACAATAAGGTGTAACTTTAACAATTAAGAATTGGAGGAATGAGATGAGAGTTGCATTTTATTCAACAAAACCCTATGACAAGATTTATTTTGAGCCGTTAAGCCATGAGTACGGCATAGAGCTGCATTTTTTTGAAGTGCCTTGCAATGAGGAAACCATTCCGCTGGCAGCAGGGCATGATGCGCTTTGTATTTTTGTAAATGATTATTTAAACGAGCGCATGATTAACAGCATTGCCGAGATGGGCGTGCGTGCCGTACTGCTTCGAAGCGCAGGCTTTAACAATGTAGACATCAAAGCGGCGGCAAAAAACAATATCCCTGTTTTGAGAGTGCCAAGCTATTCGCCTGAGGCCGTTGCGGAGTATGCGATGGCAATGCTTTTGACAGTGAACAGGCAGACGCATCGCGCCTATACGAGAACGCGCGATTTTAATATGAGCATTAACGGCTTTATGGGAACGGATCTGCATGGTAAAACAGCAGGTGTTATTGGTACGGGAAAAATAGGGCAGGCGATGATTAACATTCTAAAGGGCTTTGGAATGGAAATCTTAGCATATGACCCCTATCCCAATAGCGCTCTTGATGTAGAATACTGCGAAAAAGAACAGGTATTCGAGAGGGCGGATGTTATCACGCTGCACTGTCCGTTGACGCCGGAAACGAAGCATATTGTGCAGGCAAAAACGATTGAGTTAATGAAGAACGATGTGTATTTGATTAATACTTCGCGTGGAGATTTAATCAGGACAGACGATTTGATAGAAGGCTTACTGCATAAGAAATTTGCAGGTGTGGGCATTGATGTATACGAGGAAGAGGGCGGCGTCTTTTATGAGGACTGCTCCAATGAGATTATCGCAGATGAAAATCTGGCGAGACTGATGACCTTTCCGAATGTGCTCGTGACCTCGCACATGGGATTTTTTACGAGAGAGGCAGTGCATGCAATTGCCGATGTGACGCTGAAAAATGCCGATGCGGTAAACAGGGGATTAGAGCTTGTAAACGTAGTGAAGCCGGATATGAGCTGTTAGAATATATGTTTGCAAATCATAAAAAGGGGAGCTGAAATTGGGGAATAATGTGATAAAGCCTGTGAGAGTGACAGTCAGGCCGGCCTATCGCGGTGAATGGGATGATGCGATGGCGCTTGCATGGCGCGTTTTCATGCAGTTTGAGGCGAGGGACTATACGCCCGAGGGAATCGAGAGCTTTCAGGATTTTATAACGGATTCGATGCTTTACCGCATGTTTCTTATGGGAGAATACCAGCTTTTTGCGGCATACGACAGAGGACGTATGATTGGTATGATTAGTCTCAGAAACGAGACGCATATTTCTCTTTTGTTTGTAGATGCAAACTATCACAGACATGGGATTGGAAGACAGCTGATACAGTATGTGAGTGATTATGTGCTTCGGGAGGAAGGGCATGACTTTGTCACAGTAAATGCAGCGCCCTATGCCGTAGAGTTTTACCACCGCATAGGATTTGTGGATACAGACGTAAGACAGTTTAATGACGGAATATGGTACACGCCGATGCGGAAATGCGTAAAATAAAATACAAATGAGGAGGAATTCCAAATGACAGTAGAATATATTACAAGCAGAAATATGATTAGTCTGATTTATGAGACAATGCGGGCTATGAATGTAAGCGTTGCGCACCACAGCGTACGCGTGGGCTATATTATGGCAAAACTTCTTGAGGGCAGGGGATCTTATGAAAAGTATGAGATAGCTGATTTTATGATTCTTTCGATGCTTCATGATATTGGCGCGTATAAGACCGATGATGTCAGAAAGCAGCTGACCTATGAGGCAAAGAGGACACTGCCGCATTCGATCTACGGATACCTTTTCCTGAAATATCTTTCGCCTTTTCAGGAACGCTCTAAAATGATTCTCTATCATCATATGGATTATACCAAGACAAAGGATTTGGACTATCGTTACCGGTTTGAGCTTGAGCTTTTGAAGATAGCGGAGATGATGGACATATGGTATAAAGCGTTTGGAGACAAATTTGAGTATTCCATGATTAATAAATATTCGGGTACAAAGTTTGATCCGGAGGCCGTTGCGCTTATGGAAAAAGTAATCGAAGAAGACGATTTTTTAGAGAAAATTAAAAACAATACCTTTGGAGAAGAAGTTGACGAATACGAAGATTATGTGCTTTTGTCAGATGATGAGAAAGAAAAATATCTTAAAATGCTCATGTACTGTACCGGATTGCGGGACGAGGAAATGGTAACGGAAACCATTTCGGTTATTTCGGTAAGCCGCGAGCTTGCGCGAAAGCTGAATATGAACGAGAACGATAAAAATGAGGTTTATTATGCGGCGCTTTTGCATGATATCGGAATGCTTGCAATTCCGAGTCAGCTTTTGAATGCGCCGAGAAACTTAAATGAGGAAGAAAAAAATCTCATCAAGACGCATGTGGAGGTTATGGAAAAAATGCTCGAAGGCAAGATTTCCGAGAGTATTATAAAGATTGCAGCAACGCACCATGAACGGTTTGACGGCAGCGGATATCCAAGAGGGCTAAAGGCAAGCTACATGACTAACAAAGATGCAGTTCTGCAGCTCTCCGAGTATGTGGTAAATGCGATGCGCGAGAAGCCTTACAGAAGGGCATACACAAAGAAGGAAATTACGGAAAATTTAAACAATGGCATTATATCAGGAAGATACGAAGCCATTGTTACGGATACCTTTATGAAGCATTATGACGATATTATTGAGATTGCCGAGGATAAGGCTGATATGGCGCTTGTGATGTATCAGAAGCTGCTAAGAAACTATAAACAAGTTTACAACAGCCTTGCATAATGATATAATTTTTGGACAGGACAATTTTGTCCTGTCTGTTTTATATTTATGATAAGGGGCATTTCCCTGTCCGGATTAGAATGGAGGAATAGTATGTTTAAACTGGAAAGTCCACTGGTAAATTTTTTAAACAAGGTTGCGGATATTATGATTTTGGGCATTGTATTTATGATTGCATGTGTTCCTGTAATTACCGGAGGTGCAGCGCTTACCGCCGCCTACTATATGGGATTCAAAATGGTCAAAAATGAGGAAACCTATATTATAAAAGGATTTTTTAAGGCGTTTAAGGAAAACTTTAAGCAGGCAACGATCCTGTGGATTTTTGTGTTGATAATTATGGCTGTGATTGTTGCGGATTACCGGATTATTCTCTATTCGGGAATTGCATTTGCATCAGGGCTGCGGATTGCAATGGTGTCCGTTACGCTGATTGCCGCACTGGGAATTGTATTTGTGTTTCCGCTTCAGGCGCGCTTTCAGAATACGGTAAAGCATACGTTCAAGAATGCGTTTTTGATGGCGCTTTCGCACCTTCCGAGTGCATTTCTTCTTATAATAATATATGCTGTTCCTTATTTGATTTTGTGGCTTGTGCCGCGGCTTTTTCCGGTAGTATTTTTGCTCGGCTTTGGAGGAATTTTCTACTTTAAGAGCTTTGTGCTTTTGCGCGTGTTCCGAAAGTACGAGAGCGCGGAGGAGACAGAGAAAAGTGTCGATGACGAAGGCGGTCTTTTTGCTGAGAGTGAGCGCATAGAGAATGAAATAAAGGAAAAAAAGGATACAAATTAGTCAATCTGTATAGGATAAATGATATTCGTTGTTCAAGTTGTCTAATGGATATGGAAAATATTGGATTTGTATATATTGGGTGAGCAATTTCTACATAACCCTGTAAAAATCTTTGTTGAATTGTGGCACTAGCAATTTCGCGTGTTTTCATATATACTAAAGCTATGTAAAAACCGATATACTTTATTTATCGGCGAATGAAAAAATAATATTAGGAGGCTGTTTAAAATGGCAAGTTTATCATTAAAGAACGTTTGCAAGGTATATCCGAACGGATTTGAAGCAGTAAAGAATTTCAATCTTGAAATCGCAGATAAAGAGTTCATCATCTTTGTTGGACCTTCAGGATGCGGTAAGTCTACAACACTTCGTATGATTGCAGGTTTGGAGGATATTTCTTCAGGTGAGCTTAGAATCGGCGACAGAGTCGTAAATGATGTTGAGCCGAAGGACAGAGATATCGCGATGGTATTCCAGAACTACGCTCTGTATCCTCATATGTCTGTATATGACAATATGGCATTCGGTTTGAAGTTAAGAAAAGTACCGAAGCCGGAAATCGACAAGATGGTTCGCGATGCAGCAAAGATTCTTGACCTTGAGAAGCTCCTCGACAGAAAGCCGAAGGCTTTGTCAGGTGGTCAGAGACAGCGTGTTGCCATGGGTCGTGCGATTGTACGTAATCCTAAGGTATTCCTCATGGACGAGCCTCTTTCAAACTTGGACGCAAAGCTTCGTGTACAGATGCGTATTGAGATTGCAAAGCTTCATCAGAGACTTGGAACAACCATCATCTACGTTACACATGACCAGACAGAGGCTATGACACTTGGTACACGTATCGTTGTTATGAAGGATGGTATTGTTCAGCAGGTTGATACACCGCAGAACTTATATGACAGACCGCAGAACCTGTTCGTTGCAGGATTCATGGGTTCTCCGCAGATGAACTTCATTGATGCAAAGGTAGATATTAAGGGCGATACAGCTTACTTAAATGTAGCTGATCTTTCGATTCCTCTTCCTCCTGCAAAATCTAAGAAGTTAATTGACGGCGGCTATAACGGCAAGACTGTTACATTTGGTATCAGACCTGAGGATATTTATGATTCTCAGATGATGGTAGAGGCAAAGGCTGAGAGTACATTCAGCACAACAATTCGTGTATACGAGCTTCTTGGTGCAGAAGTATTCTTATATGCAGATATTGCTGAGTTCCCTATCACAGCAAGAGTTGATCCCAGAACAACTGCAAGACCGGGTGATAAGGTTAAGTTTGCTATGGATGTTGAGAAGATTCATGTATTTGACAAGGAAACAGAGAAGGTTATTACAAACTAATCGTCTGTATGCATAATATGTGATAATATACCCCCGATGGATATTCTATCGGGGGTTTTGTATACACGCACACAAACCTGCGGACTATGGACAAATGGGGGTTAATTATGATTTCAAATCAAATGATACAGTCAAGCATTGATGAACTGAAAGGCATCACAAAAGTTGACTTTTGCGTGATTGATATGGAGGGTATTATAGCGGCTTCTACCTTTGACAATACAGATGTTTCGCAAGAGCTTATTGAGAATTTTGTTGCCTCTCCTGCGGACAGTCAAATTGTCGGAGATTACCATATGCTGAAAATCCTTGAGGACGAAGGGGTGGCCTATGTATTAATCTCAAAGGGGACAGGCGCTGATGTCTATATGATTGGAAGAATTGCAGTCAGCCAGATTCAGAATCTGATTATTGCATACAAGGAGCATTTTGACAAAAATAATTTTTTCCAAAATCTTTTGCTGGACAACTTTCTTCTTGTGGACATCTATAACCGCGCAAAGAAGCTGCATATAACGCCAAATATGCCGCGCGTGGTCTATTTGGTGGAGGCGCAGAACGACAATGACAACGTATCAATGGAACTGCTGAAAAATATGTTCGGAGAGCAACCGGGGCATTATCTTACAGCGGTGGAGCAGAAAAATATCATTGTTATAAAGGAAGTGAGTGCGCTTGATGCCTATGAAGAGGTGGAGCAGGAGGCGCAGGTTATTGTTGATATGATGAACTCTGAGGCCATGCTGATTACAAGGGTTTCCTACGGCACGATAGTAGGTGAGCTGAAAGAAGTGTCCAAGTCCTATAAAGAGGCAAAAATGGCAATGGACGTGGGAAAAATTTTCTATATGGAAAAGCCAATCAATGCTTACAATACGCTCGGAATCGGCAGGTTGATTTATCAGCTTCCGATTAATCTCTGCCGCCTTTTTATTGCGGAGATTTTTGGAGAAAATGTAATCAATGATTTGGATGATGAAATGCTCACAACGGTACAGAAATTTTTCGATAATAATTTAAACGTGTCGGAGACTTCGAGACAGCTTTTTGTGCACCGAAATACGCTCGTGTATCGGATTGAAAAGCTGCATCAGGCGACAGGGCTTGATATTCGGAAGTTTGACGATGCATTGACATTTAAGATTGCGCTTATGGTTGTGAACTATATGCGGTATATTGACTCCCTGGAATAATATTGGATTAATATTGGAATGAGAAAGGTTCTAAAACCCCCTGCTTTGGACATACATTAGTGTATAGCGGACACCGCTTTGAAACAGGAGGGGGTTTTAGTATGCAGTTTTTCTATATTGACTATATGAACGGAGACCGAAAGGAGCGTAATGTTGGATTTTTGAGAGTAGAGCGCAACGGAATCTGTGTGGGACTGCGCGGCGTACCCCTGCAGTGCGGCAACAAGTGCAGTGTGTATGCTGTGGAAGATAATGGGGAAAAATGGTGTCTGGGCGAAGTGGGAATTCAAAACGGATATGGAATGGAAAAGCTTGGATGGGGGGACGTGAAGGGCTTTGAAAAGTGCGTCCGCGTGGAAGTGCCGTTTTATGGATACAGGAAGGGCGTGTGTGTGCTTCGGGAAAGCAGCGCGGTGTCACAGACGGTATCTTATGAGCAGCCGATACAACAGCATTTGGAGCGGGATCTGCAAAAAGCGTCTAAGGAGGAAACAGAGAAAGAAACCATATATATGCCTGATAATGTCAGCTGTGATTTGCCCAGGAAGCTTCCGCAGGATAAGTGGGAACAGCTTGTTGACACGTATCCGCAGGTACATATTTTTCCGGAAGCACAGTCTTTGCTGATTAAACCCAAAGACCTTGTGGTATTGACGCAGCGATATCACAGCCTGATTTCCAATTCGTTTGTCCTGCATTCCTATTACAATTACAGGCAGCTGCTGTTGCTTCGGTTTGAGGATAGCCAGCTGGCGAACAGTAAGCTTCGGGCGGCAAACGAGAGCGGTTCTTCTGTAGAATATTATCTCGGCGTTCCGGGAGTTTATTATGATCGGGAAAAAAGAATCGCACAAATGTTTGGATTTGAAGGGTTTGACATTGGGGAGGCGCGCATGCGTGAGGAAGAAAAACGTGAAATCTACGAGGGCTGCTTTGGGTACTATATGAAGCAGGTTGAAATATAGTTCAAATACCTCTTAGATGCGTGTTGGGAATATAATTCTGACACAAACGTTCAAAATGCGCAAGTGTATCTTCATCATGTGCATGAAAGCTTTTGCAGAAAACGCCGTCGCTTTCCACATACGGTTGCAGATAGTAGGCATTTGCGCCTGCAATCCATTGACAGATTGCGTATAGATCCGCCTCCTCGTGTAACTCCTTAACAAGCGTTGTGCGAAATTCATAGGAAAAGCCGTTTTTGCCGCCGCAGGGCTGTGACAGGAGAAGTGCAGCGGATTGTCTGATATCTTCAAAATCATATACAGCAGGTGTGGGTGATGCCGAAAAACTGACACTCATGTCATATTTTTCAGGGCAGTTTTTGATATCCATAGCACAGTAGTCAATCAGCCCGTCTGCAATCAGCGATGCGAGCATTGCAGGATTGGAGCCGTTGGTGTCGAGCTTCACCTTGTAGCCAAGCTGCCTGATTGCCGCAATCAAGTCGGGTAAATCGCTATGAAGGGTCGGCTCGCCGCCTGTGATGCAAACACCTGTGAGGATACCGCTTCGCTTTTTCAAAAAAGAAAAAATCTCGTCTTGGGAATATGTTTCAATGCAGTCCGAGACAAGCACAATGTCTTTATTGTGGCAAAACGGACAGCGCAAATTGCAGCCGCCCAGAAAAATGGTACATGCCACCCGATTTGGATAGTCAAGCAGGGTGGTTTTATTTAGCCCTAATATGTTCACTTTTGTTTCCTTCTTTCATATCATATAGCATGTAATTTTTATTATGTTAATTTGCAGATACCTAATTTGTACTATTTAGGCAAAACACGACTTTATTTTCTTCCTATTATATACAAAATATCCGATTGACACAACATACAAAAAGTCTTATAATTAAAGAAATTAATCGCTTTGTTTGAATAAAAGCGACAATTGCAGCATATGGAGGTGCTGCATGGTTTTTAGACTCATGGGGGAGTATAAGTAGACAGAGGAGGTACCATTATGCGTATAGTAGAGAAGGTGCTATACGGTATTGGTGGTTTGCTTGCGCTTATACT
Organism: uncultured Lachnospiraceae bacterium; assembly: GCA_910577115.1. GTDB lineage: Bacteria > Bacillota > Clostridia > Lachnospirales > Lachnospiraceae > COE1. The sequence continues at coordinate 24,347 of CAJTMC010000024.1, forward strand.
TCTTTTTATTGCGTTTTGCAGCCACAATCCCGATATAGCTGCAAAAATTGGAGAACGTTTGGGTAAAGCAGATGAAAATGTGGAAGAAGCGTTCGAGGCTGAGGCGCGTGTGCCCGAAACGGGTGAAAGCCGCGAAGTAAGTTATGCCATAAAAACAACCGTAACACAGGGAGAGCAGCCCGCGGCGGAGAGTCCGGATTCGGATGACGGGGAGCCGGAGGAGCAGCTGAATATCCCAAATAAGGTAGCGGCGTTGACAGGGTACATCCCGATCAAGTCAACCGGAACGGAAATCACGCAGGAGAAGGCGGACGAAATCCTTGAGACACTGGGCAAGGGAAAGACCGGAGAGGGACTTACCTTTGACGAGGAGTTTTATCCATATTATGATATGCTGAATGAAACGCAAAAGGCGCTTTACCGTCAGATTTATGCAAATGCAGATGACATGGAAAAGCATTTTTCGCCTGTGTCGGATATTACGGCGAATGACCTGAAGAATGCTTTTACGGCTGTGGTAAGCGACCACCCTGAGTTGTTTTGGGTGGATACGGCTTATAAATATAAGTATACGCCGAAGGGACAGATAGCGGATATTACGCTTGTGTTTAATATAACTGCAAACGATATTGACGGTTCGAAAGCAAAGTTTGAGGACGCAGCAAAGCAGATTCTGGATCAGACGTATGGCTCTTATACGGATTATGATAAGGAACGGGAGGCACATGATGCGCTAATCGGAAAAGTCCGGTATGATGCCAATGCCCCTATGAACCAGAGTGCATACAGTGCGCTTGTATACGGAAGAACCGTATGTGCAGGCTATGCGCGGGCATTGCAGTATGTGCTCCAGCAGCTGAATATTCCCTGTTACTATGTAATGGGCTATGCAGGCGAAAATCATGCATGGAATATTGTAAAGCTTGAGGACGGCCAATACTATAATGTGGACAGCACATGGGACGACACAAATCCCAATACGTATGATTATTTCAACTGTTCCGACGCGGACTATGCAGGAAATCATGCACGCAGGGATTTGTCAATCTATCTGCCGGCATGCAGGGGAAGCAGGTACAGCGGACTTGAGGTCAACCCGACACCGCCGACCACCACAACGCCGTCCACACCGCAGAAACCGCAGACTACCAAGCCGTCCACAACGACGACAAACACGACGACAACGACGACAACCGATACAGGAACAACAATTGAAGGTACGGCAGTTTCTGAGAATAATACGGCGAATATCACAGTACAGACAGTGCGCGGCAGTGAAGAAGGATATATCGGAGATATTTATGACTATTATATCGCGTGCTTTCAGGAGATGATAGCGACTGACGATTATAATGTAAGCTTTGATCTGATTATCACTGACAAGGATCTTTGGGATGATATTTATGAAGCCTATGACGAGGGTGATGTTCAGGACGGATACATTGAACGGTATTTGGTTGAAAAGCACAGAAACAGCTGTGTTATGAGCGTAACAGCACAGGAGCGCGAGGATGGAAGCTGGCTGTTAAGCCATAGTGCGGAAATCAATTAAGACGTATATTGTAATTTAATAATGACGATAATAAGTGCAGTAGTTTTTTGAAATCAGAAAGCTGCTGCATTTTTATGCCTGATAAAACAATAAACAAAGAGCGGCGGTATCGGATACGTATACAGTTTCCAATAGAGGCTTGCAGAAAGGCGGATACTATCTAAAATCAGAGAAATCAGATAGATACATAGATTCCAATAAAGGGGGAGCGGAGCATGGAGTTTTGGAGGCAGCGGGGATATCAGAGGGTGGTTCTGTATATTATGACATGCGTGTCAGTTTTGTTCTTGCTAAAATATATTCTTCCATATTTTCTGCCGTTGGCGGTGGCGCTTTTGATTGTAGTGCCCCTGCAGCGTTTCTGCATTCATGCGGAGAAAAAAAGGCGCGCAAAAGGAAAGCGCTGCGGATTCTATAAAAGTAATGGCAAAGGTGTTATGGCAGGCGGAATTTTGTTTGGAATTATCCTCGCGGTAGCGCTGATTATTGTCGGGATTGGAACGTTTCTGATCAGCAGGGCAAGAGACGTGGTGCGTGACGTCGGGTTTATCACCGAGAATATTTCCAAGATTATTTCTGACACGAGTGTCAGAATTGAAACGTTTTGGGGATTTGAGGAAGGATTTATCAGCAACTGGATCGAGGAGTGGATTTCCGACATGGCGGGAAATCTTGTTCATACAAGTGATGGCTTTCTGAGTGGAAGCCTGCGGTATCTGTCCGTAGCAGGACACGTCGGCACCTTTATTCTTGTGAGCTTTATCTGCGTCGTCCTGTTTGCGCGGGAGATAGAGCGGTGGCAGCAGGGGCTTTTAAATCTCGCCGCATTAGAACCGGCGATTGACCGTCTTCTTTCCATTATACTCCGAATCGGGAAAAAGCTTGGAGGTATGATTAAGACATACGCAAAAACACAGTCTATCATTTTAGTGTGTATCAGTGTGACCGCAACCGTAGGGCTTTATATTGGCGGCGTTACAGATGCGTATTCCTACGGAATTTTAGCGGGCGTAATGGATTTTCTGCCTTTTATCGGCACAGGAATTATTCTGATTCCGATTGGCGTCGTCCATTTAATTCGGGGGAAAATTTTTGGCGGCATAGCAGTGATTGTCACTTATATTATTTGTGTGCTGATTCGGGAGCTTTTGGAGCCGAGACTCTTGGGAAACGGACTTCGGTTTTCGCCTGTTGCGGTACTGATAGCCGTTTATGCGGGAGTGCTTTTTTACGGAATCGGCGGAGTGGTGCTTGGGCCTGTGACGCTGTTAATTTTGGTGGAACTGGGGAAGGAAATATTTTGTTAAGATATTAACATATTAATGCCGTAATATATTGACAGAAACAGACAGAATAGTATATATTATTGTAGAAAAAAGATAAAGGAATACTGTTAATTTATGGAGGCTATAAAAATGAAAGCGTACAAGAACAGGAACAAGGAAGAATTACTCGCATTGCAGGCAGAGCTTCAGGCACAGTATGATAAATTAAAGGAATCCGGCATCAGGCTCGATATGTCAAGAGGAAAGCCGGGAACAGACCAGCTTGACCTTTCCGCACCGATGCTTGACCTGTTAAACAGCAAGTCGGCATTTAAGGGTGTAAATAATATTGACATCAGAAACTATGGTTTGATGGACGGAACAGACGAGGCAAAAGCATTTTTTGCAGAGCTGATGGAGTGCCCTGTCGACCACGTAATGGTATATGGAAATTCAAGCCTCAGCGTTATGTACGATCTGATTTCAAAGGCAATGATACATGGGATTTGCGGAAGTACGCCCTGGTGCAGGCTTGATAAGGTAAAATTTTTATGCCCCGTTCCGGGATATGACAGGCATTTTGCCATTACGGATCACTTTGGCATTGAGATGATTAATATTCCGCTTGACGAAAACGGCCCTGATATGGATTTGGTAGAGCAGTATGTCAATAACGACCCTGCCGTAAAAGGTATTTGGAACATTCCGAAATATTCGAATCCGACAGGCGTTGTTTATTCAGATGAAACAGTCAGACGTTTTGCAAATTTAAAGCCTGCGGCAGAGGATTTCAGAATTTACTGGGACAATGCGTATGCAGTCCACCATGTATATATGGAAGACAAGGCGCAGCTTTTGAATATTGTAGAAGCGTGCGAGAAGGCGGGAAATCCGGATCTGTATTATGAGCTCTGCTCAACTTCAAAGATTACGTTTCCGGGTGCAGGCGTGGCTGCTTTAATTACATCGCCTGCAAACATAGCAGACGTGAAGAAATCAGTGACCATTCAGACAATCGGTCATGATAAGGTGAATCAGATGCGCCATGTGTTATTCTTAAAAGATGCGGCGGGTGTCAATGCACATATGGAGAAGCATGCGGCAATTTTACGGCCGAAGTTTGACGCGGTGCTTGACTGTCTTGAGAAGGAGCTTGGCGGACTGGAAATCGGAAGCTGGATAAAGCCGCGCGGCGGGTATTTTATCGCGTTTGAAACGCTGGAGGGCTGCGCAAAGCGTGTTGTGGCGCTTTGTAAGGAGGCGGGCGTGGTGATGACGCCGGCAGGCTCCACGTATCCGTACAAGAAAGACGACGCGGACACGAGTATCCGTATTGCGCCGACGTGTCCGACACCAGAGGAGCTGTCAAAAGCGGGTGCAGTGTTTGTGCTCTGCGTGAAACTTGCGTCTATTGAAAAGTGTCTTGATGAAATGGCATAAGACGCACAACTTTTGAAAATTTAACAAAATTAAATAACATATTTTATGCAATTTTAATGCAAAAAGATAAGCAAAAATACAGACAATTTATCGAAAAAGTTGTAAAATGTTAAAAGATACTCTGCCATTTAAGAAAATAAATGCAGAGCATAATAATACACTTTGGAGGTAAATATAAATGAAAGATATGAGTATCCGTTTTAAAATTTTGCTTCCGGTCTGTATATTAGGAATACTTGCAATACTGATTACTGTTTATGAAGTGTTAAGCATGAAATCAATGCAGGATGGCACAAATGAATTGCAGCAGGTCGGAATCGAGGCGCTTGCCGCGCTTGACCAGGTGTCGATTTCCACACAGAAAATGGGGAAAATGGCGTATGTGTATATTCAGCTTGACAGCGAAGGGAAAGAAGCGGCATGGGAACAGATTGAGAGCGCTAATACCCAAATAGCGAAGCAGCTTGATATCGCAAGGGCGATCTTGACAAATGACGGGGCCCGGGAAGGTCTGAATGCAATAGAGGCTGCCACCGACAATTTGTATAACACGATCCGGCAGATTAAGGAAAGCGCGGACAGCGGCGATACGCAGGGCGTATTGAATATTATGAGAAACGACATGAACAGCGCTTCGACGGAAGCAGAAGCAGTGATCAACGAGGTTATCGGCTACAACAACGCTGATATTGATCAGGTCAGCGCTTATCAGAATATGGTGTATGTATGGGCTTCTGTTGTGTCAACAGTGTTTCTTATATTGCTGATAGTGACATTTATTTTCACTGTTATCATTATTCATAAGTTTGTTGTTGCCCGTCTGCGCAGGCATACCCTGAAAATAGATGAAATTATCAGCAGCATTGAGCGGGGAGAGGGCGATTTGTCGCTTCGCCTTGCCATATCAAACGGCGACGAGCTTGGCAGGCTTGCCATAAATATGAACCGCTTAATGGAAACGTTGGAGCATGTTATGCAAAAGCTCAACGAGGATTCCGTTTCACTTGACCGCATTGTGTCAAATGTGGTGGAGAAAGCGGCGAACGCAAATACAAATGCGTGTGATGTATCGGCAGTGACAGAGGAGCTTTCCGCGACAATGGAAGAAATTGCGGCGACTGTTGCGGGCGTGGATCAAAATGCGAGCAGCGTTATGAATGAGTTGAACGAAATGCAGAATGCGACGGACGACATCGCTGTATATGCAAATGAAATGAAGGAGCGCGCAACCGCGCTTGAAGAGTCGGCGGCACAGAATAAAAAGAGTACGATTAAGCTGGTAGCGCCGATTATTGAAAAGATTAAAGTTGCAATTGAGAATAGTAAGGAAATCGAGAAAATCAGCTCACTTACGGGTGAAATTCTTTCGATTTCAAGCCAGACGAACCTCCTTGCGCTCAACGCGTCGATTGAGGCGGCAAGAGCAGGCGAAGCAGGTAAGGGATTTGCTGTGGTTGCCGACGAAATCAGGCAGCTTGCGGATTCCAGCCGTGAGACGGCAAATAATATCCAGCAGATTAACGGTACGGTTTTGGCGCTTGTGCAGGATTTGATTGATAATTCCAAGGAAATTACCGCTTATCTTGAGGGAACGGTAATGGAGGACTACAACAATTTTGTTTCCAGCGGAAAGCAGTATCGTGACGATGCGGAGCATATTAATTCCGAGATGTCAATATATGCACAGCATTCTGCGGAAATTACGAGTACAGTCAGCAGAATTGTGGAGTCGATCAACGGCATTACGAGAGCGGTTGACGAGAGTGCAAATGGCGTAACCAATGTGGCGGAAAGCATTCAGACACTTGTGGGCGAGCTGAATGATGTCAACTCTGAGATGATGCAGAATGGTGAAATTGCAAGTAGTCTGAGTGAAGAAGTACAACGGTTTAAAATTGGCTGATGTGGTCAATTTAAACATAGATTTTACATAGAAACAATTAAATAGACTTTCCGGGGCGTAAGCCTCGGGACTTGCTAGGGGTGCGCATTTGCTGAGATTTTACCCTCATTACCTGATCCGGATAATACCGGCGTAGGGAAGCAACTGTAAAGAGAAATTCTAAGTAGATAAAAGACATCAACTAAGAATTTCCAGGGTCTGCAAAGCAGACCACCCTTTACAGTGGAAGTATGGCAGAGCCATTCTTCCTGATTAACACGACGTTATAGCGTTGTGGTGCGACCCTCCTAGTAAAAAACAACTAAGGAGGTTTTTTTATGTCACAAAAACAGGAACTTACAGGGAGCAACAAGAGGAAGATTACGGTGAAGCAGCTTGCGTTCTGCGCGATATCGATTGCGCTTGGTACGGTGCTTTCCTATGTGAAGCTGTTTCATTTTCCCTGGGGAGGCTCGATTACGTTGCTTTCAATGCTTATCATTGTACTGCCCGGCTATTTTTATGGGCTCGGCGTGGGATTGGTTACAGCCATCGCATACGGGGCGCTGCAGTTGATTATTGAACCGTATGTGATTTTTCCATTGCAGCTTGTCATGGATTATTTCCTTGCGTTTGGCGCACTGGGGCTTTCGGGATTGTTTGCGAATGCGAAATACGGTCTTGTCAAGGGATACATAACAGGTGTTTTGGGAAGATACGTGTTTGTTGTGCTTTCGGGCTGGATTTTCTTTGGCGAATATGCGTGGGAGGGCTGGGCGCCGCTCCCGTATTCACTGGTCTACAACGGCATTTACGTCTTTGCGGAGGCGTTTGTTACCATTGTTATTATCATGCTGCCCCCTGTAAAAAGTGCCATTCACAGGATAAAGGCAATGACATAAGCTGTTATATCGTAATTTCTTTGAGAGCGTCCTCGATTTGGGGCGCTCTTCGTTCGTATACCGCCATAATCAGCGCGAGCTCGTCTGTCGGAAGGATATTGTTCTTTTTTCCGCGGCGGTCTTTGCAGTAGAGTGCAATAAAAAGCTTTAGCATCTGCGCCTGCGTCATGCCGCAGAGCATGTGCTTCACAAAGCAGTAGTCCTCAAAAATGTCGAGGAAATTTTTCTGAAGGTAATAAATGTAATAGGAAGTCATGAGCGCATCAAAGTCGGGCACATATTCGTACGTGCGTTCTAGCAACGTGCTCAGTCTTTTGTCTGCCTCCGCCGGATTTGCCTTTGTCAGCGTGTAAAATTCGCGGATGTACTTTTGGCAAAGCTTGTATAAAACCGGAGAAGAGTGTTTTAGGGACGGGTGGTAAAAGCCCTTGAAAAAGAGCTTGTGCATCATGGAGGCGTTTACGGTGAACGGTTTGCATGGTTCTGCCGGAGCATAGTCTAGCGGACTTGGTAGCGCAAACTGCTCGGAGCCTAAGTTTATACCCGTATTGAGCGCGCCGTAGGTATGCGTATAATACGCAAGGCACTTGTCCTGCGTGTCTTTGGCATAGGTTAAAAGGCTTGTGCTCAGTCCGCAGCCGCCTGTGAGCATTGCAATCAGTTCATCGCGTGATTTTAAGAGGTAGTTCAGGAAGTCAAAGTCGTCGTTTGTCGTGTTTTCATCGTAGCCTGCCTCGCCTGTTTTTTCCGTAAAAGTAAAAGGAATACCAGTCCTTGCCTGCTCAAGAAAAAGCCTTGCCGCCTCGTGACAGGCAAGGTAGAGCGTTTCTTCGCAGAAGGCGCCAAAGTTTGAGAGCTGGCGCGGGAACTCGACGCATACGCGTGGCATGTAGTCTGTGCCATGTTTTTTTTGCAGACTGCAAAGATGGTCGAGCCCCCAAAAAGGACAGCGGTACTGGCGTTTACTGCACCGGAACGAGGTCAGTTCCTCCCGCTTGACAAGAAGGCTGCGCAGAAGAAAGCCAAATGCGCCCTTTTCGGCGATATATTTTTCGCAGGCATCGTCGTCAATCGGAATTTTCCAGCCACGGCAGCAGTTGGAAGGGCACGCGGCGCCGGTGCATTGGAATTGGTTAAATATGGAAATTTGTTTTATTTTCATGGACATTCCCCTGTTAAAATATTGTCAAAGCATTTCGTATTTTTTGAAAAGAGCTGCTTGCAAAGCAGGCAGCCCTAGTGTATAATCTACTTAGAAAGGTAATATCGGATGTGGTATCCGATTGCCCTCAGTTGTAAATTATAGGTAATAAGAAATAAGCATCAACTTAGGCGAGGGATGCTTATTTCTTTTTATGATTTTCTATGTAAGACAATGCAGTAAAGACAACTAGCAGCAGTGTTAAAATTTCCATTGTATTCATAGGCGTCACCCTCCTTTGTAGTACTAGAGGGCATCATAATCGGAATATCACATCCACTTTCCGTTCAATATACTGTAACAGTATATCATAGGAGTTATAAATTCACAATCCGAACAGTCTGAAAAGTCTCAATGACAAAATTCTCAATAGGAAAATTTCAATCTGAAAGTTTCAATCAAAAGAAAAGCTTTACACACGCAATATAAAACGATAGAATAGAAATTAGAAGTTAACACATACAAAGGAAATCAAAATCTATGCGCTATATCAAAATTGAAGATGCCAAATCCGGTATGTGTCTTGCATACAATATGTACGACACTGATGGGCACACGCTGATTTGCAGCGGCAGTGTGCTTTCTGAATTTTATATCAGGCGGCTGAATGATTACGGTTTTGACGGCGTGTACATTGCGGACGAGCTGTCACAAGACATTGAGATTGAGCCGATTATCACTCCTGAGCTGCGCGCTGAGGGACTTGTAGGAGTGCGCGAAAGCAATATTGACAGCTGCAAAAATGTGGCAAAGAAGATTGTGGCTCAGGTGCTCGACAAAGATATCCTCTCACTTGACCTGACAGATTTGAGAAGCTTTGACAGCTATACCTATGCGCATTCGGTCAACGTCGCAGTAATCGCCTGCGTGATTGGCTTTGGATTAAATCTGAGCAGTGAGGAGCTTGAACAGATTGTTATGGCAGGACTGCTCCACGATCTTGGAAAGCTCGTGATACCGCGTGAAATTCTTAACAAACCCGCACGTCTGACAAGTGAAGAATACGACATTATGAAAACGCACTCGACACTTTCCTATGAACTGATTAAGGAGCGCTGGGATATCTCTGCCAATGTCAAGGCGGCAGTTCTCTATCACCATGAAAACGTAGACGGAAGCGGTTACCCCGACGGCAGGGAAGGCGACCAGACTTCACTTTTTACAAAGGTTCTTCACGTCGCAGACGTGTATGATGCGCTTGTGTCTAAACGACCATATAAAAACCCTTATTCCCCATACGAGGCATGTGAGTACCTTATGGGAGCGGGCGGTATTATGTTCGACACGAAAGTTGTTGAGTCGTTGATGCTTTGTGTTCCGTTTTACCCAAAAGGCACGCAGGTAAAGCTCTCCGACAACAGAGAGGGCATTATTGTCGAAAATTCGGGAACAAGGAATTTAAGGCCACTGATTCGCCTGCTTGACGGTACAATGCTTGATTTGCAGGAGCATGAAAATTTCAAAATTACGATACTGCACGAAACAAATGAAACAGTGCTTGACCCCATAACGGGAGAAGCAGACCGCAGGAAAATGCTTACGCCGTCAAGGCGCTGCCGCATTATGGTTATAGACAGTATGTTGATTCATTTACAGACAATGCGCGGGCTTTTGCACAATATGTACGACCTGCAGCTGTTTACATCGTTTGAACAGGCACTGCTGCATCTGAAACGGCAGACAGAGCCGGATTTGATTATTTTGGATATGGACATGCCCAGAATAAGCGGATTTGATGCAGCGGAAAAAATTCAGGGGATTGTGGGAGATTTTGTACCCATGCTTTTTGTGATTAATACAAACGACAAGAGCGTTGTAGCGCGCTGCAGAAAGGCGGGTGCGGCGGGATATATTGTAAGACCGTATAAGCCCACTTTCGTGAAAGCGGAAATAAAGCGGATTCTTATGCGGCAGCAGGTTACGCACTAAATCAATGCATGCTAATGCGAAGGTTGACAAAATTGCCGTACGGCATTAAAATAAAGCGAACTGAATGAGAAGAAGACATGACATAAAAACTTTGTGTTTGGAAACAAACCTGCAGATAAAGGAAGAATGGAGGATTCATATAAAAATGGCAGACAATAAGAAGCTTGTGGAGGCAATTACTTCAATGGAGGAGGACTTTGCCCAGTGGTATACGGACGTGGTAAAAAAAGCGGAGCTTTGTGATTATTCCAGCGTAAAGGGCTGCATGATTATAAAGCCTGCGGGCTACGCGCTGTGGGAGCAGATACAGCAGCAGCTTGATGCGAGATTTAAGGAAACGGGCGTTGAGAACGTGTATATGCCCATGTTCATACCGGAAAGCCTTTTGCAGAAAGAAAAAGACCATGTGGATGGCTTTGCACCCGAGGTTGCATGGGTAACACATGGCGGATTGGAGCCTTTGCAGGAGAGACTGTGTGTGCGTCCTACGTCTGAGACGCTTTTCTGTGATTTTTATAAAAATGAAGTACAGTCGTACAGGGATTTGCCAAAAGTATATAATCAGTGGTGTTCGGTCGTGCGTTGGGAGAAGACTACACGCCCGTTTTTGAGGAGCCGCGAGTTTTTGTGGCAGGAGGGACATACCGTACATGCGACGGCAGAGGACGCGGAGGCACGTACCATTCAGATGTTGAATGTGTATGCCGATTTCGCGAAAGAGGTGCTTGCGATTCCTGTCGTAAAAGGTCAGAAGACGGAGAAGGAGAAATTTGCAGGGGCAGAGTCTACCTATACAATTGAGGCGCTTATGCATGACGGAAAAGCGCTTCAGTCCGGCACAAGCCACAATTTCGGAAACGGCTTTGCAAAGGCATTTGATATTCAGTATACAGATAAAGACAACACCCTGAAATACTGCTATCAGACTTCATGGGGCGTGTCAACACGCATTATCGGTGCGGTTATTATGGTGCATGGTGATGATTCGGGCTTGAAGCTTCCGCCGCGGGTAGCGCCGACGCAGATTATGGTGATTCCGATTCAGCAGAAAAAGGAAGGTGTGCTTGACAAGGCGTATGAGTTGCGTGATCGTCTGCTGGAGAAGGGCTTCCGCGCGAAGGTCGACGATACGGACAAGAGTCCGGGCTGGAAGTTTAGTGAGTGCGAGATGCGTGGTATTCCTTTTAGAATTGAAATCGGGCCGAAGGATATTGAGAATCATAAGTGCGTTTTTGTACGGCGCGATACGAGAGAGAAGCTTGAGGTTGCGCTTGACGAGATTGAGACAAAGGCGGCAGAGCTGCTTGAGACGATTCAGAATGACATGTATGAGGCGGCGAAGGCGCACTTGGAGTCGCATATTTACAGTGCCGTAACATGGGACGAATTTTGTGATACGATTAGCAACAAGCCCGGCTTTGTGAAGGCGATGTGGTGCGGCGAGCAGGCGTGCGAGGATAGGATTAAAGAGGAGCTTGCGGCTACCAGCAGATGTATGCCGTTTGAGCAGGAGCAGCTGAGCGGGACATGTGTATGCTGCGGGAAGCCTGCCGGAAAGATGGTTTACTGGGGCAGGGCGTACTAAAAGATATTAAGATGTTGGTATGACAGCCGCCATTACTTGGAGTAGTGGCGGCTGATTTTGAGGTTTGCTTATTTTTATATAAATTGTCCATATATAGTGATATAATTTTGAAGAGACAAAAAACATGTCTGAAACAATCCGCATTGAGGGGAAACAAGTGCTGATTGCTGAGTGAACGTAAAATAGGTTGTTTAGAGCCGGACAGAGAATAGCAATTTTGGGTAGGAGAAAACAAATGAAGATTGTAGTCTGCGACGACAGCATTGAAGATTTAACAGAAATCGAAAGACTGCTGACAAAATACAAAGAAATCAATTCCAATACAAATCTCGAAGTGGAGCAATTCTCGCATGCCGCAAAGCTTTATCAGAAAATACAGGAAAAAGAATTGGCGGATATCTACATATTAGACATGATTATGTCAGAAAAAACCGGAATTGACATCGGAACCTTAATCCGAAGCTCCAACAGGCAAAGCGTAATCGTTTACATCACATCATCGGACGATTTTGCGCTGGAGGCGTATGGTGTGCGCGCCGTAAGATATTTGTTAAAGCCCGTCAGCGAGGAGCAGTTTTTCGAGGCGCTTGACTATGCGCTTTCCCTTACAAAGCTGGAAACAGAAAAAATCTATCCGGTCAAGACGAAAAACGGTCTGGTTGCCATACCCTACTCGAAAATAGAATATATTGAAAATTATTCCCGCGTACTCAACATTTTCCAGACAGACGGAGAAAGCGTCAAAAGCATTTTTATCCGAAAATCCTTTGACGAAGAAATTCGGGAAATTGCACAGGACAAGCGTTTTATGCAGGTTCACAAATCCTTTTTGATTAACATGAACTATGTGAATAAATTAACACAGAACACCATTCTGATGGAAAGCGGAAAAAGTATTCCCATCAGTAAGAAAAGAGTTGTCAATGTAAGAAAAGAATATCTTTTGTTTGTCAGTGATCAGTACAGATAGGGGGTATGAAACGTGTACTACAATAATATCTATAACAGCATCAGCCACATTTTTCTGATGCTGTTTCTGTACTTATTTATCGAAAGCCGTTTCACAAAGCAGAAAACAGCAGGAATTTGTTTTCTCTCGTTCGCAACTTTGTGCATTACTGACTGCCTCAAACTGAATATCTTTTCCGGCATTGACTTATGCTATACGGCAGTGACCCTTTTCCAAATCTTCGCAGTACAGTTTACGGGACTTTTTATTTCAAGGAAAAAGAACAGCAAAGCCCTTTTTGCAGGGTTAAGCGCCTCTAACTATGTAATCGTAGGCAGCGTCGCAGCCTCTGTTTTCCTTATTTGGACAGGAAATATGCCTTTTTCCATTCTGGGAAGTACGGCAGTGCACGCAGGCGTTCTGCTTTTTTTGTATCACAGAACCGGAAGCATATGGCTCAAATTTCAACGCAAGGAATCCTCCAAAAGCTGGTGGGAGCTTTGCCTGATTCCGGTGCTCTTTTATTGCAGCTTTTCTTATTTCGCATTTTTTCCCAACACGCTTTACGATAATCCGCAGAATATCATCGGCGTTTTAGTCCTGATTGTAACCATGCTGGTATCTTACAGCGTGGCATTCCAATACGTGGAAAGCGAATCGGACAGGGCGGATTCTTACTGGAAAAACGTGATGTTCGAATCCTATATCAAGGGACTCGAAAACCAATATTATCTGGTTGAGCAGTCTGAGAAAAATTTACAGATTCTGCGGCACGATATGCGCCACTATTCCAATATGATTGATTCCTTTTTAGAACAGCAGGAATATGACGAAATTAAGAAAGTGACTGCGCACATCAATACCGTGGCAGATGAGAATAAAATGAAACGCTACTGCGGCAACCTGATTGCCAATACAATTATTGCCCGTATGATAGAAAAAGCAAATTCACTTGCGGTTGAGGTACATTTGGATGCTGTCGTTGAGAAAGAAATTCCGGTCAACGGCTATGAATTTGCACTGGTACTCGCAAATTTGTTTGAAAATGCAATGGACTGTGTAAAGGAATTTGAGAAAAACAAAAAATATGTAGATGTAAAAATCCGCTGCGAGGAGGAATATCTGCTGATTCACATGAAAAATAAATACGAAAAGGAGATTCTGTTTGACCCCTATACAGGTCTGCCAAAAAGCAGAAAAGGAGGCAGTCATGGCTGGGGAATGCAGAGCGTTCAGGCATTTTCGGATAAAATCGGCGGAAATCTCGGCTGCTACTGTGAGGACGGAATGTTTCACATAATGTTGTTTGCAAAGTTTTAGATGCGCAACGGTTGCTCTTCAAAAATATTTGCGAAATTTTAAACTTTTTTGCGAAAAAATAGAAGCAGACCGGCTACAAAAAACATGTTATAATAAAAATGGGATTGTAAAGAAACCCCCTTCTAAACCATCTCAGGAAGAGTGCCTTAAACAGGCATTCTTCCATATGTAAGAGGAAGGAATCTATTTATGCAGAAAACGTTTATCAAATATGCCGTTATGATTATAACCTCAGCAATCTTTCTCATTCTCTTCATTAATTTTTTATTCAGCAGGCGTACGCTTGAAACCCAGCAATTTAACACATTTCACGCAAAAATTGAACAGGTGATACATACATTGGAAAGTAACCGTATGGAGCTGGAGCTGGTGAGAAAAAATTTAGATGAGGACTATCTGATCAGAGCAAAAGCCGCAACGTATGTGATGGACAGACAGGCGGAGGTTGTTACGGACGTATCCATGATGCAGTATTTGGCAGAACTGCTGAATGTAGATGAGCTTCATGTGATTGATGAAAACGGGATTATTGTGTCTTCTTCTGTGCGTCAGTATGTTGGGTTTGATATGACAATTCATGAGCAGACGAAACCGTTTCTTGATCTTCTGGAAAGCGGCGACAAGGAGGCATACCTGATTCAGGAGCCGCAGCCGAATGCAGCGGAGGGAAATATTATGCAGTACGTGGGGGTTCCAAGAAGATCGCAGAAGGGTGTTGTACAGGTTGGGTTTGTGCCGGAGAGACAGTTAGAAGCACAGTCAAGAAATACATATGATTATATTTTTTCAAGGTTTCCGACAGACGTGGAAGAGGAACTTTTTGTCGTTGATCTGGCTACCGGAGAGGTTTTGGGGCATTCTGATAATATAGAACAGAAGTTTGTGGAGGACTGCTATCAGATGGATCAGCTTCTCGATTGTACGGAAGGTGCGTTTAAGCTGGGAAAAGACGGCAAAAGAATGTATATTGTGAGCAGAAATTATGGCGATGCGCTCATATGCGCAGCTTTGCCAAGCAGGATTTTATATCAAAAGCTTATGGAAAATACATTCCATACGTTTTTCTACCTGCTGTTTATTGAAGCGGCGGTGATTCTGCTTTTATATTATCTTGTCAAGTGGAAGGTAATAAACGGGATACACCGCATTATAGACCGCTTATCAGCCATTACGGACGGCAATCTTGACACGATTGTGGAAGTCGGCGGAAACCGCGAGTTTGAGGAGCTGAGCGGCGGAATTAATGCAATGGTAAAAAGCATTATTAACATCTCCGACAGGATATCTGCCATTATTGACATGAGCGGTATTCCGTTGGCAGCGTTCGAATACGGCAACGAAAACGAACATGTGTTTGCGACTTCGGGAATCGGGAAATTATTGGAAATTCCGACAGACAGGGTTACAGAGCTTTGCCGTAATGCAGAGTCCTTTGACCGATATATCTGCTGGGTAACAAGAAAGCCTGTGGAAGGGGAGGAAGATGTTTACCAGCTGAATGATACGAAATATGTTCGTATCCATATGTCCGAATCACAGGAAGGGAAGCTTGGCGTCATAACAGACGTCACCGCGGATATTATGGAGAAGATGCGTATGCGCTATGAAAATACGCATGATGCACTCACAAGATTATATAAATACCGGCATTTTCAGCAGTTGGCGCAGGATATTTTGCAAAATATGCCGGAGGGGAAGGTATGTGCGGTTGTTATGCTGGACTTGGACTATTTTAAGGGGATTAACGATACATTCGGGCATGATGTAGGGGATCGGTATCTCCAAAGCTTTGCGGCTGTGATGAACACAATGCCGCAGGAGCATTACCTGACAGCAAGACGTTCCGGTGACGAGTTTTGCATGATGATTTATGACTGTGACGACAGGGCAGATATTGTCCGCCATTTGGAGGACTTCTATACTGCATTAGGAAGGAATCAGATTGCACTGTCCGATACGGAAACGCGCATCATCAGCGCTTCCGCCGGCTTTTCGTGGACAGCGGATTCTTCGGAGGAAATTTCGGTTCTTTTAAGCCATGCCGATGAAGCGCTTTATGAAATAAAAAAAGCGACAAAAGGGACGTACGGGGAATATTAATTTTATATCATTTATTTCTTGACTTTTATGCATGAAAGATGTTTGATATATTTAAGGAACGGACAAAATAAAGTATCACAAACAGAAAGAAAGGAAATTTATGAAATGAATAAAAAAGCGATGTATCATTTAACTTATGGTTTGTTCATACTAACTGCAAAAGACGGCGACAAGGACAACGGTTGTATCGTGAACACTGTTTCACAGGTGACAACCGAGCCGAACCGCATTGTAGTTGCAGTTAATAAGCAGAACTATACACATGACATGATTGTAAAGACAGGCATTTTCAATGTGTCTGTTCTGACAGAAAACTCAAAGTTTGACACCTACAAGCACTGGGGCTTTCAGAGCGGCAGAGACGTAGATAAGGTGGAGGCAATTACTTACAAAAGAGCAGAGAACGGCGTGATTTATCTGGCAGAAGAAACGAACGCATTTATCTCTGCGAAAGTGGTTTCCGCGACGGATTTAGGCACACATACGCTGTTTTTGGCGGACGTGACAGACTGTGAGGTTCTTTCGGAGGACGCGTCTGTGACTTACAGCTATTATCAGAAAAATATTAAGACAGCCCCCGCGGCGGCAGACAAGAAAAAAGGATTTATCTGTACGGTGTGCGGCTACGTGTATGAGGGTGATATACTTCCTGATGATTTTATCTGCCCTTGGTGCAAGCATCCTGCATCGGATTTTAAGCGAATTGAATAAGACAGAATACAAAACCACTTTGCACAAAGGATAGAAAAGGGACAGGTGACGGATAGGGAAAACATTTGTCCTTTTTTGTTATTTTGTGGAGAAGATGCTTTTTCGCATATTTTCAAGAAAAGCAATTTTCAAGATGAGCAAATTTTATTTGAGCTGCCAAAGGCAGAATGGAGGATGAAAATGAAAATCATTGACATGCATTGTGACACCATATCAAGAATATGGGAAAGCAGACGCAGCGGCAAAGCACAGCAGCTTTCCGCAAACAGTCTGCACATGGATATCCAAAAAATGAAAAAGGCAAACTATATGCTGCAAAACTTTGCCATGTACATAGATTTGAAAAAAGACCTTGATCCATTTGAATACGTATGCAGTTTAATTGATATATTTTACGAGGAAATGGAGAAAAATAAAAGTGACATTCGTGTCATAAAAACGTATAAAGAAATTATGGAAAATGACAAATGCGAAAAAATATCGGCGCTTCTGACAATTGAAGAAGGCGGATGCTGCAAGGGAAAAATCGAAAACCTTGAAAAGCTCTATGAACGCGGCGCACGCATGATGACCCTGACGTGGAATTATCCAAATGAGCTTGCAAATCCAAACTTTTTCCAAAAGGAGACAGATGCAAACGGATTTCCACTGTTTGATGGTACAAAGGGACTTACCAAAACAGGTTTTGCATTTGCGGAACGAATGGAGGAGCTTGGTATCATCATTGATGTATCGCACCTGTCCGATGCAGGCTTTTGGGATATTGCAGACTGCACGAAAAAGCCTTTTGTTGCAAGCCATTCCAATGCCCGCGCGCTCTGCGGATACGCGCGGAATCTCACGGATGATATGATTCGGACAATTGCGAATCGCGGCGGCGTGATAGGGCTGAATTATTATGGATGCTTTTTAAATGAGAAAAACGACAGCAGGTCAACAGCGGCAAGGATTGCAGAACACGCGCGCTATATCGCAAATGCAGGAGGCGTGGAATGCCTGGGACTGGGATCGGATTTTGACGGGATAAACGGCAATTTGGAGATTGCGGACTGTTCGCATATGGATAAATTGTTTGACGCGCTTGGGGCAGCAGGCTTCTCACAAGATGCAATTGATAAAATCATGTATCAGAATGTGCTGGGGGTGTACAAAGAGGCGCTGCGCTGAGCGTACACATGCCACGTAGCTTGCTGCATGTGCACGTCATGTACTTGTGCCTGCTTTTCATAGAATGCATGTGTCAAAGTGACATGGGTACAAATTGCTTGAATTTGCATTATATTTGAAAAAATATGGGTGAATATTGTACGAGTATATGATATAATGTCGCTAGACATTATACACGCGCGAATGGGCATAGGCCTGCCATGACTGCATGGCAATTATGGTATAAAGTACGCAAAAACGGCCTATATTGCAGATAAGAATAATAGTGCGCCAAAATACGCGCAGAAAGAGGAACAGCATGATTTCAGTAAAGAAAATAGCAGATGAATTACTGTTTACATTATCAACAAACAACAGCAGCTACCAAATGAAGGCAGACCAATACGGCGTGCTGCTGCACTTATTTTATGGGAAAAAGTTAAATGACGCAGACGACTTATCAAGCTTAATTTTTATGACAGATATGGGCTTTTGCGGCAATCCGGCATGTGTAGGAAAGAACCGTATTTACTCCCTTGATAATCTGCCTCAGGAAGTATCCGGATTTGGCACCGGAGATTACCGCGACAGCATGGTAGCGCTCCTGCATGAAGACGGAAGCCGTGCAGCAGAATTTCGGTTTGACAGCTACGAAATTCTCGACGGCTCTTATAAGGTTGACGGCATGCCCGCACTTTATGACACAAGCGTCACAAAAGGAGAAACACTCATCATCACGATGCGCGAGGTTGCGTCAGAAGTTTGGCTAAAACTGTATTATGGTGTATATGAAAAAGAAAATATTATTACAAGAGCGGCAAAAATCATCAACAAGGGACAGCGCAATATTACCGTAGAAAGGCTGTTGTCCATGAATTTAGATATGATGTTCTTTGATCCGGATATGATTTATTTTACAGGAAGACATGCATTTGAGAGAGCGCCGGAGCGCGTTCCCGTAAAACATGCCAAAATAGAAGTCGGCAGCGTAAGAGGCACCTCAAGCCACCAGTATAATCCGTCCTTTATCCTCTGCGACCACAATGCAAACGA
The DNA here is from genome assembly GCA_910577115.1 of uncultured Lachnospiraceae bacterium. Taxonomy (GTDB): domain Bacteria; phylum Bacillota; class Clostridia; order Lachnospirales; family Lachnospiraceae; genus COE1. Next base: position 43,382 of record CAJTMC010000024.1, read on the forward strand.
GGAGTTTGGAAACTGCTACGGCTTTTGCCTTGCCTATAGCGGAAATTTTATTGCGGCAGCACAGAAGGATCAGAAAAATCAGGTACGCGTGCAGATGGGCATACATCCAAACGGTTTTTCCTATCTGTTAAATCAGGATGAGGAGCTGATGACGCCACAGGTCATTATGAGCTTTTCAGACAGCGGATTTACAACACTCTCGCAGCAGTATCACGATATTTTAAGAGAAAATATGTGCCGCGGAAAATATAAGCATGAAAAACGCCCCGTATTAATCAATAACTGGGAAGCGACCTATTTTGACTTTAACGGAGAAAAACTGATTCATATTGCAAAGCAGGCATCAGAGCTTGGCATTGAAATGCTGGTGCTTGATGACGGATGGTTTGGAAAGCGCGATGACGACTTCAGCGGACTTGGTGACTGGTTTGTCAATGAGAAAAAACTGGAGGGAACCCTGAAACAGCTTGGAGAGAGCGTCAACGCAATGGGAATGAAGTTCGGACTTTGGTTCGAGCCGGAAATGATTTCCGAGGACAGTGATTTATACAGGGAGCACCCCGAATGGGCGCTTGCCATTCCGGGACGCGAGCCAAACCGCGGAAGATATCAGCTAACTCTCGACATGAGCAGGGCAGATGTGCGCGATTACCTGCTTGGGCGCATGACGGATATTTTAAGCAGCGCGCCGATTATGTATGTAAAATGGGATTTAAACAGAAGCATCTGCGACATGTACAGCCATGTGTCAGGAAAAGAACACAGCGGCGAATTATATCATAAATATGTGCTCGGCGTTTATGATTTGCTTGAGCGCCTGTTGAAACGCTTCCCTGACCTTTTGATTGAGGGCTGCAGTGGCGGTGGCGGACGTTTTGACGCAGGTATGCTCTATTACTCACCGCAGATTTGGTGCAGCGACAACACAGACGCAATCAACAGGCTTACCATTCAGTATGGCACAAGCTTTTTCTACCCCATCAGCAGCGTCGGATCACACGTTTCCGCCTGCCCGAACCACCAAACAGGACGCACCGTACCGTTTCAGACAAGAGGCGACGTGGCAATGGCAGGAAGCTTTGGCTATGAGCTTGATTTGGGAAAGATTTCAGAGGAAGAAAAAGAGCAGGTGAAAAAGCAGGTTGACCGGTTCCACGCATTTTATAATTTAACACATGAGGGCGACTATTACAGGCTCACAACACTGGAAAATAACGACAGCTGTATGGCATGGGCGTTTGTTGCAAAGGACAAGTCCGAGGCAATGCTCACGCTTGTGAAAACGCAAAGTGAGGGGAATCCCGTTCCGACGCATGTTTTTATGAAGGGACTGGATCCTGACAAAAACTATAAATGTATTATAAAAGATGACACAAGTGTCATAAACAGCGGCTCAGCATTTGTAAACGCGGGGATCACAATACCGTCGGTTATGATGCAGTATGAGAGCGTAATCATAAGATTTGAGGAGGCATTGTAAATCTAACTTTTCACAGTGTATTGATAATATGGGGGCTTGCGTATGCATATAGAAATTCAATGTTGCGGTATCGTCTTAATGCTGGTGCTTTTCCACTTTTACAGGCGCCAGAAACGAATCTCTTTGGACACCCAAAAAGCATTTTTGGTTATTTTTTGGGCGACCTTTGTCTGCATAGTGGTAGATATCCTTTCTATCGGTGCGATTAATTACCGGCATGTTCTGTCAGAGCCGGTTGCAAAATTTGTTGCAAAGACGTATCTCGTGACATTGATTGGCGTGGTCGTCAGTACGCTGTCTTATATGTGTGTGGATATTTACGGAGATCAGGAAGTTTATCGGGAGAAGATGAAAGTCTATTGGCTTATGGCGCTTGCCGGTGTACTTGGCGTATATGCCGCCCCGCTTTATTATCAGTACATCAATCATACGACAGACGTAAAATACACATATGGGCCAAGTGTGTATGTGGCTTATGCCCTTGCATTAGGCTTCTTTATAAGGATTTTTTACCTGCTTCGAAAAGAAAAAGCGAAAATCAATTCCAGACGAAGGGAAGCAGTCTGCCTTTGGCTTTTGATTTGGATTGTTGCGGCGCAGCTTCAGTTTATGTATACCAATATTCTGATTATAGGATATGCAGGCGCCATCGGCATTATGGTATTATACCTGAAGCTGGAAAATCCGGAAACAAATCTTGACAGGAGTACCGGATTGTTTAACAGCGGCGCACTGTACCAATATACCGCGCAGCTTTTTGACAAGAAAAAGGACTTTTCGACTTTGGCGATTATCTTTGAGAATACCGCCTATCAGCATGTCTCATTGGATAAAAGGGAGTCTATCAGAATGCAAATCGTGGAGTATCTGCTCAGGATACCGGATGCGTACTCCTTTAAAAATGCAGAGGATGAGTTTTTTATCGTTTTTACGGATATGGAAACAGCAGAAAAAAGAGTGGAGGAAATCCGCAACCGCTTCGCCTCAGGGTGGGGGGCATATAACGGCGATACGGTAAAGCCTTGCTGGTTGTATCTGCCGCATGCCAATATTGTAAATCAGGCGGAAATTCTGTTATATCTAATCCGTTATATCAGACGGGACGAAAAAACGTTTACCGAAAAAGATTTTGTATGTATCGAAAAGGACAGTGTTGATAAAATATACCATGAGCGGCAAGTCGTTCAGCTGCTTTTGGAAGCAATGGAGAATGACCGTGTAGAAGTATTCTACCAGCCGATTTTTTCTACAAATGAACACCGCATCACGTCCGCAGAGGCGCTGGTGCGCATTCGGGATAAAGACAGAAAAATTGTGCCTCCCGGCGTATTTATTGATATTGCCGAGAAAAGCGGCATGATTTTAAAGCTTGGTGCGATTGTCTTTGAACGGGTATGCCGGTTTATTACGGAGCATCCGTTAGAACTCTATGGTATGCAGTACATAGAGATTAATTTGTCTGTGATACAATGCGGTGACGAGCATTTGGCGCGGGACTATATTGACATTATGGAACGGTACAAAATTGATCCCAAGTATATTAATCTGGAAATCACTGAGTCCGCGACCACAAATGCAAAAAAGACGCTGCTTGGCAATATGGAAGACCTGATGAAATATGGAGTGCGCTTTTCTTTGGACGATTTCGGAACAGGGCAGTCTAACTTGAACTATATTGTAGACATGCCGGTTGATATTATAAAGTTTGACAGAAGTATGACAAACTCCTATTTTGAGAACGGAAAAGCAAAACATGTTATGGAAGCGGCTATTCATATGATACATGGCATGAATTTGGAAATTGTGTCGGAGGGCATCGAGACGAAGGAGCAGTATCAGACAATGGAAGATTTGGGCATCAGCCATATACAGGGATATTATTTCTCAAAGCCGCTGCCGGAAAACGAGTTTATACGGTTTTTAGAAGACAGCTTACATAGGAATGAGGGCGTAGGATGAAAAAGCTGGTAAAGATTATTTCTGTGCTTATTTTTCTGGAATGCTGTATTTTGGCAACACTGCTTATTGTGCCGATTGTGTCAGGCAAAAAGGTTTTGATTGGTCATATTTCTGGGACACAGTTGACTTATGGTGTTATTACAGCGATTTTTATTTTGGGTATTGTTCTTGTAATTGTTCGATACGGGGGGAGCAGATGCAGAAAAAATTTAATTATTATGATAGCAGTTTCTGTTATTTCAACGGGGGCGCTGTTGGGGACCTGTTTTCTGTATTTGTTGTTTGTGGCAGGGAGTGAAACATATTATACGTTTTACTCTCCGGACGGTCGGTATTCTGTTGTAGCGGAAGAGCGGTCATGGCTTCTTGCAGGGAGCGTTATTTTATATGAGCGTACAAACCCGTTCCTTGTTGAGGAACGGGCAAGGCTCCTGACTGATGATGGGTTTCGGGCGATTTCCTCAGAAGCCTATGAGATATGGTGGAATGATAATGTGGTGACCTTTACGATTGAGACGACGAATTGGGATCAACCGAAGGATACGGCGGTAGTAATCTTATCTTCTATCCAATCAGACATTCCTTTCCCCTAAAGGCAAATCCGTATTTTCGGATTCGCGCAGAGACAATTCCCTTTGTTTCCAGAGATGCGCTGTAGCGCTTTTTCTCTATTTGCTGCAGTGCCGCTTCGACTGTCTCGCTAAGCGTTTTTTCATCATCGCAATCTTGTACTTTAAATTCCATAATGATGGCATCATCACTTTCATTCAGCGGTTCAAGTATCACATCGTATCGTCCGAATCCGCTTTCTCTGTTTGATGTCAATGAATATCTGTCTGCAAGTTCCACCATAAGTCCCAGCACAAAGCCATGATAAAAACGTTCCGGTTCCGTATGCTCTGACGGTTTGTTCCCAGTGTCAAAGCTGCTAAAGGTTGCAAGGGCTACTTTGTTCATATACAAATTCATAGCTTTTTTATCGTCAGAAATTAACGCTTTAATAAAGTCATTGTAAGAGGTTTCGGCATTTCCATTAAACCAGCTCTTTACCATATTTGAAAACATGCTTTCTACTTCCATATTTGTTAAACGTAATGTATACACTTTTTTAAGCAGTCTTCCGATCCGTTTAAGATTCTCTACTTTAAGATATCCTGTTGCCAATAATAAACTCCAAACCGCATTTGCATTACCGTTCAGCTGATCAAATATAATCTGTTCATCTAGCTCCGCATCAAAGCTTTTACCATTGAGGAGATCCTCCATTATTTGTTTTATATGTGAATTACCGGTTCGTATCAGTGAATTCACAAGCCCGTTTCCGCTTGTATTTGACCAATACGTATTAAATTCTCCTTTTTTCTTGATATATGACGCAATAGACCAAGGATTATAAATATCGGCATATTTGCCAAATGTAAATCCGTCATACCAATTTTTAACCTGCCGCTTTTCCTTGCCAAGTCCTGCATCATCAAGCGCTTTGAATACCTCCGGTTCCGTAAATCCAAAGGATGTAGCATATTCTTCAGAGGTTGTGGTCACTATTTCAAGGTTATTTAGATCAGAAAAAATACTTTCCTTTGAAATTCTTGTAATGCCGGTAATCAATCCCCGATAAATGTGGTTGTTTGTCTTAAATGTAGAATTAAATAATCCCCTAAAAAATGCAACTGCCTCATCCCAATAGTTCGACAGCCATGCCTCCTGCATGGGCGTATCATATTCATCAAGTAGAATAATAACATCTTTGCCATAAAAACGGTGTAAAAAATCAGTCATAGAATTAATTGCACCGGATGCTACTTCGTCGCTCATTCCGGGACGTATGCTTTTATAATATTGCTTTTCATTTCTGCTTAGCAGGCTGCTTTCTAACAAGTAATTATGCTGTTCATATAATTTAGCAATTACCTCAGTTATTTTATATTCCATTTTTTCATAAGTAACTGCCTTTACGTTGGCAAAACTTAGAAATATTACAGGATAAGTACCCTGCAGCACTTTGTACTTTTCATCATTCCATATAAATTTATCCGCAAACAAATCACCTCTTCCAGCATATTTATTTGAAAAGAAGCATTCAACCATACTCAGATTAAGTGTCTTACCGAATCTGCGCGGCCGCGTAATTAACGTGACTTTATCTCCGCATTCCCACCATTCTTTAATGAAACTGGTCTTATCTATATAAAATATGTCCTCGTTTATTACCTCTTCGTAGTTCTGATATCCAAGACCTGCCTTTGCCATTCGTTGAATCCCTCCTAAGCAGTAAAATAGTTAAGTTCATTATAGCTGTTTTAGTGGGGTAATACAAGGTTTTCTAAACGGTTGGACTGCACTTCATCAATTTATCACTTTCCTAATAGAAAAAAATTTATAAATTTTATTTTGCGGATCAATCTGGTTATCAAGTAAGTTCCAATTAACACAACAATTGATAACAAAATTGTTCTAATTAAATTATATGAACTATTTCGTGTTACTTCAAACACTAGTTCATTAATAATTTCCGTAGAGAATATATATATTCCTAATGTTTCGTTTCCTATTATCCTAAAACATTTGATAAATCTATTACTAAATATTGAAAGAATTTCGCATATAATTTTATATATGGCTAAGCTGCCAACTAGGCCTATTACATATCTGAATAAATCAATAAAAATTAACTGATATAATATTTCTGTTATATTTGACGAAGTAATATTTAAACTTATACCAGTTATATATATATAGTGATTATTGCTATAAAAAGCTAACATTAATAACCAAATTGGAATACATGCCAAATATAGTTGGCTTGAGATATTAAAATTTGATTTTTTTATGTAATAGCCAATCCAAAAAAAGGGGGCTGTAAATTTAAACATATTTGACATTAAAACATCGGGTGTAATAAATATCAATATAATTGCAATAAACAACAAAAAATATTTTATATTCTTCTTTGTGATTTTTTCAAATAAATATATGGATATGCTCGAATAAATCAGTGCCCACAAAAACCATAAGGTATGAAAAACATAATAAAGAAGATTTCTAAAAAATATAAGTGAGAAATACATATTAAAGGGTGTATTTATTAATGTTTTTACTAATGCAAATGTTAAAATAGGAATAAAATATGATATTTCACGATTTATAATTTTTTTAACACATTTGCTATTTTCAAGAGATATACAAAATAAATAACCGCTAATCAAAATAAATAATGGCATATGAAATGAATAGATAGTTTTATATAAAATATTTGTATAAAATAACTCTTCTGTTCTGTAAATGGCACCATTATATAATTGAATTGCATGCCCGAAAACCACACAAAAAATAGCAAATCCTTTTAAAACATCTACTTTTTCTATTCGTTTCTTATCCATCATTCTCTCCATTATAAAAATCCTATTTAACTTCAAAAATTATTTACTTAAAAAGCTTTGTTATATATTTTACTTGCTTTGTAAAAATTAAAACAAATAAATATATAAATCCGACTATTATTGTATGAGTTATAAAAAGTAATACAAAATTAATTGGAATTACTATTTTCTCAACAAAATTCATAACTGTAAAAAGAAATATCAATTGAAACAAATCAATTCGAATAATTTTCCATAGCTCTCCATATCTGTATCCAAATCCTTTGCAAATCAAGTAATAATATTCAATAACAAATTTTAAAATAAAGCTAACTGAAACAAACGCTGACAATATTGTAATATCTTTACTATAAACACCAAAAGCTATACATAATATTTGAACAGGCACAAACCGAGTTGCACTTTTAAACATAAGTTTTGTGTTTCCAAGGCTCTGATATATACTGCCACATGATGATGCGGTGACTTGAAACCATATAGATAGACTGAAAAATTTAAAACAAGGGACCGAAAGCCCCCAATTATTTCCATACATTATTCGAATAATTGCTTCAGCCTCTCCATAGCAAATTACACTTAAGAATATACCAATAATAGATAATAATTTTAAAATTTCAATATATTTTTTAAAGATAAGTTGTTTATTGTTTTGATATTCAGACAGTATTGGGTGTAGAACAGGCGTTACTACATGTGTAATATTAGATACTGGATATATCGATAACTTATAAGCTTTATCATAGTATCCTAACATCGAATTTCCCATAAATTTTCCCGCTAATAAATTATCTAAATTTCTTGAAAAATAATTTATAACATTAAACAACAATTGGTACAAAGAGTATCCCCATACCAATCGTATTGATTTCATATTTAACTTAAATTTGATATTTAATTTGGTATAATAAATATTCCAAATATAATTAAAAATCGATACACATACTGTTGCAATTATGATTGAATAATATCGTTGACCATTAAATGCTAATAAAATAGTAATAAAACCTTGTAAAATACAACCGATGATAGTTCTAATACCTATTTGGATGAATTGTTTATTTTTTGAAAGTAAAGCGTTGGGAACTATAGACAATGTATTAAAAAATAATGATATAGCCAAAAATAAGCATATATTAATATAAATTATATTTTGATAAAAAAATGCTATTCCGTAGCCGAAAAAATAGAAAAAAACAGATAAAAGAAATCCACAATACATCATAAATGAATGGATTGTTACTATATCATTATGTGACAACTCTTTATTTTGAATAACTGCAGTTCCAAATCCCATATCAGAGAGTAAAGTAAAAAATGTAGTAAATACTGTGACTACAGCGACAATTCCAAAATCATCAGGAGTTAAAATTCTAGCCAGTATAGCATTAAATACCAAATTCAAAATAACATTAGAATATTTAGATATAGCGTTAATTATTGCTGCTTTTTTTAATGACATATGTACCTTCCCATAAAATTACTCAATAAGTGTTGAGATTATCACCTTAATCTTTATATATTTGTGATCTTCAAACAACAGAACAAGCAATAGATGCCCCATAGTTTTATATAAATAAAAAAATATGCCCTTTATTTTATTAAAATGTTTTTGACAATTATATTTTCTAGCTTTTGCCATATAATAATGCCGTGTTACATTATGGCATGAAATACCTTTTCCGAAAAAATAGCGACTATATCCCAATCTTTGTTGAAGAAAAGAACCTTCATAAATTAATATGTTCATATTTTTAGAATGTGCCGACTTGCAAAAATCATAGTCAACACCATCTAAATAAATGTTTTCGTCATATTTTAAATTATTGGAACATAAGCATCTTAAATTCAGAAAACTTCCTGAATTAATTACATATTCCACATTTGTAAATTTATCTTTTCTCGTCGGGTGGTGAGAAGCAGTTATAATGTAACTTCTGGGAGCAACAAGTGCACAATTTGCGAGAAAATTATTATTTCTAATGATTGCATCCTGCATTTTTTTAATTTCATCACATTCAAAAGTAGAATCCTGATCCATTATACATAAATAATCAATATGCTTTAATTTACATCTGTGTAAAAAGCAGTTATATGCTTTGGGAAGTCCGTCATTTATTCCATTATAAAAATAATTATCCTCTGTTATATAAGATAAATTGTGCTTTTTCTGCGAATTATCGTATATCATGCATACTTCAAACAAATTGCTGGTTACTATCTGCTTTATTTGCTTTAAATGATTATTCTCAGGATTATATATTACAAATCCTATTGCAAATTTCATAATTATTTTCTCCACAACTACTATTAAATTGATTTCATATATCTAATGACCGGCAAAAATGCAACTTCATATGAAAAATTCTTTATAGCGTACATTCTTATTTCCTCTTGTATCTCTTTTCTATTGCGCCCGGAAGTATATATATAATCAAAAAATTTGATAATCGAATTAATATCAACTGCAGTTTCGTCTGCGGGAACTCTTAAATAATATTTAAAGGATAAATCATAGTCAAGTTCTGTTTTTACTCCCGAAACAACTGGCAATCCTTTAAGTAAATATTCTTTACCTTTAAGCGAACTGTTATATATAACCCCTGACCTGTGTCGTCCCAATGAGTCTATGGCAATTGTGCATTTATGATAAACATCGTCAAGGGAACTTCCTGTTCTCTTACCATAAAAAATAACATGATTTTCAATTCCTAATTGTCTTACATCTTTTTTATACTGTTCAAGTATTCTATAGCCATCGCCAACTAAGTGAAAAACCACATTGCGTTTTCCACCATTAGCATAATATTCTGCAATTCCTTTTATTACCCGATCATACCCGTGCCATTTTGCTAACGAGGCAACCGCAATCATGTTCACTGTGGAATCAATTGGTGAACAGCTTAGCTGATACATATCTTTAGTATCTATGCCGTTTGAAATACAAATAGTTGGTATATTAAATATTAATTGATCTTTAGAATATGTGATAATTCTATCAATATATTTATATAGCTTGCTAATATATACGGACTCGCCTAATAACTGCCACTTTCCAATTATAGAGGTTACCTCTTTATTATACGGATAGGTTGGTATTTCCAATAATATTTTAACATTTTTTTTATTTAATCTTTTTATAAAAGTATAGAAGCTATAATCAATTGTTACATATCTAATATATGCTATAGAACCTGAATCAATTAAATCTGCTTTTTTGTAATTAACATTACTTAAATAAGGAACAATTTTATTAATATATTTTGTTATTTTAGATTTGGGATTTTCTAAAAATATATATTCACAGTGACCAAAATTTTTTTCCAGTTCGTTCATTTGATTCCGTATTTTTTTTTGGATTCCCATTCCCCACAACTCAAATTTTAGACCCGAAATATAATATACCTTCGCCATAATATTTATGTTTTCCTTTCATAAATATCTTTTATTCTACAAATGTTAAACACAGGATTATTGTAATGTACCTGTTTTTTATTTATCAAATAAGTGTAACGCATTAATATTATTAATAAATTTAGAGTACAGTTTAATGCTATTATGTGAATTATAAATTAATTACCTCAATTTAAGATTTATTTTCGAAGTAGAGCTCTTTGTTTTTTAAATAAGAAAAAAGCATATACAAACGCAAGCGCTATTTCACTTCTGACCAATTGCCATCTTATAAAAGAAAAACCAATACATATTAATAAGATTAAATAGCATACCATTGCTTGGATATCAGACCTGCTTTTAAATCGAACAAACATCTTTTGTGAAATTAATCCGAAAATAAATGAAATAGTAATAACGCCGAACAAACCAAAATCTACGTAAAAATAGTAAAAGCATGTTGAAAAAGCGTTATATATACTACCATCCGGAAGTACAGTTGCTGCCCCGATTTCGTTTGCGTATTGCTGAGCAAGATTAAGTAATTGTGGCGGTGTTATATTAATTTGCTCTAATAATCCAAATATAAATTGCCCAATACCCAAGGTTGATAAATAGCCGAAACAATGTCCATGTATATCTGCATAATTAAACAATGTTTGCATATATAATAAGGGTTTCCCAAAATAGTCAAAAAAGGTTTTTAAATAGTTGGTATTTCTTAAAGTAAAAACATAGAACATAAAAAAAGTAATAACAGCAAATACCATAATAGTTTTAAAACTAGATTTTTTTTTGTTTTTACTTATTCTCCATTCTCTTTTATTCATAATTACCAAAACAATAAAATAAAGCATAAAATACATTATTTCTACACGAGAAAAATGTGTAATAATTTTTAAAAATAAAAATATAAAAGAATATATTAAATATTTTTTTTGTGTTTTGTCTTGAAAATACACAGTCAAAAAGTATGGAGTCAATAAGTAATATAATGGATTTCCGATAAAAGTATTATATTTATCTCCAAAAGCTGTAGAAGATAATTCGTTTTCCACATAAGCACTATTTGTACTTAACCTATAAATATATTGTACTTTTCCACCATTTTTTAAGTAAGAAAAAATTTTGGACGCATTCAAAATTAAACCAAAACCAGTTAGTCCAATATATGTATATAATATGGTACTATTGGTTTTGGTATTTTTCCCTTTTTTTTCCGTTCTTTTCACACAAATTGATGCAATTGTAAAACAGAAGCAGCCTAATAGGATTAAAAAATATGTAAAAAAATTTATTTTTACTGTCCTCAGAGCAAGACCATTTGTTGATACCTTAAACATAGATGCAAATGCAACCAATGCAAAAACAAAATTGAATACTACTGCCGGCGCAAAAATATTTTTCTGATATATATATGAAAATATGCATAATGCAATTAATATAAAAAAAATCCAAAATCCCATAACTCAAAGTTGTATAATATATGTATTATATTGTCTCCCGATTTTTAGTGTTTGATTTATCTAAAATCATTTTTATTTTCTTGTCATCGCCCCAAACAGCTTTGGAATCATATGGTCTATCAGGAAACTTGCCATATGCAAGTTTTATATTATAATTATTATCTTTAATAAATTTTTCTACTCTGGTGCTCAGTTTTTCAGGTCTGCCTGAACATGCATTTATAATTCCGGATATCTCATCCTGCTCAACAATTTTTGATACCTGGTAACAAAAGTCTTTGTAATCAATAAAATCCCACTGATTCATGCCCGACGTAAATGGAAACTCGGAAGTTCCTTCGCTTACAGCTTTTGCTATTTTTGAAAAAATAGAACTTCCAAATTTGGAATTTCCAACAATATAATAACCCCTAATCCACTGAAGTTGTGTTTCACTTCCTTTTGCTAACAAAAATGAACTGTTTCGTAATGCATTCTTTGCAATGCCATAAAGGCTTTGCGGATTAGTTGGGGTATTTTCATCAATTGAACCTTCATAAAAACCTATTTCGTGCATCGTTCCCATAACAGCAATTCTCTTTATTTTTTCATCTGTAAATGCCTTTATAAATTTATAATGATTAGGCAAATCTTCCATATGAGACAGTGCATTATGTACAAAACCGTTTCTCCATGCCAAGTGAAGCAAAACATCAGGTTTTTCGAAATAGTGATACGGAGCAGTAATTGAGAACAAATCACACTCACACTTCTGAGCTCTTTCATCAATATTATCTAGTGAAAAGTCTGCACTAATTACTTGATTTCCATCATCAAGAAGTTGCTTGACAATTCCTTGCCCTAAATACCCATTTGCACCAGTTACTAAAACTTTCATTTTTCCTTACTCCTAAATTTTTTTTTCAAATAATTTTCATAAACATATATATTAGATTTCGTCAACTCATTATTTACTGAAAAATTACTTAAATTCATACTACCGTCTTCCTTATGCAAAATTCTAACACTTGGTAAATAAACAGTTTTTGCACCAAGTGCTTTAGCTTTTTCTGCCAAAACATTCTCCTCCGAAAAAAGGAAAATGTTATTATCATAAACATTTAGTTCCATTTTTTCAATAAGATATTTGGATAATATAACAAAACTACCATGTGCGGCATATATCGCCATACTATCATACGAAAGTATATTCATAACTAATAAATTAATCTCACGTAAAACTCTATTAATGAATACACCTAACAAAAATAGAAATTTGTTGTTTCTTTTAAATCCAATGTAAATAAGCAACTCTGATAAAGAACATTTTTGAGCTATCATGGGATTTTGATATTTTCCGGAGGGCGTAATAATTAATGGAGCAATAATATCTGCAGTGCATTTTTTAACGTTGTCTCCAAAACTTTGAATAACCACATCCGGATTAGATATAATCACATACTTAAAATCATACTTATCATAGGCATACCTAATTCCAACATTATTTCCAAAACTATATCCCTTATTTTCTATGCTAATAAACCTACAGGAATAATAGTCTGCAATATCTTTTATTTGCTTTTCGGATTCTTTATCAAAAAAAGCATTTACAATTATAATATCAAAATTTTTTACTCTTTTTTTAATACTGATAATACATTCTTTCAGATCAACAAAATTACGATAAACAAGGATTACAAAAACAAAATCAACTTTTACCTTTTCAAATTTCATATTGTTTGTCTCTTTTCTTGCAATATTCAATTATCTTTTTTTCATTAAACATTTTTTGGGCCCTAAAATCTATATCCTCTTTATAACGGTCTAATACCTTACTTTTTTTAAGATGATTTAAGTGTAGAAAATTTAATATCTTAATAATGGATTCTTTCGCAATATGAACAAATTCTTCATGACTGGACAAGTATTTTCTTTTCGTTATTGGAACATAGTTCATTTTTTTAAATAGTTTTCTTATACTTTTTAATAATTTTCCCTGTAATGCTCCATGATGTAGCGAAAGGGGATTTGTATAATCCACTACACTTTTTTCCAGAAATTTCTCATTTCTAATTGATTTTGATTTTGCAAAAATTCCTTCAAAGATCCACGCATTATAATTTCCTTCTCCAATACAAAAACGAAGAAATTCTCTTTTCCATATGGATGGTTGACAACTAAATATATATTCTTTTTGTAGAGAAATTTTAAAAATATTTTTTTCTTGTTTATATTTTTTATGTTCTTTTATTGTCTGAAATTCTGGCATAGGCATAGTATAATAATCTATGTTTTCCTTTTCGATAAATAATAAAATCTTTTTCAGAACATCGCCATTTAAACTTTTGCAAACAAAAAAGTCTTCCAATAAAAGCAATAAATAATCTGCATCAATCGAATCACATGCCAACCTTACTTTTTGGCTGAATTCAGCATCTTTACCTGCATGTATCACTTTCACTTTACTATAATCTGAATACTCATTGGATAATTCTGTTTCATTATTTATAATATATAACTCATATGGACAGTCTCGCCAGTTATTATAAATTAAATTTAAAAAGTCATACCATAGGTCTTCATAGCCATCATAAAAAATGCCAACTATCGCTAATTTCATTTCTTATTTACTCCATATTTTTCCTGTATATTATTTTTTTGATTAAGCCAAAAAACAAATTATTAATTGTATAACATGCACTTTGGCATCGACCATATCCTAAACCTTTTCTGAATAACATGTAGTGCCAAAAAACTAGCTTGAACCAATGCTGATTTGAGATTGAACCGTTCCTTACCCTATAATAAGCCAGCGTTTCATCAAGTAATCTGCACTCTTTAACATAGTTCATCACATTTAACCACAATAGATAATCATTATTTTTTTTAAGATCTGAAATTTGAATTTTTCCCACAACATCAGCGTTATACATAACCGTTAAACATCCGGGCCAACAGTAGTTATACATTCCCCATTTACCTATTCTCTTTGGACCAGTCACCTTTTTTCCATAAGGTATTCCTTCTTCATTAATTTCGCAATAATTAGTATAAGAAAAGTTAACAGTATATTTAATCATAAAAGCTAATTGCTTTTCTAGTTTACTATTTTCCCATAAATCATCAGAATCTAAAAATGCAATCCATTTTCCTTTAGCCAAAGCTAATGCACGGTTACGCGATATTGCAGCTCCAACGTTTTTTTCATTAAAAGTTACTTTAACCCGTTTTTCGTTATTGCTAATTAAGTAATTATTTATACAGTCAAAAGTTCCGTCATTCGAGCAATCATCAATTATTATCAGTTCCCAATTGCTATATGTTTGATTTTGAACAGACTTTATTGCCTCTAATATATATTGCCTTGTATTGTACGATGGCATTATTATGGACACTAATCCCAAGTCTTCCACTTTATCACCTCATTGATAGCATGATATGTTCTCACATTCTCCCATCCAGAAACTTTCCTGTATCCATATGATTGAATTCAGGCAAAACATCAAGGAACAAATTCACCAGATCTTCCCTGCGCCATTCACCGCATACCCTGTATTTCGCAGTCGTCTCCAAAAAATATTCCAGAAGCTTTTCATCATAAACGGGGCTGTTTTTTATAATTCCGACAGTCTGAAACCGTTCCATATCCAACGTTTCTTTCTCTGTATAAAATTCTTCAAACGCTTTTTCTCCTGTAGTATCACTTTGGAAAAAGTATACAGGATATTTATGCTTCGGCTTCAGTTCCGCCACCCTTTTTCGCGCTTCCTCCTCCGTACTGCATCTGACCGGGTCATACCCCAAATGCTCAAGATACTTTTCAGCAATCTCACTGAAAGTAATCAGATTTAAACCATAATCAAGTTTCGGAAAAAATATATCTCTGTTTTCCCCAAGCAGCGTCGACATCAGGCAGAGCTCTCCAGCCTCATTAGGCGTAACAAAATAACGCTTAACATCGTTTGGGGCAGACAGCGGTTGATTTTTTTCTATTCTTCTGTTAAATCCATACAAAAGAGAGCCGTCCGAAAATGCGACGTTTGCAAACCGCGCTGTCGATATGGGAATTTCAATGGACCTCCGCATCAGGAACAGTTCCATAATGCGTTTGCTTGCACCCATCATGTTTACGGGGTTTGCCGCTTTGTCAGTAGAAACGCAGAAATATTTCTGCGCACCCATGTCCCTCGCCTGACATGTCGTTTTTTCCGTATTCAATATATTTACTTCAACCATGCGCATCAGGGTATATGCGTCTTTCTCACTCCGAACATGTTTCAATGCGGAAAGGTTCAATATGTAATCATAACCGCCATGTGTTTTTACCTGATGTGCGATAAATGCATCAAAGATATCCGTACCGCAGTCAATTGCAAAGGTTGCAAACTCCCCCTCACAGTATCCTAACGATGAGCGAATGTCCCGTACAAGCTCTACCATGTTGTTTTCGCTGATGTCAACAATATGCAGCAATTTTGGGTTGCGCCGGAATATTTCCTTTGCAACTGCAGAGCCGATGGAGCCTGCGCCTCCAATAATCAGGAACTTTCCCTCTGCAACTTTTTCTGATAATTCTTTTTCATACTTTAAAATATCCTTCTGAAGCAGCGGCGTCTGCCGTCCGATTAACTGTAAAACAGTGTCCATTTTTATCCCCCTGCCATCTAGGCTATAAATATACCTCAAGTTCTTCCGGTATTTCGGGAAGTTCCTCAAGCTTTTCTTTCCAGCTGCGCGAATTGGAATGCAGTACGGCTTGTGCTGTCATAATAATCAGCTTAAAGTACAGCCCGAGAGAGCGGTTTTTTATGTAATAAAGTTCAAGTGCCGCTTTATAGGGCGCAATAATATTTTGGTCGAAGGCTGCTTTGTCCTCCACGTCCATTAAAATCGCTTCTTCATTCCGGAATGCAATGGATCCCAGCCCTGAAAGCCCCGGTTTAGCATGGTATAAAATCGCTTTAGCTTCCTCTGTATAATAATCAAACTGTTTCCTCACAAGCGGTCTGTATCCGATGATGCTCATCTGCCCCATAAAAACGTTGACGAGCTGTGGAAGCTCGTTTATTTTTGTTTTCCGGAGAAATTTTCCCATTGGGAGCAGCCTCGGATCGTTCTTTTGTGTGTAAAGACCGCCTGTCATGTTTGGCGAGTTTCTGAGCATGGTTGCAAATTTCAACAGGCCAAAATCCTCGCCATGTATTCCGACACGCTTTTGTATGTAAAATATGTCGTGTTCGCCGGTTAATTTTAGCAGTATCATAATCGGGAGCATAAACGGCAGCAGCACCAGTATAGCAATACCCGAAAAAAAGATGTCAAAAAACCTTATCATTTAGTTCTCCCTTATATTGTCTGAAAACAGCTTTTTATGATTTCAATAACCTGTTCCTGTTCCTCTATTGTCATTTTAATGTCTGACGGCAGGCAGAGCCCCCTGCGAAAAATATCCTCCCCGACATTGTCTGTGCCGGCTGTTATATAGTCGTTTTTTTCATAGATTGGCTGCATATGCATGGGTTTCCATATGGGTCTGGCTTCCGCATTGTATTCTGCGAGGCGGTTTATGATATCCATTGGCCTTACTTTGGATTCCCCGGTATTAATTGTCATACAGCTTAACCAGAAGTTTGGCACGCTGTTGTCGGTATCATAAGGATTCATGGCAACAGGCAGCCCCTCAAGTCCCTTCTTGTATTGTTCATATATTTTTTTCTTTAACGCAATATGTTCATCAAGATGAAGCATCTGTCCTCTTCCGATTCCTGCCACAACATTGCTCATGCGGTAGTTGTACCCAAGTTCTTTATGCTGGTACCAAGGCTCAGGCTCTCTTGCCTGTGTCGACCAGAACCTTACTTTCTGTGCGGCTTTTTCCTCGTTCGAAAGAAACATTCCGCCCCCTGATGATGTGATAATTTTATTGCCGTTGAATGAAACCGCCGACCATTTCCCGAAACTCCCTGTCTGGCGTCCCATATATGTTGCACCGAGTGATTCCGCTGCGTCTTCGATCAACGGCACATGGTATTGGTCGCATAATTCCATGATTCTGTTCATCTTTGCCGGAGTTCCGTATAAATGCACAAGAACTACGGCGGCAGCCTTCGGATATTCTTTGCCGTTATATTTTTTCAAGGCTTTTTCAAGAGCTTCAGGATCCATGTTCCATGTATCCCGCTCCGAATCTATAAATACCTGTGTACCGTTTTCGTAACTTACCGGATTGACTGTTGCTGCAAAGGTCATGTCAGAGCACAGGACAATGCTTTCTTGATGAATTCCTGCAAGCTTCATGCAGCAGTGGAGTGCCGAGGTGCCTGATACCATTGCCGCGGCATCTCTGACTCCGATATATGATGCGAGTGCTTGTTCGAGCTCATCAACGTTTTTTCCCAGCGGAACAACCCAGTTGGTATCAAAAGCCTCATGTACATACTTGAGTTCATCACCATGCATTGTAGGGCTGGATAATAATAATTTTTCTTTAAATGGTTTTATCATATTTTCTCTGCTACCCATCCTTAAAAAGGTGCAAAACTACATGATTTCTTTCGCAGATTTTGCCA
>CAJTMC010000025.1 GCA_910577115.1 uncultured Lachnospiraceae bacterium
ATAATCATAGACGTGATTTGCGCCTTTGTTCTTTTATACGAATCAAAACCGCCGAGAGCCAATAAATTTCCAAAAAATTTTCAGGCCCTCAATTCTGCTGTATCGTCAACCCTTTGTCTGGCCACTAGTTCTGCGAAAAAACCTCCCCTTTGTATCAACTGGCCATATGTCCCGTCTTCGATAATCTTTCCCTTATCAAGCACCAGGATCCTGTCGCACTGTTTGATGGTAGAGAGCCTGTGCGCAATAACAATCCTCGTGCATTTCAGACTGTCCAGCGATTCCGAAACCGTTTTCTGCGTGAGATTATCAAGGGCTGAAGTCGCCTCGTCAAACATCAGCACACTTGGTTTTGGCGCGATGGCACGGGCAATCATCAGCCGCTGCCGCTGCCCGCCCGAAATTCCGCCGCTGCCCTCGGAAATCATTGTGTGCATCCCCATCGGCATACGGCGAATATCCTCTGCAATGCCTGACAATTCGGCGGCATGCCAAGCCTCATCCATAGTAAGCCACGGTGCAGATATGATAATATTCGAGAAAATATCTCCCGTAAACAGCTTGCCATTTTGCATTACTACGCCGATATTGCGCCTTAAAGACTTTAAGTCCACCGCCGCAATATCCTTGCCATCTACGTAAACAGCGCCCTTCTGCGGCGATTCAAAGCCCAGCATAAGCCGCAAAAGCGTAGACTTCCCGCACCCGGTTGCGCCCACGATCGCCACATACTGCCCCGGACGGATTTTCAGCGACAGATCGTCAATCACAAGCGGCATATTTTCGTCGTAACGGAAGGAAACGTTATCCAGTTCGATGTTACCCGAAAGCCGCGTAATCATCTGCTTTCCCTCGGAAATTTCGGGAACTGCCTTCAAAATCGGCCCTACCATATCCATAATTGGCTTAATCTGAGCCGCAGTCAACGCGATTCCCGCAAGCGAGATAAATGCCCCGGAAACCATTCCGTAAGCGGTATTGAATGCATAGTAGTCCGCTACGGACACTCCTGACGATACTGCAATCCAATACATCATAATCGTTCCTGCAAGCGAGATGGCGCTTGAAAGAACATTGTTTATTTTCAGGAACATCGGAGGGTTGTAGGTAAGCCGCGCTTCTTCGGCATAAAGATTTCCCCACCGTGCGAACGCACGCATTTCTGCTCCCGAAAGCTTAATCTTCTGCACACCCGATATCAGTGCATAGGACATTCCACTCTCTTTTGAGGACAACTCCATCTTTTTTTTGCTGACTTTCATCTGCACAAATGCCGATACCACTGTAAACGCCACTGTAGTAAACGTAATGATAAGCGACGGTATCACCAGCGCGGGCGCGTACACAAAGATCTGTGATATGTATACAAGTGAAAATACAGACGTAAGCCCTGTCGTCAGCACTACAGACGCCAGCATCTCGCACAGCGAATTGCTGCACTGCGCCCGCGCAGATAATTCTCCTGAACTGTAATTCTTAAAAAACCCTGCGGGCAGCGACATTAAGCGAGACATGATTGCAGCCTGAACCGAAATACTCATTTTGGTGTTTATCCGCGCTATAATCAGCGACTTTACGCCGTTTATCAGCAGTGAACTGAGTGTCACGCAAATCATAAACACCGTAATCGCAAGCAAAATCTGTGTGCTGCCGTCCTCGATAACACGTGAAAACAGCAGGTTATTAAGCTTCGGCGATAACATTCCGATCAACGTCACCGCAAGCGCTGATGCGCCTGTCATCACAAAATCAGCGGGGGAAAGCGTTCCCAGAATATACCGCATCAAATCCGAAATTCCAAGTGCTTTCAGCGGCAGCGGCTTGTAAAAAGCTATCGCTTCTTCCTCGAAAAGCTCCTGGTTTTTGCCATTTATTTTCACATATTTTCCTGTTTCCATATCCCTGTAACGATAACCTGAAAATCCCGCAGGGATAAGTGCGACAACCATCCCAGCGCTTTTACGGATTCCCAGCATTGCTCCGATTGCATCTTTGTACCAGCCTTTTGAGAGCGTTACCGTGCGGCGCATGATTCCATGCGGGCGAAGCAAGTATTCAAGCTGTTCATTTCTGTCCGTGATATTGTCGGGAATTTCTTTCGTATTTATGTGATAAAATCTTAATATCTCGTCAAAGGCGTTTTTCATCTGCTGCCGCTCGTCATTGAGTGCGGTTGAAACACGACTGCCCATCACTGCGCCGGCAATGTTGATAAAGGCATCTGCAAAAACATCCTGATCGCTTTGTTTACGCTGTTTTATTTGTTCGTCAAACCATCCCATTATCCTATTTTCACCACCTTTATTCGTTTGTTACAAGCTGTGTGTAGATGCCGCCTTTGGCGTACAGCTCATCATGTGTTCCGCGCTCTACAACTTCCCCGTTGTCAAGCACGATGATTTCATCGCAGTCACGTATGGTCGATAACCTATGCGCCACAACAATACAAGTAATTCCACGGTCTTTAATGGATTTTACAACCTCAAATTCCGTCTTTGCATCCAGCGCAGAAGTGGCCTCGTCAAGAATGATGATGGTCGGATCTTGGGCTAAAACACGGGCAATCTCCATTCGCTGCCGCTGGCCGCCCGAAAAGTCCTTGCCACCCTCGGTGATTTTGTAACTGTAGCCGCCGTCACGCTGCATAATATCCTCATGGAGCTGCGCATCCCGCGCAGCCATGATTATCTCAAAATCTTCTATCGAACTATCCCACATTTTGATATTGTTTGCAATTGTATCCTCAAACAAAATAATATCCTGATCGACTACCACCAACGATCCGGTAAAAACACTTCTGTCAATTTTTTCTATGGGCTTTCCATCAAATAATATTTCGCCTTCCCAGGGCTGGTAAAGTCCCGAAATCAGCTTTGACAGCGTGGATTTTCCGCAGCCTGATGTGCCGACAAACGCCACGCGGCTGCCGGCTTTGAGCGTTAAATTAAAATCTCTGATCAGAGGTTTTGCAAGGCGCGAATAGCCGAACGTTACGTTTTTAAGTTCCACGCTGCCCGATAATTTGCTGTACTCCGCATCCTCTAAAATCCCATCTCTGCTGCAATTCACATCCGTCGGGTATTCCATCACATCTTCAACGCGCTCCATCTGCGTGCGCATTTCCTGGAGCGTCTGTCCCGCCGAAATCAACGTCTGCGCGGGCGCGGTAAAAGAAGCTAAAAAGCCCTGAAAAGCCATGATCATGCCCACTGTAAACTTTCCATTTATTGTAAAATAAACTCCGAGTATCAGCACGGCGATATTCGCCAGTGACGACACAAGCTCAGGAATCATGCCAAGATACTGATTTAGGCGTTCAAAACGCACCTGCTGGGTATTTACGCTCGCCTGATAGCCCGCCCATTTCTCGAAAAATCCATTCTCTGCGCCGCTGGCCTTGATTGTTTCGACCATTTCAATCCCCGTCACAGTAGCTCCAGCGAGTTTTCCCGCATCGCGCAACTGTACCCGGGTAATGTTCATGCGCTTATTGGATATAATCCTTGAGACCACAAAATTGATTACGATGGAAGCCACCCCCACCAGCGTAAGAATCAGGCTGTAGCGAAGCATCACAACAAAATAAAACACCAGCATAACCGTGTTTAACGCCAACGGCGCAAAAGTCTCTGCCAATGACTGCGCAACTGAAGCGTTCATTCTTTGCCTCTGCTGAATATCCCCCGCCATGCGCTGGGAGAAAAATTCCATCGGCATACGAAGAACTTTCCACATATAAGCAGTGCTTCCGACCGCCGAAAGCTGGCCGTTTATTTTCAACGAATAAACAGCTTTCATCCATTCCACAATAAGCTGTATCAGGCTTATTCCTCCAAGTGCAAAAATAAACGGCAAAAACCATTCCGGGTTTTCACCGGTAAGCAGCCTGTCCATGAAAATCCGCGAGAATGCCGGGGTGATAATCCCCAACAGAGCAGTAATCAGCGTTGTCAGCGCCACAAACACCATTGCTGCTTTGGCCTCTTTCAGCCGTTTTTTCGCAAATGTCAGTATGCTCTTGGGGGATCCGCCCGGCTCGAAGCTCTCCGCAGGCTCGAACATCAGGCAAATCCCCGTAAAGGACTTATCAAATATTTCCATCGGCACGGAATAACTCCCCTTTGCAGGGTCGTTCAGGTACGCCTTGCTGCCCTTGAAGCCGTCCAACACTACAAAATGATTGAAATTCCAATGAATGATACAGGGAAATTTTCCATTCTCTTTTAAACCCTCCGGCTCATAGCGATAGCCCTTTGCGACCAACCCATAGCTGCGTGCTGCTTTTAGGATGTTTTTCGCATTGGAACCGTCTCGCGATACGCCGCAGTCGGCGCGTACCTGCTCAAGCGGTATCCATTTCCCGTAATATGCAAGGATCATCGTGAGAGAAGCCGCGCCGCACTCCAGCGCTTCCATCTGCATTACCACAGGAACTTTCACTTTGCCGTTTCTGACAGGCTGCTTTATCTTTTTCGTACCCAACTTCAGACTCTCCTCTCAATTCAATATAAACGACATCGGCGATACGCTTTCTGTCACGATTTCAGTCTTGTATGTACCGTCTGGAATATCCACATCTGCAATTATCGCATACATCCACTCACCCTCGGAAAAACCTCCGAGATGCATCAAATAGGGATCCATATCCGCGCTTACGGCGATCGGACTTTCGGCAATTTCAGAAACAGCGAAATCATTCCCATTTACCTTTACCAGCATTCCAATTTTAATCTTAGCGGCTTCTTCCTCTGTAACATAACAGATAAAAATGCCGTTTTCGCTCGTCCCAGCAGAAAGGATCTTGCTTTCAAGACGCCCAAAAATCCCCCAGACGCATACCCCCGCCAACAAAACAATCACCGCCGCCAGCACCATCCATACGCTCGGATTGGATATGCGGATATAATCGTTTAGCTGCTCGGGAGAAGAAACACGGTCAATACTTGATTTCCGAAAAATTTGTTTTTCATTGTACTTCATGCCAACCTCCAGCTTTTTATATTTTGGTATCATTATATAACATTGTAAATTAAACCACAAAAAAAAAATCCTATCTTCCAAAAATACCAGAAAAACACCTTAAAATATAAGATTGTTAATGGCTATTTTCTCTTCGGAAGATAAATAAGTCTTTCATTCTGTCTGTCAGTTCAAACCGTTGCAGAATCGCATCGAATTTTTCAGCTATGGTACTATCGTAATATTCCACTCGGCAGGATTGCAGCCACTGTACCGATAGTAAAATAGGGAAGTTTCCATAGATTGTATGCTTTACTATAATATATCCGATTTTTCCCAAAAAAGCAACTTCGTAAAGCACACATGATTGAAGTTGACGATGGTGTAATTTCTTACATAGCTTACAAAGCTATGTATAGATTAGCCGAAGGTATTAGGCTTGTCTGCATAAGGCTTAATTTGGAACAGTTCTGAGCACAATGTAGGTTATCTAAAACCTTTTGATAAAAATCATCACTATCCGCCATGCCGTCTACAAGCCCCATGATATGGGCTGCATCCTCGTTACGTATGCTTATCCCTGTACAGCACACCATGTTCCCTGCCCTGTCAATGTGGGGCCTGCCATGCTTGGCTGCCTCATTGCAGCGCAACGCCCTGTACTTGCGATATTGTCATTTAAGAAAATAACGCCTACCCCATGTTTCTTCAATTCCCTGGTGTAATAGATGCTGTCCGGGGTATTCCTTGCAAAGCGTGAACTCTCTTTTGTAATAACCAAATCAAATTTACCATCTTGGCGCACGCAACCATACGGTTAAATCCTTTCCGCTTCTTTGTGTTCGTGCCGGAAATCCCTTCGTCAGTATAGTGGGAAAGGTTGGCGTAAAATAGATTTTGGTTATTTACCTTGTCTACTCAATAGATATCATATCACGATAAGCCATGTGCCTTTTTTGGCGTTTAATATGGAGGAGCATGAGCGATAACATTCAAACTATTACCATAGGGCAGGCAGGGTTTGATGGGCGAGGAGAGAGGTGCTGACTTGATTGCAGGACTTGCAAAAGAATTATAACAGAAAAATATCAAGGTACCTTGACAAAATAAGAGAAATCTTACAAAATATTAAGGTACCTTGATATTTTGTAAAAAACAGGAAGGAGAAGGATATGGAGAACAACTTTCGGGAGAAGCATCGTAAGACACATTATGAAAATGCAGATAAAAATGACAGGTTAGTTATCAATTTCCGCGACATAAATCACATAATGCGTGCATTATCCGAGGGACGGGGAAGTCAGAAACGGATTTTGATTATTCTTTTGGAGGTTGGCGTCCTAACGCAGCGGGAGCTGACCGAGTGGCTTGGTATTCAGCCCGGCTCTGCAAGTGAGGTGCTTGCAAAGCTGGAAAAGAGCGGATTGATTGCACGCACTGAGAATCCGGATGACCGCCGCACGACGGATATTACACTGACCGAACAGGGAAAAGAAATGGCAGAGGAGGCGGCAAAGCAGCGAAAACTGCGGCATGAACAAATGTTTATAAATTTAAAGGGAGATGAAAAAGACATGCTGCTTGCATTGCTTGAAAAGCTAAACGCAGATTGGAAGGAGCGGTATCAAAACGCTGCAGAGCACTCTTGCGGCAGTCATGACCAATGTGGTCATGGAAACCGCGGTCATGGTCATCATCATAAAGAGAAAGGAAGGTGACAGACGATGTGGAAATACATTAGAAAATATCTGCCGTTTGCGGTTCTTGCCGCATTGTGTATGATTGGCGAGGTCATGATGGATTTGATCCAACCGGGGCTGATGCGTGAAATCGTGGATGACGGGGTACTCGGGTTATCCAATGGCGGCGTGGGCGATTTGGCTTTGATTTGGCGTTTGGGAATACAGATGATTATGCTTGTACTGTTCGGGGGTTTATGCGGTTCCATGAACAATGCATTTGTGCATATGACAGGGCAGAATGTCGGAAACGAGATGCGAAAGGATTGCTTTCGGAATATTATGACCTTCTCGTTTCCGCAGATTGACCGATTTGGCACAGGCTCTCTTGTGACAAGGGTGACAAACGATATTACGCAGGTGCAGACCTTTGTGGCGCAGTTTGTGCGCGGTATGATTCGCACGACGCTTTTGACTTTTGGAAGTATGTATTTTATGTTTTGTCTGAATAGAACATTTGGTCTAATTGTGTTGTGCGCGTTTCCGTTTATGCTTGGGTGCATTGTTTTGTGCCTGACGAAGGCGAATCCGCTTTTTACGAAATTACAGGCGCAGCTTGACGCGATTAATGCCATTATGCAGGAGGATATTTCCGGAATCCGGATTATCAAGGCATGTGTGCGGGAGTTATACGAAAAGCTGCGTTTCGGCAAGGCAAATGACGAACTGATTCAAACGCAGCTTCGTGTGCTGGTTATTTTTGCATTTATGAATCCGACAATAAACGCGTTGATGTATCTTGTGGTAGCTGTTATTTTGCAGGTTGGTTCTTTTGATGTGGGGAACGGTATGACAACGCCTGGCTGCGTGATGGAGGCAATTACGTATACAACGCTGCTTCTAAACGGTATTTTAATGCTTGTTATGCTGTTTCAAGGCATTTCGAGGGGATATGCCTCTTGGAAACGCGTGAAGGAGGTGCTGCACAGTGCGCCCGAGCTGCAGGACGGAGCGTTTGACAAGAATACGGACTGCCAGGGAAGCATTGAGTTTCGGGATGTATCCTTTGCTTATCCCGGTTCGGGGCAGGCGGTTTTGGAGCACGTGAATCTAAAGGTGAATCAGGGGGAAACGGTTGCGATTATGGGCGCTACCGGCTGTGGAAAAACGTCGCTGATTAACCTGATTCCCCGTTTTTATGATGTGACTTCGGGGACGGTTTTGGTTGACGGTGTTGATGTCAGGGAATACCGGCAGAAAGCGCTGCGGGAAAAAATTGCCGTTGTGCTGCAAAAGAGTGAACTGTTTGGCATGACGATTCGGGAAAATATTTCGTGGGGAAAGGAACAGGCGCAAGATGCGGATATTGTGTCTGCGGCGGCAGTTGCGCAGGCAGCCGGCTTTATAATGTCCACAGCAGCCGGCTATGACACGCCTGTTGCGGAGCGCGGAATGAGCTTGTCGGGCGGGCAGAAGCAGAGAATTTCGATTGCAAGAGCCGTTTTAAAATCAGCAGAAATTTTGATATTTGATGATTCGACCAGCGCCTTGGACTTGAAGACAGAGGCGGATTTGTATGGGGCTTTGCAGAAATCCCATCCGGAAAGTACGAAAATTATCGTGGCGCAGCGTATCGCGTCGGTGCGCAGGGCAGACCGGATTGTCGTAATGGATCATGGCAGGATTGCGGCTGTCGGAACGCATGAGGAGCTGCGCAAAACTTGCCCGATTTATCAGGATATCTGTAACTCGCAGATAGGACAGGAGCGCATAGAGAAGTTCTAAGTCTGCAAAAGACGCAGACTAAGTACTTCTAAAGCTATGCGCCGGAAGAACGCAAAGGGCGGCGTTCTTCTGAAAATTTGGTATGTGGAGGTGGATATATGTCAGACCAAAAGGGACAAAAACTTGCAGAACGCAACATTCCGGGAATGATGAACCGGAATCAGCGGTTTGCCGAGGTACAGCATGCAGAAAATGTAGGAGCGGCATTAAAGCATATCGGTGCATATTTTGCAAAGGAAAAGGTTATGGTGGCAGGTATGCTGGCGGTGGTGGTTTTCGGAACGCTGTGCGGCGTCTATGCGCCGAGTCTGCAAAGTAATGCGATTGATATGATTGCCAAGACGAAAGACGACAATCTGACTGCGACGCTCGTTTTGATGATTGCCGTTTATCTGTTTTACAGTGCGGGACAGTTATTACAGGGCCTCATCAGTGCAAGACTAAGTCAGCGTATCGTGAAACGAATGCGCGAGGAGCTTTTTGACAAGCTGATGGATTTGCCGATTCGGTATTTGGATACACATTCGCATGGTGATGTGATGAGCCGTATGACCAATGACATTGAAAACATTTCGACAACGGTATCGCAGTCGCTGCCCTCGCTGTTTTCCGGCGTACTGACGGTTGCCGGTACGGTATCGATTATGCTGTGGTATTGCTGGCAGCTTGCGCTGCTGAGCTTTTTGACAGTGATTTTGACGGTGCTTGCGACAAAGCTGCTCTCAAAGAAGGTGCGCAAGTTTTCGCGCAGACGGCAGATGCTGCTTGGGCAGTTGAATGGAACGGTAGAGGAAATGGTGTCTGGGTACCGCACAGTGGTTGCCTATAATCGTCAGGAGCGGACAACGGAGGCATTTTGCAAAACTTCGGATTCCCTGACAAAGGCGGGAATCCGAACAGACATTTTTAGCGGTGTCATGGGACCGGTTATGAATTGTATCGGTAATATCGGATTTGTTATTATTGCGGCTTTCGGCGGATATTTTTCCGTCAACGGACTGATTTCGGTCGGCGTGATTTCGGCATTTATTGTCTATGCAAAGCAGTTTAGCCGTCCGATTAACGAGATTGCACAGGTTTACGGGCAGCTACAGACCGCGGTTGCCGGTGCGGAGCGCGTTTTTATGGTGCTTGATGAAGAAAATGAGGATAAAACAGGGCAAGCCTTTCAGGAGACGGGGAATGCCACAGTCACGTTTCAAAACGTGCAGTTTTCCTATGAGCCGTCGCGTCCTGTTCTGCGTGATTTTACGTTGACGGTTCCGTCCGGTAAAAAGGTGGCGCTTGTGGGCGCGACGGGAAGCGGAAAGACGACGGTTGTCAATCTGCTCATGCGGTTTTACGATATTGACAGCGGAGAAATCCTTCTCAACAGACAGAATATCAGGGATATTTCACGAGATAATTTGCGAAAGAATGTTGCGATTGTTTTGCAGGATACCGTTTTGTTTTCGGATACGGTTCGGAATAATTTAAAATACGGAAATGCCGACGCCGGAATGGAGGAAATCGAGGAGGCGGTAAAAATGAGCCGTTGTAAGGAAATGATTACAATGCTGCCGCAAGGGTATGACACAATTTTAACAGGCTCCGGCGATAATATCAGTCAGGGGCAGCGCCAGCTTCTTGCAATTGCGCGGGCATTTGTTGCCGATCCGGAGATTCTGATTTTGGACGAGGCGACTTCCAATGTGGATACGCGTACGGAGAAGGCGATTCAGGATGCGATGCATTTGGTAATGCAAAACCGCACCAGCATTGTGATTGCGCACCGTCTTTCTACGATTCGCGATGCGGATATCATTGTCGTGATGGATCATGGCAGGATTGTGGAAAGCGGCAGCCACGACACGCTGCTTGCACAAAAGGGGAAATATTATGATTTGTATATGACGCAGTACGCAGGAAACGCAACATAAAAAACGCGATTTTCTGTCATAAAGGCAATATGCACAAGCATGTTCTGCGGGAAAATTGTGAAAAATGTCCTTTGATTTTGGAAGAATAAAACGGTAGAATAGTATCGTCAAATAAATAGAACGCATTAAACGACAAGTGTGCTTCCGGCGTATCCGACAAAAGAGGGTGTTGTAGTTACGATATCGCGCGAGCATGGTTCCGCAGGAAAGCGCATCGGGCAGGTGGTTGCCAAGAATCTGGGAATCCCATGCTACTATAAGGAAATGATTGCGGTTGCTGCGCAGGAAAGCGGACTGGCGGAAGAATTTATCTCGAATCTGAATTCTGATGAGAATGCGGTAATGCGTGAGCTGTATTTGGGCACAAGCGTGGTTCAGGAGGCAATTACGGCGCAGGATCGGGCAATCCGCAAGCTTGCGGATGCAGGCTCTTGTGTGATTGTAGGACGTTCGGCGGATTATGTTCTTAGGAATCATAAAAATGTTTTGCGGATTTTTATAACGGCTCCGAAAACGTACCGTACGAAAAAGGTAATGGAGATGTATGGGGACAGTAAGGAGCAGGCGCAAAAGAGCATTGAGCGGTCTGATGCAGCGCGAAAGGCGTATTATGAGAGTGTTACCAAGAAAAGATGGGGGGATTCTCATGGTTATGAATTGTGCGTTGACAGCTCGATTGGCGTGGAAGAAACGGCGGATTTGATTTTGGCGTATCTTAAAACGGCGCCGGCGGCTGTAAATGCATGAGATTAGGGATTGGCTTATATTGGGTTTTAAAGATAAA
This sequence comes from uncultured Lachnospiraceae bacterium, assembly GCA_910577115.1. Taxonomy (GTDB): domain Bacteria; phylum Bacillota; class Clostridia; order Lachnospirales; family Lachnospiraceae; genus COE1. The sequence goes on from CAJTMC010000025.1 coordinate 11,127, forward strand.
GGAGAACATCTTGTTGATGTTCTCCTTTGTGTGGAATGTTCTTTTTTATGAAATCTGTACCAGTCCTGCAGATTGCTCAAAATCTTCTATAGATTCTGCTCTCGCTGCGGCCTTATGCCATTTTCTCAGAACTTCCAAATCCCGTTCCTCCAAGATATGGTTTCGGAGTGATTCTGAGAGTTCGCCAAGTTCTTCAAGCAGTTCTAGGATAGATTTAGCTCTTTCTTCGGCTCTGCCTTCCGCCCTGCCCTCGGCTCTGCCTTCTGCTTTTTCTTTATCAAGAATTCTTTCAAATGAACTGCACATAACCGTTTCATCTCCTTTCCTAAGCTGCGCTATAAAGCTTTTGCGCTCATCTTCATTTAGCTTTCTGATTACATTTGAAAACCATGTGATCCATTCGTTGAGATCTTCTTTATCCATTATCCGGATGCGGTGCACCAGCTCTGCAATGCCGTCCAGCCATTCCTGCTTTGTCCGCTTTTGGTCAGCAAGAAAAATATTGTCGACCAAAGTGTTTGAGCTTTTGATTTTTGAAGCTGCAAGCTTATTTACGGATACGAGTATATAATCAAAGTTTACGACATATTTGCCAAACATATCCGCATGGTCTATCATTTCTTTAAAACTGCGCGATGCCGTCCAGTTCCGTTCCCCGTTGTACAACACGATTGGCATGACTGCAGGGAGTCTGTAATCTTTTCTTTTGCGTTCGTCTTTGCCACAGTTTTTGAAATAGTCAAGCCAGATTGCAGTGATGTACACCAATAAACGAAACGGCATGGTAAAGTCATTGGAGCTCTGAAGCTCAAACAGAAAAAACAGGTATATGCTTCCTGCCGTTGTATTTACTTTGTATACCAAATCCGATTCATACGTATCAAACTGATCTGTAATATATTCTTTGTCAATTAGTTCAAGTTCATTTTCCGTCAGGCACATCATCCATTCAAGTCCCACATATTTCTTTAAGAAATCAAGGAAATTCTTTTTTATGGAAAATATTCGCTTATATCCCTTATCGTGCGGATTGTCTGTGTTGTGTATGATTGTATTCTCCTGCGTATCCATAGATTCTGTCGGTATCTCCTTAATTTGATTTGGTCTTTGTGATAACATTTTAATGACAAGTCCTGAGCATTGTGTTTTTGTGACTGATTGTGAATGTTTTCTATAATTATAAAAATCATAACATATTCCGCAGGAAATCACAAATAGTTATCGGCTGCGGTTGTAAATTTATAGAAAAATTTTATTTGTATGGTACGCTTCGTTATGGTATCATGTACATTAACAGTTTGTGGAAAACTGCGATGTTATGGTGACTTTGGTGTTTGAAACAAGCTGTCGGAATTTGAAAAATGTGATTGGTATCAGGAAAGGAGAAGGGATATGATTTACAGGAAATTTCAGGATCTTGAATTATCCGGTTTAGGGCTTGGCATGATGCGGCTGCCTGTAGTAGACGGTAATGACGGAGTCGTGGATGAGGCTGCGGCTGCTGCGTTGATCGACTGTGCTTACAAGAGCGGAATAAATTACTTTGATACGGCATGGGGTTATCATAACGGCAATTCGGAGCTGGTTGCGGGAAAGTATCTCTCCCGGTATCCGCGTGACAGTTTTTATCTTGCAAGCAAATTTCCGGGCTATGATCCTTCGAATATGGATAAGGTGGAAGAAATCTTTGAAAAGCAGCTTGAAAAATGTCAAACGCCGTATTTTGACTTTTATTTATTTCACAATGTCTATGAAGGGAACATTGACGCATATCTTGATTCGAAGTACGGGATTTTTGCGTATCTGCTAAAGCAGAAGGAAAATGGAAGGATTCGTCATCTTGGCTTTTCGGCGCATGGCAGTGTCGAAGTGATTCAGCGGTTTTTAGATGCTTACGGACAGCATATGGAATTTTGCCAGCTTCAGATTAATTACATAGACTGGCATTTTCAGAATGCGCAGGAGAAGGTTTCTGTTTTGCAAAAAGCCGGTATTCCTGTTTGGGTTATGGAACCGCTGCGGGGTGGAAAGCTGGCAAAAGCTTCTGACGAATTTGCTGCAGCATTACAGTCTATGCGTCCAAAGGAAACGGTTCCGGGGTGGGCATTTCGTTTCTTACAGAGCATTCCCGGCGTGACGATGGTGCTTTCCGGCATGTCTGATATGGAGCAGCTAAAAGCCAATATTGCGACTTATGAAACGGATGTGCCTTTAAGTGAGGAAGAGTTTGATACGTTGGTCAAATGTGCGGACGAGGAGACGAAAAAGGGCGGACTTCCCTGTACCGCCTGTCACTATTGTACCAGCCATTGTCCAAAAGAGCTTCCGATTCCGGAGCTGATTGCTTTATACAATGAACATAAAATCACAGGCGGCGGCTTTATCGCGCCTATGGCGGTGGGCAGTATGCCGCAGGAAAAACGTCCTGCAAGCTGCGTTGGCTGCAGGAGTTGTGAGCAGGTTTGCCCGCAGCAAATTAAAATTTCCGAGATGATGGGAGAGTTTTCCGCTATGCTTGGAATGTAGCCGAAGTTGAATTGATTGAAATTGATAAGATTAATAGTTGACAAGAGGGCAATACTGGTTTAAGATATAGACGATATGAAAATTCAATATTGAACGAATAAAATCTCTTATTCAGAGTGGTGGAGGTACAAAGGACCTGTGAAGCTACGGCAACCCCGTTATTTCGACGGAAGGTGCCAACCTGAGCGAGTTACTGTTTGCGTGAAAATGGCGATAGTTCGAACAATAAGAGGATTTGATTATCGGTAAACAATCACTTCCGCTTATTCAGACGAGTAAGCGGAATTTTTATTAAGGAGGAAAATCCCCTGCTTATACAAAGGCATACGCTGGAAGCAGAGCAGGTATTTTCTTTCGGAAAACAAGGAGGATTTACAAATGGAAAAACTTTTATTTACTTCGGAGTCCGTAACAGAAGGACATCCCGACAAAGTGTGCGACGCGATTTCCGATGCGATTCTTGATGCGTTGATGGAGCAGGATCCGATGAGTCGTGTTGCCTGTGAAACGGCGACATGTACAGGCTTTGTACTTGTAACAGGAGAGATTACGACAAAGGCGTATGTGGATATTCCAAAGATTGTACGCGATACGGTGAAGGAAATCGGCTATGATAAGTCGGAGTACGGTTTTGACGGAAATACTTGTGCTGTATTTACTGCGATTGACGAGCAGTCAGGCGATATTGCGATGGGCGTGGACAAGGCATTGGAGGCAAAAGAGAATAAAATGAGCGACGCCGAGATAGAGGCAATCGGCGCCGGCGATCAGGGTATGATGTTTGGCTATGCGACAAATGAAACAGAGGAATATATGCCATATCCGATTTCTCTTGCACATAAGCTTGCATTGCAGCTTACAAAGGTGCGCAAGGACGGCACGTTGAAGTATTTAAGACCTGACGGAAAGACACAGGTATCGGTAGAGTATGACGAGAACGGCAAGCCAAAGAGATTAGAGGCAGTTGTTCTTTCAACCCAGCACGATCCTGATGTAACACAGGAGCAGATTCACGAGGATATCAAGAAGCATGTGTTTGATGCAATCCTTCCGAAGGAGCTGATTGATGCGGATACAAAGTTCTTTATCAATCCGACAGGACGTTTCGTGATTGGCGGACCGCATGGAGATGCAGGACTTACAGGGCGTAAGATTATTGTAGATACTTACGGCGGATATGCGCGTCATGGCGGCGGTGCATTCTCTGGAAAGGACTGTACAAAGGTGGACAGAAGTGCTGCATATGCGGCAAGATATGTGGCAAAGAATATCGTGGCAGCAGGACTTGCCGATAAGTGTGAGATTCAGCTTTCTTACGCAATCGGCGTGGCACAGCCGACTTCTATCAATGTGGATACGTTTGGAACAGGCAAGCTTAGCAGTGAAAAGCTGGTTGAGATTGTGCGCGAGAACTTTGACCTTCGTCCGGCTGGCATTATCAAGACACTTGATTTGAGAAGACCGATTTACAAGCAGACGGCGGCTTACGGACATTTTGGCAGAAATGACCTTGACCTTCCTTGGGAGAAGCTGGATAAGGTTGATGCGTTGAAGAAGTATTTATAGAATATTTGATGATATGAAAGAGGCAGGCAGAGTCTGCCTCTTTTGTGGTATTTGATGAAGGAGCTTTTTTGTGAGGAAAGAAAATGCAGTGTCTATTTTGTGGGGAGAATGTAAAGATATTTTTTTATCTTCAAGCAATCAGCAGTTAGAGGATTTGCTCAAAAATGTTTTGAATATTGTTAGAAGATACAATGCGTTTTTTCGGAAAAAAGCTGATTTAGAGTTCTTGAATTATATTATAAAAATGAATGCTGATGAATACATAATCGGAACAAATGGTGATGATTTTGAAATACTGACAAAAACATATATTCGATTAGAGGGGATTTCGGTAGAAATTATTTGGCAGATTTTGTCACAGTTAATATGGGATTTGACGGTACCGGTAACAAATAAAATATGTCCGTTTTGCCGTTGCGACAATGTGGTATTATTAGCGGATAAAGAGAAAAAACATCTGTATGAGTCCTGTGAAAATTGTTTTGGGACTGCAGAGGACGGGATACGGATTATGCGGCCGGATAATTTGTTTCCTGCGAGTAAGGATATGGTTGAGAAGCATTATTATTCTTTTTTGAATAATGGGAGTATATAAATAATATGATAAATATCGATGACATATGAATAAAAGGGACATTAAAATCATAGGGTTCCGGGAAATGTGATACACATAAAAACAGTTGCGGATTTACGGGGGAGAAATTATGGAATCGGAAAAAGTAGACATATCTGCCGAACCGGATTGGCAGTGGTGTCTTGTCGGCAATATCGTAGAACATGAATATGGGGAACAACACGAATTAAGAAACGGAACAAAACAATTCCGCCCAAACGCAAAGGTATTTATCAATATGGTTTTTGGCGGAATGGCTCATGACAGCATACTTGTGATAGGCACTCCCAAGCATTCCTGCAATTATATTGAAATTGTAATTGCAAGGAAATGTGTGGGGAATTTTCGCTTACAAAAAGTATTTAAGCCCATTGTATTGAAACGAATGAATCAATCAAAATGGAATTGGTGGGGAAATACAGATTCCGCTCGTGACGACATCATTCAGTTTCTTGAATGGATAAATCCGGTTGAGGCAGAAAAAGCAAGGTGTAAATTTATAAACATTGATTCGCCAATGTCATGATAATGATGTGGGTTAAAAAGGCAGGTATTTTACAGGAAAATGAAAAAAGAGTGGATAAAAATAATACCACAAATAGCAAATCATTTGGATGAGGTAGAGCAGTTAAAATGTCCGAATTGTGGAAAACATGAAATAGAATATATATATTGGGGATAAAGAAACAAGCGTCGGTTTTTTACAAATTTGGTGTAATCAATGTTTTAAGGGAATTTACATTAGCAGAGCAGTGGCGCCGGTTCAGGCAAAGTTTGTATCCTTTGAGGCGGACTTGGAGGGAATTGTTCCGCAGTATGATTATGTGAATGTTCTGTGATGACTCTGGCATATTCCCCCAACAATCCCCAATGAATTTAAATGAAAGGTGAATGAAAATCAATTCCACACAAAACTATCCACCATAGCCTGTGCTGCCTCAACTGCGCTTTCCGATCCGGTGAAGTTTGTTAAGTGAATGAGGCAATACCGCTGGTCGCCTACGATATAATATTGTTTTGTGACGACATCTTCTTCGCTGATTGTGAAAATATAAACAATATAATCCTGATCTGTATGAGTGCCGTCCCCAGTTACATCGGCGCTAACACCCTGTAATTGCATAGTGAGCTGCCGGACAATTGCATTTCGGAAATCTTCATGTTCTTCTTCGCTATATCGGTTCGTTCCCACCTCGATGGAAATATTATCAGGTGTTTCATCGTTTTCGTGTCCGTCTTCCACATAGAAAAATTTGTCTGCTGACGAGTATTGTTCTACTTTGACCCAGCCATCCGGCACAGTGTAACTTCCCGGAAAATCGGATTCTTCTTCCGTCTCGGATTGTGTGTTTTCTGCGGGGAAGTTTGTGTCAGGCATGTTGGCGTCGGCGGTTGTATTATTTTGTGTATCGGACACTTCCTTTGGAGTGGTTGCACAACCCGTCAGTGAACAAAGTAAGAGTAGGAATAACAAAGAGAGTGTGGTAATTTGTTTTCGATTTCTCTGTTTCATCATAAGCTCGCTTTCTCAAATATTTTAATAGGAATTTTCTAAATTATACCAAAAATTTTTATACCATACAAGAGATAGCGGTTGAAAAGAAATATTCCTGCTATAAATATAGAAAAAGGAAATATTCCTGTTATAATAATATAGAAAAGAGATGATTTAAGTATTTTGAAGCTTTAATGCCCAACGCAGACATGGCAGCAGAGAAAATATTTCAACAATTTTTGAATAAATTTAATATTGCAAATTAAAATACGGGTAAAAGGAGACAGAATGAAATGAAAACGGATATTTTTATATCAATATGGGGGGTGTCAATATCGGTTTGACTTTAGATAAGGGTATGCGGCTTGATGCTATTCATATAGGGTATTTGGTTTTTCAGATTATAATAGGACAACCGTATAATAGAAATATTGCTCAAATTGCTAAACTTTTAGAGCAGCTAAATTCAGAAAATAGGAACGCTGTGGCATCTTGTGATTTTGAAGAGGAATTGTAATTGCCTGCGTTGCCAGATCTAAAACCTATGGAAGAGGGGGCGGGGCATTCATGTGTTTGGATCAGTATATAGAATAAAAGAACACATGTTTGTATAAAGGTATGAAGGGATAAAATGAACGTTGAACAATCGTTTATTAAAAGTACCGAAAAAGGCAGAATTATTGAAATAATTGAAGAAAGGTTAAATGGAAGATTAAAAGATGTACGTTTGTGTTACCCGATAAATGTTCCGGATTCTTACAGTGCAATTCTTGCAAATGATGAGAAAAGAAAAATCGCGGTTTCTTCTCCCCAAAATGGGTGGGTTGCGCTCATAGAGTCAAAGGAAGTGAATGACTATGCGCTGCTGTTTCAACTTTCAAAGGAACTTCAAACAGAAGCGCTGGCAGTCATTCAATCTGACATAACGGGTGCGTGGGGATATGTAGAGATGCTTGAAGGGAAAGTGACAGAAAGTTATTTTAGCGAAGAAGATGATGAAATAGAAGACTTGTTGGAAGCTAAGCTGAATCAAAAGAAGATTTGCCAGCCGCTTTATCTGTTTAGAGAAGTTGTAAGAGAAAGAGGAAATGGCTGGGATATCGTGTGTATGGCAAGCCAAATATCTCGCGGCAGCCGCCAAATATCTGCAAGCAGCTGTCTGACTCGTTGCCCGTGGGAATAAAATGAAAGATTTTTAACATCGTGTTTAAGGATTATCGAATGGAAGGGATGGCATGATATATATTTTCACCGCGCTATATAGCGAGGCACAGATTTTTATCAGGCATTTTAATCTGATAAAAAATCAGGAAAGTACATGGTTCCAGCAATTTTATAATGAAACAGCCGGTGTGCGGCTAGCAGTTACCGGCGTGGGGGAAATTGCTGCTGCGGCTGTAGTAGGAAGCGTATGCTCGGTATACAAACCAACGCAAAACGACCTGCTTCTCAATATCGGAATTTGTGCGCACACCACGAAAAATGACGGGATTTTTCTTTGCAATAAAATCATGGAAAAAGCGACAGAAAGGACCTTTTATCCGGATATGCTATACCGCCATAATTTTTCAGAGGGAACAATCATAACGGGAATGCAGCCGTATGCTTCTGATAAGGATGCTGCACAAACGACGGCAAACATTTCCGTCGAAATGCTTTACGATATGGAGGCTGCGGCAGTCTGGCAGGCGGGTATCCATTTTTTTGGCCCGCATCAGATGATATTTCTGAAAATAGTGTCTGACAGAGGTTGCGTGGAAGAAGTTTCCAAGGAACGGACAGCGCTTTTATTGGAAAAATACAAAGACGGCATATTTGATTATATCAGACAGATTTCTTCCATAACGCAAAAAATGGAATGTCGCAAAAGCTGTTTGTGTCAGGAGAATGAAAGGCTGATTGAATCATTTTGTGTCGATCTGCACTGTTCTAAAACAATGAAAGATTTTATGAAACAGTATATCCAATATCTGACTCTGGCAGAAATGGATTATGTTTCCGTAATACAGGATATGTACGATAAAAAACTGCTTCCCTGCAAGGATAAAAGAGAAGGAAAACTACGTTTTGAAGAATTTAAAAGAAGATTATTTTAACCCGTTTTTTTCACATATTTATATCGAAAAAGCGGTTCGGGAACATGCACGCACACAGAAAATTCTGGCAAAATTTCCGTCTGCGGAAATCATTGAGATTGATCATTACAAAGACATATTTTGCCGGAGCAGACAAAGCTTTCGCTTTCAGCATCGCACGCAGAAGCTGATTCTTGCCGCAAGACAAGGGACACTGCTCTATGAAGGGGCGCCTGTGTGTCAAAGCTTTGGCAGCCAATATTTTTATTATGCTTCCTGTGCGATGAACTGTATCTATGACTGTGCGTATTGTTATTTAAAAGGAATGTACCCCTCTGCCCATATTGTAGTGTTTGTAAATCTGGAGGATATTTTTGCAGAAGTAGAGCGGGTATTGGAACATCATCCGCTGTATCTGTGTGTATCTTATGATACCGATTTACTGGCAATGGAACAGATTATCGGTTATGTGCAGGAATGGTCTGATTTTGCGGCAAAACATGACAATCTGAAGATTGAGATACGGACAAAGTGCGCCAATAAAACATATGTCCGAAATGTTAATCCGGTTTCGACGGTAATCTATGCTTTTACGTTATCGCCGCAGGCGGTTATAGATGCATATGAACATTATACGCCCTCTTTGGCAGAACGGCTGTCCTGCGCGGCGGAGCTGATACAGGCAGGCTGTCCTGTACGGCTTTGTTTTGATCCGATGATTTATATGCCTGACTGGAAACAGCATTATGAAACAATGCTGGATCAGGTATTTCATATCATTCCGATGGAAAAGATTGTGGACGTAAGTGTCGGAACGTTTCGGATTTCACAGGATTATTTAAAGAATATGAGAAAGCAGGACTCGGAATCGGCAGTGATTTGGTTTCCGTTTCATAAGGAAGGCGGTTATTGTCATTATCCGGCTGAGCTGCTGGAGCAGATGGAGTGTTTCTTATCGGAGCGGCTGGAGGAAAAAATATCTAAGGAGAAGATTTTTCGATGGAACGTGTAATAGACAAAGCAGCGATTGTGACCGGGGCATCATCAGGCATAGGATATGCAGTCAGCGCAAGGCTTGGTGCGCTTGGATATGAGGTATTTGGGATCGGAAGGGATTTTGGAAAGGCACAATGGAAGGCAGAGGATCACATTCATCCGATTATCTGTGATGTGCTGGATACGGATCAGTTATGTGCCTGCGTCAAGCAGATTGCATCGGAGCATCGGGTTCGAATACTGGTGAACAATGCAGGTGTCGGATATTATGGACTTCATGAGGAACTAAATCCGGATAAAATCAAGAAACTGGTGCGGACAAATCTGGAAGCGCCAATGATTCTGACGCAGCAGCTTTTGCGGCAGTTAAAAGAAAACGCAGGTTATGTGATCAACATTTCTTCCGTAACGGCAGGACAGTCCAATCCGCATGGATGCGCTTACGGTGCCACCAAAGCGGGGCTTGCCAGCTTTTCGCGCAGTCTGTTTGACGAAGCGCGAAAATACGGTGTCAAAGTAGTGACAATTTCTCCGGACATGACACAGACAAACCTTTACCGTAATGCAAATTTCAGAGAGGGGGACGAGCCGGAGTCCTATCTTCTTCCCGAAGATGTTGCGGGAGCGGTGGAATGGATTTTGGGTCAGCGGGAAGGCGTCATTGTTACGGAGCTTGCACTAAAGCCGCAGCTTCACCGGATGAAAAGAAAGCCTTCCAAATAAAAATCCGGTTATTGACTGCCACAGCGTAAAAGGTTGTGAATTTAAAGATAGTGCGAGGAAGATAAATTGTGGAATTTCGCGTAAGTCCTTCGTTTCCACAGGAACAAAGGACTTACGCCTGTAATAAATCAGCTTGTGGCAGCAGAACCGGAATCAGAACCGGACTTTTGTCTGGAACAGCGCGCCTGCCGCGATTTTTTCAGGTGAGCCTTTCAATTCATCCATATATTGCATATAGTCGCAGATATAAACATATACGGTATCAGTGTTTCGCCGGTAGGTCGAAAAGACTTCGGCGTTATCGCCCTGTGTGTCCAAAATCTGACCGTCCGCGTCGCAGATTACAATCACATAATCGTATGCGTGAACGCCTTCGGGTACAAGAAGCTGCGCCGTAATCTCAAAATCCGTCTTTTTCACAGAGCCAATGCCAAGACCGTCGTCATTTGTTTCATTCACCTCGACGACCTGCTCGCCGTCTTCCTTTCTTGTAATATCCAGTGCAAAATTCCATGTGCCTGTGTAGTGCTTTGTCAGTGGATTTTGCAGCGTAACGACATTACCGTCAGGATCTGTGAGTGTTTCTTCCTCGTATGCGGACAGTTCCCCGTAAATATCGGAAATTTCAAGATAATAGGTAAACTGCGCGGGAAACGCGGCACCCTCCAAAGGTACCCGTATAATGCCGGCAAACGTGCGTGCGTCCACAAATTCCCCCTCGATATAATAGGGAGTGGGAACGCCGTTTTCTACGCCGCGTTTTTCTTTCTCCATTCCGGCAATATTAAAGTAATCAATGCTTTGAAGGGAAAGTATGTCATAGTCCAATATGTAGTCCTCTGTCTTGGTTTTGATAAAATCTGCCGGAAAATCCTCCTCGTTTTCAATGCAAAGAGCGATGTACAATGCCTGTGCGGAACAGTTTATTTCCGAAACGGTAACCGTCAGTCCGTTTGAGGTTTGTGTGTAGGGATTTTCTGCTATGTTGTTGACTGAATCGGTCACAACTTCCGTAGCCGGAATCTCAACAACGGTGTCCGCAGCGCTGTCGAAATCGCCTTTGTAGCTGACCTTATCCTGAACCTGTGCGAAAATCCGCCCGATAATCGGTAGGTTTGCCGCTAAAGACGGGGTGGAAGCAAACAGGATGCCAAGACAGACTGCAAGCAGAGCGGCTGCTGCGAGTGTGCCGTATTGTATGATGCGTTTTGTTTGGCGCTGTTTTTTCTGCTGGCGAATGCCTGCCTGTATGCCGCGTTTTACGGCGTTATCCAGTTCCTTTGGAATAATAATTGCATCAAATCGATCATTTTGCATAGCGCAGTCCCTCCTTACGTTGTGTTGTCTGATTGCTTAACAGGTTTTTTAGCTGTTTTTTGGCACGATACAGGCAGACCTTGACGTTTCCGTCAGGAATGCCCATAATGCGGGCAATTTCCTTGATTTTCAACTCTTGAAAGTAGAAGAGGATAACGGCTGTCTTGTAGTTCTCTTTCAATGAATCAATTGCATCATAAAGGTCGATTTTTTCCTCAATCAGATAATTTTCAACCCCTTTTTCGGTGTATTCGTCAAGGGAAACCGTTTGTGCTTTTCGTCTGTCCTGACAAATACAGTTGAGCAGAATGCGCGTAATCCATGTTTTAAAATACTTTGGCTCTTTCAGCTTTTTAATGCCGATCAGCCCCCTTGTGACGCACTCCTGTACGGCGTCAAGGGAATCCGCCTCGTTTTTGAGATACAAAAAGGCAGTTTTGTACAGGTAGACCTGATAGTCGGCAATCAGCTCGCCGTAGGCGGATTTGCTGCCTTTTATCGCTTTTTGAACAAGCTGTGTCGTGTCTTTTTCCATAAGCGTGGTGTTCCTTTCGTATGATTATCCGCGGGTGTTTTTCGCGGAACGTTTTCGTGCGCACGCGTTTTGTTTTACATAGATTAGACGACACAAAACACAAAAAGGTTACAAAATAATTTGCTATCATTTTTCGCCAAGTTTGATATTGTAGCCGTAGTCGTACCAAAAGGATGCGGTATTTGCTTTTAGAGCGACTCTTTCACCGACGCAATCCACTTCTCAAGCGCCTGCAGTAAAAGAAACTGCTGATACATAACTGCTTTTGCTGTTTCAGGAATATCCGGTCTGTTTTGTTTTTCAGCAATATTCTGCGCAAGGTGCGCATTCAGCTCTTTGATATTGCTTTCAATATTTGTAATGCATGTCTTTTGCTCCTGCGGCGGCAGGCTGTCCAAATTCACGACGACGGCGTTAAAATCCAAATAAATATTGACGGACTTTTCCGAGATTTCCAGCATCAGCCGTTCAAATTCCTTTTCGCCTCTGTCGGTTAGGGTGTAGACTGCCTTTTCCGGCATTTTTCCCTCTTTTTCGATATGGCTTTTAATCAGTCCTTTTTCCTCCAGCTGAATGACTTTTTTGTAAATCGAAGGGGTACTGATTTTTACCCATTTTGAGATGTTGCGGTACTCGACGAGCTTTTGAATATCGTAGGCGCCTAGCGGTTCTTTCTTTAAAATTCCCAATACAATTAAATCAATTGTTGCCATTGTGTGTATATCCTTTCCTTGATGTTCTTAACTCCCCTGATATATACTCTAAAGTATAGTACTATACCGACCACAGCGCAATAACTATAAATTATAGTATTGCAAAATATAAAGAAACTGTACCTTGAAAATGCACTATTACACTGCTATACTAAAGTTAAACTTAGCAGTATTGTTATGAAAAAGGGGGAGTACAGGCGTATGTTTATTGGAAAACGGAAATACAGGAAAGTGACGGCGGCGATACTGGCAGCCAGTCTGCTTGGCGGTTGTGCGGCGCCCGCGCAGCCAAACGGAAACGAGGCATCTACAACGCAGGTGCAGCAGAGTGAAGGCGGTTCTGCGACGGAGGAAACACAGCAGGGAACGGATTTGTCGTCGGATACGACAGAGGTGTCTTTGAATTTATACATGGGACGGCGTCCGATGCTGGTTGGCAGTCTGCCGCAGAGCGTGTCGGAGAATGGCGCGCCGCAGGTGGCGCAGTATAGTGTGGAGCCGGATTTGAGCAATATCATAAACTTCAATCAGTTTTACTTTAGCGAGGACGATCCGGAGCTGATACAAAAGCTGGCGCAGAACGGATTTGTGGTGGCAGGCGAATCAGGAAACGAGTTTTTTGAGGTTTATGAGATGAACCGCTATGAGCTGATTCCGAATTTCGTGACAGTGGATTCGCTGATGCACACCTATCATTTATATTTCAGTTATTTACTCAAAAATATTGAGAAAGATTACTTGTATAGCAGTCTTGTGCAGTTAAGCGGCAAAATGCTTGACAACAGCCTTGCGCAGTACGAGGCGTTAAAGGGCAGCGAGTGGGAGAGCGCGGCAAGGCGTAATGTCGCTTTTTTCACAATCGGCAGGAAGCTGTTGGATGATAATACGGAAATCAATCCTGACGTTGCGCAGACTGTGCAGAGCGAGCTTGATAAAATCGGGCGCGCGGAGGGGATTGCAGTTTCGGAGATTCGGGGCGACGAGGAGGATTACTCACAGTATATCCCGCGCGGTTACTATGAGGGCGACGAAACGCTTGAGCGGTATTTCAAGGCGATGATGTGGTATGGCAGAATCCATTTTCAGCAGAACGAGGAGGATCTTGACAGAAGCGCGCTTTTGATGACGAAGGCGCTTGCGGACGACGGGGAGGCGGTCAGCCTTTGGGGCGCGATTTACAGTGTATCGTCTTTCTTTGCGGGGGCAAGCGATGATTCGGGTGTGTGCGAGTATGCGCCGCTTGTCGGTGAGGTGTATGGAGATACAATCAGTACGGCGGATTTGATTGGAACGCAGGATTTGTTTGCGCAGTTCCATGAAAAGACGGCGGGGCTGGCTGCGCCGAAGATCAATTCCATTCCGATTTATGAGTTGGAGGACAATACCATTCCCGGTTTTCGGTTTATGGGCCAGCGGTTTACGATTGACGGGCAGATTATGCAAAACCTGATTTTCCAGCGTGTGGGCAGAAACAGTGCGGGCGAAAAGCGGATGCTTCCCGACGTGCTTGACGTGCCTGCTGCGCTTGGCAGCGACGCTGCGCTTTCGATTTTAAAGGAGCGCGGTGTGGAGGATTATGAGGGCTATACGGAAAATATGGAGAAGCTGAGGGAAGGGCTTGCGGCGGATAACGACGAACTGTGGGCGGCAAGTCTGTACGCGGGCTGGCTGCATACGCTCCGTCCGTTACTCGTGCCAAAGGGCGAGGGCTATCCGGTGTTTATGCAGAACGACGCGTGGACGAAAAAGAATCTGGAGTGTTTTGCAGGCAGCTTTGCGGAGCTCAAGCACGACACAATCCTTTACTCGAAGCAGGTGATTGCCGAGATGGGCGGCGGCTATGACGACGAGCCGGACGATCGGGGCTATGTCGAGCCGGAACCGCTTGTTTACGCGCGGTTTGGCAGTCTTGCGGATATGACGGCGCAGGGCTTGAAAAAATACGGAATGCTTTCGGCGGCTCAGGAGGAAAATCTTTCGCGCCTGTCGCAGATGGCAGAGCAGATGGTTACCATTTCGAATAAGGAGCTGCAAAACGAGCTGCTGACGGACGAGGAATACGAGTTTATTCGCGGCTATGGCGGCAATATCGAGCATTTTTGGTACGAGGCGGTGAAGGATCAGGGCGACGAGGAGTATATTGCGACGAAAGAGTGCCCGGCTGCGATTGTTGCGGATATTGCTACCGATCCTGAAAGCGGGCTGGCGCTTGAGGTAGGAACGGGCAATCCGTCCAACATTTTTGTGGTGATTCAAGTGGACGGCAAGATAAAACTTGCAAAGGGAAGCGTATACTCGTTCTATCAGTTTGCGTGGCCGATAGACGACCGCCTGACGGATTCCAAGTGGCGTCAGATGATGGGCATTCACGAAAATGAAGAAGGAAACTATGAGAAAGATAAGTCGATAGAAAGACCCGACTGGACGGCTGGCTACCGATATCAGTATTCTTGGGAATAAAGCATTGAAAAATTGGGGAAAATTGACAATAAAACAAATTGTTAAAATAATAACGGGTAGTTTGATTGTGATAAGCGCCGCTACACTTCTGCTTTTCTTGTGGAATGGCGGCGCTTTTTTGCCGCGCTGGATTTCGTGGGAAGATACGGAGGAATATGATGCTTCGGGCAGGTACAGGCTTTTGGCGGCGCACAAATCGGTTCAAATCCTGTATGGGGAAGACGTGATTTGGTGCGCGCCGGACGGTGTGAAGGTGCAGAAGGCGTTGTTTAGTGATATTGATAACGACGGTCAGGATGAGCTTGTGCTGCTTTGCTGGAAGCGGGGGCGTTATGGGAAGAGTAAGCCTGTTTGGGTGGAGAAGGACGAGCAGGGGTGGTCGCAGCATTTGTTCGTCTATGAAGTTATGTCCAAACAGGACATGTCCTGTTTGGACATAACCAAATTGGTGAAGCCGAAATGGATGTCCTCCTATCTCGGACAAGATGTTTCAAAGCTTGCTTCCAATCAAAAAAGTGCGCCTTACAACCGCCTGTGGCTGACGGATTTAGAGGGGAACGTCAGCAGCTGGGTGTGGGATTCATGGGGTTTTACCAAGGAGGAAACGGATATTTCGTTTGTCGCGTTTGGGGATCTTTTAGCACATGAACCGATTTACCGGTACGGATTGCAAAACGGCGGTGATTTTGGTTTTTTGTTTGAAAATATGGAGGACGTGATTGCAGGGAGCGATGTTGCGGTGATTAATCAGGAAACGCCGCTTACGGATCAGTTGTCGATGGTGAGCGATTATCCTCGGTTTGGCACGCCTGTTCAGGTTGGGGAGGCGATTGCGGACGCGGGCTTTGACGTGGTGACGTGCGCGACGAACCATGCGCTTGACAGGGGCGCCGAGGGCGTTGATTTTACCAAAGCATTTTTTGACGGCAGCGGGGTTGTCTGTGTCGGGATACAATCGCTTTCGGAAGCGGAATATCTGCCGTATCGGGTCATTACGCGAAACGGCGCGCGGTTTGCGCTGCTCAATTATACGTATGGAACGAACGGAATTGCGGTTCCAAATGACAATCCGCATATCGTGCATTTGCTGGAGGACGAAGAAAAAATCCGTGGTGATATTGCGGCGGCAAAAGAAGATGCCGACTTTGTGATTGTTTTTGCGCACTGGGGAACAGAGTACGAACAGGAGCCGGATCAGTTTCAGAAAAAATGGGCACAGGTATTTTTAGACAGCGGAGTGGATATCCTAATTGGGACACACCCGCATATCATGCAGCCATATGAGGTTTTGGAGGACAATGACGGGCATCGGATGCTGGTGTATTATTCGCTTGGCAATTATATCAGCGCGCAGCCGCAGAAGTCTTGTGTGAAGGGAGCAATGGCGGAATTTACAGTGTCGCTTACATCGGACGGGTACCAAATAACGGCGTATGATTTAAAGCCCTTGGAAATTACTTGGAAGGACGCAAGATTTACGGTGGATTTTGCACAATAAAGCGTTTGCTAAAGAAAACAAAATTGCTTGACAGACGGATAAGAAGTGATATAATGGAATGCGTAAGCATACTAAACTGATAGGAAAAGTATTATATAGATTGGCGAAATTACAGGAAAGGACATGGCATTTATGGATAAAATGATTTATTTGGATAATGCGGCGACAACGCAGGTGAGTGAAGCGGTGCTGAATGAGATGCTGCCGTTTTTCAGAGAGGCGTACGGCAATCCGTCGGCGGTGTATACTTTTGCGTCAGAGGCGCGAAAGGCAGTCGACAAGGCAAGGTGGCAGGCGGCGGAGCTGATTGGCGCGAAACCGGAAGAAATCTATTTTACGGGAGGCGGAAGCGAATCGGATAACTGGGCGCTGATTGCGACGGCGCAGGCATACGCGGAAAAGGGAAAGCATATTATCACAAGCAAAATAGAGCATCATGCCGTTTTGCATACTTGCGAATTTTTGGAGAAGCAGGGATATGAAGTGACCTATCTTGATGTGGACGAGGACGGGATGATTTCGCTTGAGGCGTTAAAAGCGGCAATCCGTCCTGATACGGTTTTGATTTCGATTATGACGGCAAACAATGAAATCGGAACGATTGAACCGATTGCGGAAATTGGAAAAATTGCCCGCGAGCATAGCGTGCTTTTTCATACGGACGCGGTGCAGGCATACGGTCATATTCCGATTTCGGTGGACGAAATGAATATTGACATGCTTTCCGCGAGCGGGCACAAGCTGAACGGGCCGAAGGGAATCGGGATTTTGTATATTCGCAAGGGCGTAAAAATCCGTTCCTTTATACATGGCGGCGCGCAGGAGCGCAGCAGAAGGGCGGGAACCCTGAATGTGCCCGGAATTGTAGGTTTTGGTAAGGCGGCGGAAATTGCGCAGGAAACAATGGAGGAGCGAAGCCGTCAGGAAATTAAAATCCGCGACCATTTGATTGCGCGCGTTTTAGAGGAAATTCCGCATGCGCGGTTAAACGGACATAAGACGGACAGGCTGCCAAACAACGCGAATTTCTGTTTTCGGTTTATTGAGGGCGAATCCATGCTGATTTTGCTTGACCAGCTTGGCATTTACGCGTCGAGCGGTTCGGCGTGTACATCAGGTGCGCTCAATCCGTCGCATGTACTGCTGGCGATTGGGCTTTTGCATGAGGTTGCACATGGTTCGCTTCGGATTACGCTGTCGGAGGAAACGACGGTGGAGGATATTGATTATGTAGTTGACGAGTTAAAGAAAATTATACAAAGACTGCGCGATATGTCGCCGTTGTATGAGGATTTTGCAAAAACAAATTGAAAAACCGAGATTTTTCAATGGACAAATTTGTATGTAGGCACAAATTTGCAGACATAAGGAAGAGGAGAGAAGTTTATGTACAGTGAAAAAGTGATGGATCATTTTAATAATCCGAGAAATGTGGGAGAGATTGAAAACGCAAGCGGCGTAGGGACGGTTGGGAACGCGAAATGCGGCGACATTATGAGAATGTATTTTGACATTGATGCGCAGGGGGTTATTCAAAACGTCAAATTTAAGACCTTCGGCTGCGGAGCCGCTGTTGCGACAAGCAGCATGGCGACAGAGCTGGTGAAGGGGAAAACGGTGCAGGAGGCATTGACGGTCACAAACAAGGCAGTTATGGAGGCGCTGGACGGTCTGCCGCCTGTAAAGGTACATTGCTCGCTGCTTGCGGAGGAGGCGATTCATGCGGCGCTGTGGGATTATGCGCAAAAGAATCATATTGTGATTGAAGGGCTGGAAAAGCCGGTTAGCGATATTGCGGAGAAGGAAGAGGAGGAAGAATATTAGGAATAAAATTAAGATACCTTTGCGCTCTTGCATAGCTGACACAGATATAATATCTGCTCATTATGTCATGTTGCTATTGATGCACAGTATGGAGGGTAAATCTGTGTATAAAATGATAAGAAAGTCTAAGATGTGTAAAGACGGCGTATTGATTTTGTCTTTATCATATGATAATATACAGATGAGATTTCGGAAAGGAGTATTATTTATGGCACAGACATTGATAAATATCCGCATGGACGAGGAACTAAAAAAGAATATGGAGCAGACTTGTCAGGAGCTTGGAATGAATATGACTACTGCAATTACTATATTTGCAAAAAAAATGACAAGAGAAAAAAGAATTCCGTTTGAAGTATCCATAGATCCGTTTTACTCTGAAAGCAACATGGCACATTTGCGTAGGGGCGTGGAGGCGCTCAATGCCGGAAAGGGTGTAGAGCACGATATTATCGAGGAAGAAGAATGAAAAAGATTTGGTTTGATGAGGCATGGGAGGATTACACCTATTGGCAGACGCAGGATAAAAAAACATTAAAACGTATTAATATGCTGCTGAAGGATATTGAAAGAGGAAATTTTGACGGTATTGGGAAACCGGAACCATTAAAGGGCGATATGAGCGGATTTTGGAGTCGGAGGATTGATGACGTGAATAGGCTGGTGTATCGGATTCGTGGTGATGTGATAGAGACTGTTTCCTGTAAGGGACATTATGAGGATTGAGTTCTTTTACGCACGTTCCACAATACAGTTAATGGCATGGGTTTCATCCATATAATTAGAAAAAACGAAAGGGTAGTCAGTGACGGAAGCAAGTCACCGGCTACCCTTTTATGGTCTGTTTCTCTTTAAACAGCATTCTTTATGTTTTTGGAAACTTTACTTATTTTTATAAGCGATAGCAGCCTCCACAAGCCCCTTAAACAAAGGATGCGGTCTGTTCGGTCTGCTCTTTAATTCCGGATGCGCTTGCGTCGCGAGGAAGAATGGGTGGGATGGAATCTCAATCATCTCCACAATGCGCCCGTCCGGAGAAAGTCCGGAGAGCAGCATACCTTTCTCTGAGAGAACATTCCGATAATCATTGTTAACTTCATAACGATGTCTGTGACGCTCATGGATCACCTCACTGCCATAGAGCTTGTACGCCTTTGAGGACGTGTCAAGGTGGCATTCGTAAGAACCAAGCCGTAACGTACCGCCGATGTCCTCCACGCCGTTCTGATCCGGCATCAACGCAATAACCGGATGAATCGTGTTGGGATCAAGCTCAATGCTGTGCGCGTCATTGTACCCCACAACGCTCCTCACATATTCCACAATGGAAAGCTGCATACCAAGACACAATCCGAGGAATGGGATAGCATTCTCCCGTGCATACCGAATGGCGTCAATCATGCCTTCAATTCCCCTGTCGCCAAAACCGCCGGGCACAAGCACGCCGTCAACGTCGCCTAATATATCAGCCACATTTTCGGCATTTACCTGCTCCGAGTCCACCCACTTGATATTGACAGTGGCGTGCTGCGGAATACCGCCATGCTTGAGCGCCTCCACCACACTGATGTACGCATCGTGAAGCTGTGTATATTTTCCAACCAGCGCGATATTGACCTCCTGCGTGGGCGTCTTTAAATCTTCCACCATTTTTGCCCATTCCTCCAAGTCCGGTTCCGGGCATTTTAAGTGCAGACACTCGCAGGCAACCTCTGCCAGATGCTCCCGCTCCATTGCAAGAGGCGCTTCATAGAGATATTCTACATCAAGGTTTTGCAGCACATGGGAAGTCGGCACATTACAGAACAGCGCAATTTTATCCTTAATTCCATGATCGAGCGTATGTTCGCTTCTGCACACAATGATATCCGGTTGGATTCCCATTCCCTGAAGTTCTTTAACGCTTGCCTGTGTCGGCTTGGTCTTCATCTCCTGTGAAGCACTCAAATAAGGAATCAGCGTCACATGGATTAAAATCGCGTTTTCGTGTCCGATCTCGTGCTGGAACTGTCGTATGGATTCCAAAAACGGCTGGCTTTCGATATCGCCGACCGTACCGCCCACCTCAATAATGGCAATGCGCATATCGGGGTCTGTGAAATTCCTGTAAAAGCGGCTCTTAATCTCGTTGGTGATATGCGGAATAACCTGAACGGTGCCCCCGCCGTAATCGCCGCGCCGCTCCTTTTGCAGAACGCTCCAGTAAACCTTCCCGGTGGTGACGTTTGAGTTTTTGTCAAGACTTTCGTCAATAAAACGCTCATAGTGGCCTAAATCAAGGTCTGTCTCCGCGCCATCGTCCGTCACAAAAACTTCCCCATGCTGTATCGGGTTCATGGTACCGGGATCGATATTGATATATGGATCAAACTTTTGCATTGTGACTTTGTAGCCCCTTGCTTTTAAAAGCCGGCCGAGCGATGCGGCTGTAATTCCTTTTCCAAGTCCTGAAACGACGCCGCCGGTTACAAATACATACTTAACGGGCATAATAACATAGATTCCTTTCGATTTGATTATTTTAGTTTTATTTCATAAAGAAATTATTGATTTATAAATGGATTATCTTTATAATTATACTTGATTTGTTAAAAATATTCAATACAGAGTAAGCAATATAGAAAGGGATAATGTTCAGGCGAAGAATTGAAGCATTATGAAAGGGTTTACAATAATTTATGGATAATAACCAGTTTAACAATCATGATAATAACGGTGGTCATGGCAATGGAAACGGCGGTGGCGGAAACAACGGAAAAGATCCAAGAAAGCAAAGCCTCATTATTATGCTTGTGGCGGCAGTGCTTTCCCTTTTTTTCATCACGTATCTGACGAAGGTTGTGACAGGCGCCACAAACAGGGAAATCACTTACAACGAATTTATCAAGCTGGTCGATGAGGGGTCGGTTGAGAGTGTTAAAATCGAGACAGGGCAAATCATCATCACGCCAAAGATTAAAGAATCGAGCGACAAGCTCATATCGTATTATCAGCCGACTATTACTTACGTGACAGGAAAGGTTGAGGACGACGATACGCTTACAAAGCGTCTTTTGGAAGCAGGCGTTGAGGTAAAAGGAACGCTTCCGGATCGTTCGGGTATTATTATTTCCTTATTATACTATGCAGTCCTTGCTTTGATGATGTGGGGCTTTTTGAGCCTGATTTTCCGAAAGGTTTCCGGCGGCGGAGGCGCTTTCAGCATGGGAAAGAGCAATGCAAAGGTTTATGTGCAGAAGGAGACGGGAATCACGTTTCGGGACGTTGCCGGAGAGGACGAGGCGAAGGAGTCCCTGCAGGAGGTCGTTGATTTCCTGCATAATCCCGGAAAATATGCCAGAATCGGCGCGAAGCTGCCAAAGGGTGCGCTTCTAGTAGGCCCTCCCGGAACCGGTAAAACAATGCTTGCAAAGGCGGTTGCAGGTGAGGCGCATGTGCCGTTTTTCTCGCTGGCAGGTTCGGATTTTATCGAGCTTTATGTCGGTGTAGGTGCATCGCGTGTGCGTGATTTGTTTAAAGAGGCGGAGAAAAATGCGCCTTGTATTGTTTTTATTGACGAGATTGACGCAATCGGAAGAAGCCGTGACTCGAAATACGGCGGCGGAAACGAGGAGCGTGAGCAGACACTAAACCAGCTGTTGTCCGAAATGGACGGTTTTGACGGCAAGAAGGGAATTATCATATTAGCCGCAACGAACCGCCCTGAGATTTTGGACAAGGCGTTGCTGCGTCCGGGACGCTTTGACAGGCGGATTATTGTGGATAAGCCTGATTTGAAGGGACGCGTCAATATTTTAAAGGTACATGCAAAAGATGTGCTGATGGACGAGACGGTTGATTTGGACGCTATCGCCCTTGCGACAAGCGGAGCGGTCGGTGCGGATCTTGCCAATATGATTAATGAGGCCGCAATCAATGCCGTAAAGGAAGGCAGGGAGTTTGTAAGCCAGAAGGATTTGTTTAATGCGGTTGAAGTGGTGCTTGTGGGCAAGGAGAAGAAAGACCGCATTATGAGCAAGGAAGAGCGCAAGATTGTTTCTTACCATGAGGTTGGCCATGCGTTGATTAGTGCGTTGCAGAAAAATTCGGAGCCTGTGCAGAAGATTACGATTGTGCCACGTACAATGGGGGCGCTCGGATATGTGATGCATGTGCCGGAGGACGAGAAGTACCTCAATTCCAAGGCAGAGCTGCACGATATGATTGTCGGGCTTTTGGGCGGTCGTGCTGCCGAGGAGATTATGTTTGACACAGTGACGACAGGTGCGGCAAACGATATTGAGCGCGCGACGAACATTGCGCGGTCGATGGTGACAAGGTATGGTATGAGTGAGAAATTCGGGTTGATGGGACTTGCGACGGTTGAGAGCCAGTACCTTGACAGCACCAGTACGCTCAACTGTGCGGAAAATACCGCTGCGGAGATTGATGCGGAGGTTATGAAAATCCTGAAGGAAGCGTATGACGAGGCGCTTGCCATGCTGCGTGACAATAAGGACGTTATGGACAAGATTGCCGCATACTTAATCGAGAAGGAAACGATTACGGGCAAGGAGTTCATGAAGATTTACCGCGAGGAGAAGGGGCTGCCTGAGCCGGAGGAGAAAGAGCCGGAGGAGAAAGAGCCGGAGGGTGCGGAGGAAAAATCTTCTGATGAAAAATCCGCTGATGCGTCGAAGGCAGAGGAAAACAAACCGGAAAGCGCGGGGGAACCGCAGCAGCCCGCAGAGGATAACGGGATAAAAGTGCCAAGTCCGGAAGAATTGCGCAATTATGCGCCGCAGCAGCCCGTTTTCCAAAATCCGCGTTATACGCAGGAGAACGACAATCGCGCGTCACAGGAGCCGCAGGAGAACGAAGAGCGGGATGTTAAAAATCAGACAAACGGGGAAAGCGGCGAACAATCAAGATTTGGCTCCGCTTGGGACAGGAATGTAAATGGATGATTTTGATGTAAAAGAGGAATTAAAAAAGCTCCCGAACAAGCCGGGAGTGTATATCATGCACGATGCGGATGACGCCATTCTCTATGTGGGAAAGGCGGTCAATCTGCACAATCGTGTGCGTTCTTATTTTAAGGGAAACATTGGCAGAGGGCCGCAGATTGACAAAATGGTATCGCTGATTGCCCGTTTTGAATATATCGTGACGGACTCGGAGCTTGAGGCGCTTGTGCTTGAGAATAATTTAATCAAAGAGAACAGTCCAAAGTACAACACGCTTTTGAAGGACGACAAGACATATCCGTATATTAAGGTAACATTGGGTGAGGACTATCCGCGTGTGATGATGGTTCGCCAGATGAAAAAGGACAGGGCGAAATATTTTGGTCCGTTTACAAACGGCGGCGTGAAGGAAAGTATTGATTTGATTAATAAGCTGTACAAACTAAAGACGTGCAACAGAAAGCTGCCGCGGGATATCGGCAAGGAGCGTCCCTGTCTGAACTATCACATCGGCCAGTGCAGCGCGCCATGTCAAGGGTATATTGCAAAGGAAGCGTATGCTGAGCAGATACAACAGGCGATTGATTTTTTAAACGGAAAACATCAGCCCGTTATCAAAGAGTTAAAAGAAAAAATGCAGAAAGCCTCTGAAAACATGGAGTTTGAGGAGGCTATTAAATACCGCGATTTAATTGAGAGCGTCAGAAAGGTCAGTGAGACACAGAAGATGTCCGATAATATCGGTGAGGATAAGGACATCATTGCGCTTGCAATCGATGGAAACGAGACGGTTGTGCAGGTTTTCTTTTTAAGAAACGGAAAATTGATAGGCAGGGAGCACTTTTATATGACACAGATAGAAGAGCCCCTGCCTGATAAAATATTAACGAGCTTTGTCAAGCAGTTTTATGCGGGGACGCCTTTTATACCGCGGGAAATCATGCTCCAGCAGGCGATTGAGGATATGGAGCTTGTGGAGCAATGGCTGACAAGCAAAAAAGGTGCGAAGGTGCACCTGAGAGTGCCGCTAAAGGGGACGAAGGAAAAGCTTGTGGATTTGGCGGCAAGAAACGCGCAGCTTGTGTTAAGTCAGGACAGAGAGCGCATGAAGCGCGAGGAAGGCAGGACAATCGGTGCAGTTAAGGAAATTGAGGAAATTTTAGGCATTGCCCCGCTCACAAGAATGGAGGCGTTTGATATTTCAAACACCAGCGGATTTGCCAATGTCGGTTCGATGGTGGTTTATGAGAAAGGGAAGCCAAAGCGGAGTGATTACAGGAAATTCCGCATGAAGACGGTGGCAGGGCCTGATGATTATGCGTGTATGCATGAAGTGCTTACGAGGCGCTTTCAGCATGGGCTTGACGAGCGCGAGGAAATCAGAAGGGAGCAGGGCGGCGATGAAAACGGCTTTGACGAGAATTTCGGGAGTTTTACGAAATTTCCGGATTTACTGCTGATGGACGGCGGACGCGGACAGGTCAACATTGCGAAACAGGTGCTTGCGGAGCTGCAAATCGATATTCCGGTCTGCGGTATGGTGAAGGACGACAATCACCGCACGAGAGGGTTATATTTTAACAATTTGGAATTGCCAATCGACCGCAACAGTGAGGGGTTTAAGCTGATTACGCGTATACAGGACGAGGCGCACCGCTTTGCCATTACGTATCACCGATCGCTTAGGAGTAAGGCGCAGGTGCATTCGGTGCTTGACGAGATTCCCGGTGTGGGGGCAAGCCGTAGAAAAGCGTTGATGAAATATTTTAAGTCGATTGAGGAGCTTCGCAGCGCAGATGTTTCCCAAATCGCGGAGGTACCGGGGATTACGGCGAATGTGGCACAGAATATTTATCTGTTTTTCCGGAAAAAGGAAAATTGAACGGTAAATTGTTCTGTTAAAAGGTGTGTGACCACAAATCTGCGGGCTGAAATGGAGGTTCATCATAATGGAAGGCGACAGCAGGAGAGAAAAAATCATAGAGATGTTAAACTGCGCGGCGGAGCCGCTTTCGGGAACGGCGCTGGCAAAAAAGCTGAAGGTGAGCAGGCAGGTTATCGTGCAGGATATTGCGCTTTTGCGTGCGTATGATAAAAATATTCTCAGTACGAATAAGGGATATATTTTGTATCAGCCGCTTGGAGAGGGAAAGCGGCTTCGCAGGACGGTTTCGGTGAAGCATACGGACGATCAGATGCAGGACGAGCTATATACAATTGTGGACTGCGGTGCGCGTATGCTTGACGTGGTGGTGGAGCATGAGGTCTACGGTCAGATTACGGTGGACTTGTTTTTGCGCAGCCGCCAGGATGTCGATGAGTTTATTGAAAAAATAGCAAAGAGCGCGGCGCAGCCGCTAAAATCCCTGACAAACGGTGCGCATTTCCATACGCTTGAGGCGGACAGCGAGGACGTGTTTGCGCGGGTTGAGGAACGATTGCAGGCAAAAGGGTATCTCAATTAAAATAAAAAATAGATAATAACCGGTTTGGGACAGATATTATTTTGTGCAAATTTGTAGAATTTTGTGTAAATTTTCCGGAGTCATTGAAAAGCAAAAAGCCTTGTGTTATACTGCTTAAAGCTGACAAGACAGCTGACAATACAACTGACAGGAACGCAATGAAAACGGAGGATTGACATGGAAAGGTTTCAGAAATTTCTAAAGCGCAAGGATATTATTATTTCAGGAAAACGGTATGGTATTGATGCGCTTGGCGCAATGGCACAGGGGCTTTTTGCGTCGCTTTTAATCGGAACGATTATTTCAACGCTCGGGGAGCGGCTTGGAATCGAACTGCTGGTGACAATCGGCGGCTATGCGAAAGCTGTTACGGGGGAAGCGATGGCAATTGCAATCGGCTATTCGCTGCATTGTCCGGCGCTGGTGCTGTTTTCGCTTGCGGCTGTGGGACATGCCGCAAATACGCTTGGAGGGGCAGGCGGGCCGCTTGCGGTGCTGATTATAGCGGTGATTGCCGCGGAGTTTGGAAAGGCGGTTTCCAAAGAGACGAAGATTGACATTCTTGTGACGCCGCTTGTTACGATTATCGTGGGAGCGCTTCTTGCGACGGTGTGCGCGCCGGCAATCGGAAGCGCGGCGAGCGCAGTCGGAAAGGCAATTATGTGGGCGACGGAATTGCAGCCGTTTTTGATGGGAATCATTATTTCTGTAATTGTAGGAATCGCACTGACACTTCCGATTAGCAGTGCGGCAATCTGTGCGGCGCTGAGCCTTACAGGGCTTGCGGGCGGAGCGGCGCTTGCGGGGTGTTGTACACAAATGGTTGGTTTTGCGGTGATGAGCTTTCGGGAAAACGGCTGGGGCGGATTTTTCGCACAGGGTATCGGGACTTCGATGCTGCAAATGGGGAATATTGTGAAGAAACCGCGGATTTGGCTGCCGCCGATTCTTGCGTCCGCGATCGTAGGGCCGATTGCTACTTGCGTGTTCCAGTTAAAGATGAATGGTGCGGCAGTCGCGTCCGGAATGGGCACCTGCGGGCTTGTGGGACAGATTGGGGTGTACACAGGCTGGCTGAATGATATTGCAGAGGGAACAAAGGCGTCGATTACAGTTGGCGACTGGACAGGCTTGATTTGTATCAGCTTTGTGCTTCCGGCAGTCATTACATATGTTATTGGAATGGGATTTCGCAAAATTGGGTGGATTCAGGAGAATGATTTAAAACTTGATTTATAAACAACAGGTGTATTTTAAATGGTGAGAAAGGGAAAGATAATGGCACACGTATATTTCACAAGGCATGGACAGACAATTTGGAATGTGGAAAACAAAATCTGCGGGTCTACCGATGTCGCGCTCACAGCGCTTGGGCGCGAGCAGGCGCGGGAGCTTGGACAAAAAATTCTGGCGGAAGGACTCCAAATTGATGAAATCCTGTATTCCCCATTGATGCGGGCGAAGGATACGGCGCTGGAAGTATCCGAAATTACGGGCATTCCTGCGTCTGAAGAACCGCGTCTGACGGAACAAAGCTTTGGGAAATACGAAGCTACCGCAAGGAACGGAGCCGAGTTTCAGGAAATGAAAAAAAGCTTTGTCAATCACTTTGGTGGCGGTGAAACGATGCTGCATCTTGCCCAGCGCATTTATAATCTGCTGGACGATATCAAGTTAAGGTCTGATAACCGCACTTATTTGTTGGTGGCGCACAACGGCATTGCAAGAGTGATACATTCCTATTTTAATGATATGACAAATGAGGAATATGCGGCGTTTGGGATACGGAATTGTGAGATACGGGAGTACTTCTTTTCATCTTAAATTTAAAAGGTATTAAAAAATGGCGATTCGTTTTGAACCGCCATTTTTGCTGTCATTTTATTTAATCGGCTTTGCACCGGCCTTTTCCTGCATTTTGGAAACCCATGCCTTGAACTTGCTCTTTTTCTTTGGAGCAGTTGCGGCAAGGGAACCGCGAATCCCCTTTACATCAGTGATATAAATACCGCTTACGGTCGCCTTTACTTCCTTCTTTACGGGAACACTGTCAAAAATATCGGCATCGCAGATAAGTGACATAATCTGAGGCCCGATTTTGGCCTTTACAATCGGCAGCTTGGCGCGGCGCATATACTTGGGCGCCTGTTCCAGTACGGCTGCAGGAAGTCCCGCGTCTCTGAGCTTCATTTTCTTTTTATCAATAATCAGCATGGAAACACTCTGTTTTGCGGCTTCGATTTGCGCCTGCTGTTCCGCCTGCTTTTTTTGCAGTTTTCTGCCAAGAAAATACATTCCAACCAGTAATAAAATTAAAATAATAAGTATTATTAAAAGAACTTTCCACACCATTGTTTCTATCAGCCTTTCTATCATTAGATTACAACACTTATTAAAGATTGTATCATTAATCATTGGAAAGTGCAAGAAACTCTTTTATTTTCCTTCTTTTTTTGCTATACTGATAAAAGTATGAAAATAAGGAAAATAGAAGAAAGGCTGAAGAATGAAAAATAAATTAATAATCATGTATCTTTTGGGTGTGATGACGCTTGGCATCAGTGCATGCGGAGACAAAAATGCAACCGACGAAGTGCAGGATACGCAGATATCTACGGAGGCAGAAACGAGCACAGAAGCACAAAGCGCTGCTGTGCCGGAGACGATGGCGCAGGATACAGGCTCGTCAATTCTTGATGCGGAGCGCGTAAGCGATCGGGAGGACTATGTGGGACTTGAGGATTTGGACATTGACGAATACGTCACGCTCAATGACTACAAAAACATGAAAGTGACAGCATACAAACCGGAAACGACGGACGAGGATATCGAACAGTATATCAACAGCGAGATGCTGACAGGATACATCACCGACCGCAAGGTGGAAAACGGCGATGTTGTAAATATCGATTATGAAGGAAAGAAAGACGGTGTAGCATTTGACGGCGGTACGGCAAGCGGTTATGACCTTGAGATTGGATCAGGTTCTTTTATTGAGGGCTTTGAGGAGGGACTAATCGGCGTGATGCCGGGGGAAACAGTTGATTTGGACTTGGCGTTTCCCGAAGGCTATCGGGAAGAGACGCTTGCAGGGCAGCCGGTAGTCTTTACGGTAACGGTAAACGGCATCGCCGAATCAATGGAATACGCCGATGCAACAGATGCGGATTTGGCAAGGTTTGGACTTTCGTACGAAACGAAGGACGCGCTTTGGAAGGCTGCAAAAGCGGAGGTTGAGAAAAACGCGGAGGAGGTTTTTGAAACCTCAAAAACAAGTGCGATTTTAAATCAGGTCTTGAGCGAGAGTACCATAAAATCCGTTCCGGAGTATCTTGTGGAGGAGCAGATGCAAGGATATGAGATATATATGGAATCCATGAGCCAAATGTATTACGGCATGAATTTCGAGCAGTATTTGGAGCAGGTAGAGCAAAAGACGCTTGCGGATTTCGAAGCGGAAATCCGTCCCGACTGCGAGACAATGGTCAAACAGTATTTGATATCGGAGGCGCTTGCAAGGGCAGAGCAGCTTGAGATTACGGACGAACTGATTCGGGAATATGCACAGCAGGATATTGAGGGATATGACGGATACACCATAGATTCGTATCTCGAGGAGGTCGGATACACTACTTATCGAATGTTTGTTCTGCAAGAAAAGCTTGTGGAACGCTTAAATGAGATTATCACAGTGGAGCCGACATCGGAGCAGTAGGACAGACGCTATCGAAACGGGCGAACAGGAACGGGCAGATAAAGGGGTTGAGTAATAAATGCAAAAGAAGGAAGGGTTATGGCGTTTTCTGGCTGCGCTGCTGTGCGCGGCAGTACTGGCAGGGAGCGTGAATGCAGGCATTGGGCAGGTGCAGGCGACAAAGAAGGACGACTTGAAGAGGCAGAATGAACAGGACGAGCAGAATTTAGATGACCTTGAGGATCAGGCGAATGAGCTTTCGGACGAGAAGGAAGGGATAGACAGCGAAATCGCGGCGCTGAGCAATGAAATTGCAGAGATTATGGCGAGCATCAGCCTCCTTGAGGAGGAAATAGAGGTAAAAAAGGCGCAGATTGAGCAGGCGAAGCTTGACCTTGAGGAGGCAGTCAGGGTAGAACGCGCCCAATATGAGGCGATGAAGGTGCGCATTAAGGAAATGTATGAGAGCGGCGACAGCACGTATCTTGATATTCTGTTTCAGGCAACATCAATGGAGAGTCTGCTGAATAAGGCGGATTACGTGGAAAAGCTCCATGAGTATGACCGCAAGATGTTTGCGAATTATCAGACCGCGAGACAGAATGTGGAAATCCTTAAAGAAGAGCTTGAAATCGAGCAATCCGAGCTTGAGGCTGCACAGGAAGGCCTTGAGGAGGAAATGGAGAGCGTGGAAACTGCGCGGGCGGAGCTTGAGGAAATCAGCGCAGACTATGCGATGCAGATCAGCAAGGCAAAGCAGCAGGCAGAGGTATACAAGACGCAGATTAAGCAGCGGAATGCGCAGATTAAGCAGATTGAGGAAGAAGAACGAAGAGCTGCAGAGGAGGCGGCACGGAAGAAGGCGGAGGAAGAGGCAAAAAAGAAAAATCAGAATAGTAATAACGGAAACGCAGGTACGGCTTCCGCAAACGCGAAACCGACAGGGAAAGCGACTGTAAATAAAGATGCAATTATGGCGGCAAACGGCAGCGCGAAAGGAAAAGAAGTTGCGGTGTATGCGTGCGGGTTTGTCGGAAATCCTTATGTAGCAGGCGGCACAAGCCTTACAAACGGTGCGGATTGTTCCGGCTTTACACAGTCTGTATACAAGCAATTCGGTTACAGCCTTCCAAGAAATTCGACTTCGCAGCGAACGGCAGGAACGCAGGTAAGCTACGCGGAGGCACAGCCGGGCGATATTATTTGTTATCCGGGGCATGTGGCAATTTATATCGGAAACGGGAAAATCGTACATGCAAGCTCGGCAAAAACGGGGATTAAGATTAGCAATGCGCTTTATCGTGATATTATTTGTGTCAGAAGGATTGTATAGCGTTCCTGTTATTCATTTTTTACAAAAAATTGCAAACAATTTTCTGTTTTTTGTTTCATTTTTAAATAACTTAGTGTACAATTATAGTTAGAATATGGTGTCATGCAACAGGACACAATATTGGCTTATGCTGGTAATTTGTCGGTAATAATTTATGGGGAACAGGTATGGAAGGGGAATGCCTGTTATAGGGAAAACGAATGGAAAAGGCAAATATTACAGAGTACAAAACTTCGCCCGGTTCCTACATCGCTTATTATGGAAGGGCAACAATTAAAAATGATTATGAATTTGTGAACGGAGATGAGGCATTCTATCATTTTATCGGGAAAAATTCCTGTTATTCATTGCTTGATTTGCTGCACCCTGATGATAAGGAAGACTTTATATCTGTGGCAGGCGAGCTGGATAAGGGGCGTCAGTGTACGATTGTGCGTATGAAGGACGCGGAGGATAATTACAGGCTTTTATATCTTGAAATCGAGCTGAACGGAAGATATTACGGCGACTTTAAGTCGTTTAATTTAGAGTATTCCAATTTCATGGAGCTTAAGGACAGATATGTAAAATATACGGAGCTTGTCAAAAAGTATCGTGAGTTTATGGGACTCTCCGAAAATATGTTCTTTGAGTATAATTATAACAGTGATGAAATTAATGTCTATCGGTATGTTAATGTAAAAAGCATTCCCGTATTAAAAAAGAAACTGAGCGAGATTAAAAAAGACATTCCCGTTTCCGGTGAATTTGAAATGTTTTACGATTTTCTGAAAAGAGGTGTGGACCGTTTTAATGCCGGATTTGAGGCAAGCCTTTTAATAAAGGAGGCGCAGGGACGTTTTTCTGTTAGAGGGTGTACCTTATATGACAACGGAAAACGCGTTATGACAGTGGGAATCATCACCAATATCGGCGGCAAGAGCGAAAAGAAAAGCTATTATTTGTCGGACAATGCGTTTGATCCGGGCACAGGTCTTTACAATAAAAGAGCGATCCATGAATATGCAATGGAAAAGACACAGGAAAGAAAAGAGCTTTATCTTGCTATGATGGACGTAGATGACTTCAAGAAGGTTAATGACAGTTTTGGACATATGTTTGGCGATGAGGTGCTTTCTAAGGTTTCGGAGATTATGCGTGCCGTAATTGATTCGCGGGGAATGGTGGGGCGCTTTGGCGGTGACGAGTTTATGCTTGTTCTTGACGGCGTTTCGAGCGAGGAAGAGCTAAGGCGCATATTTAAAACAATTTCCAAAAATATCCAGTGGGAATATCAGGATATTAAGGAGACAATGGCGATTACGACATCCTGCGGCGTGGCGAAATTCCCGGATGATGCGGCAAATTTTGAGGATTTGTTTAAAAAGGCGGATAAGGCGCTTTATGTGGCGAAGGAAAAGGGCAAAAACCGCTATATCATATATGACGAGGCAAAGCATGGCGCAGTGGAGGACACGGCAATATCAGAACGCAGCATCGGCATCAAAGCGATTGCGAGTGACGGCAAGAAGGCAGCTGTGATGTCGGATCTTGTGATTATGCTGAGCACAAAAGGATTTGAGGCGTTTGATGAGGTGATGGAAAAGCTTAGAAGCTATCTTGATGTGGACGGGATATCGGTGTATGCGGGCAGCAGCCTTCACCGGGTAGCTATTTCCGGAAAATATATCAATCCTATTGAAACGCTTGACTGCATCAAAAGCGAGAACAGCCAAAAGCAGTTTGACAAACGCGGCGTTCGTGTGGAGAAAAATTTTGGAAAGCTTGAAATACAGCAGCCGGAACTGCACAGGCTTTATGTGCTGCAGGAGAATAAAGAATTTGTGCAGTGCGTTGCGCGGCAGGGAGATGAGATTCTTGCGGCGGTTTCCTTTGACTACTTTAACAGGGCGCCAAAAATCGGCGCGGCAGATTTAGGGTTTATTACAATTGTCGGAAGACTTATGGCACAGATCGCAAGCGGTTTAGAGTAATCTAAACCGTTTCGTTACTATATATCCGGCATTTAAAAATTGCCGGATATATAGTCCCTCCGGGGGATGCGCACGCGCACAAGATGTAGATGCCGCATAGCGGCTGTGCGCGGCGCAGCTGGCAATAATTAATTGCCAGCTATATATTTTGAGCAATTACAATAACACCTTTCAGTGATAAGGAGTGAGATCAAATCAAATGGCATTTACACATTTGCACGTTCATACGGAGTACAGTTTATTGGACGGTTCCAATAAGATAAAAGAATACGTCAGGCGCATCAAGGAGCTTGGCATGGAAAGCGGCGCGATTACAGATCATGGTGTTATGTATGGTGTCATTGATTTTTATAAGGAAGCGAAGGCGAACGGGATTAAGCCAATACTCGGCTGCGAGGTGTATGTGGCGCCAAATTCGCGTTTTGATAAGGAGCTTACGGGTGGTGAGGACAGGTATCATCATCTTGTTTTGCTTGCGGAAAATAATACGGGCTATGCGAACCTGATGAAAATCGTGAGCATTGGCTTTACGGAAGGGTATTATTACAAACCGCGTGTCGATATGGAGGTTTTAAACAAATATCACGAAGGGATTATCGCACTCTCCGCCTGCCTGGCAGGGGAAGTGCCGCGCCTGATTGTAAAGGGCTTGTATCAGGAGGCGAAAAAGTGTGTTCAAAAATACCTTGACTGCTTTGGAAGAGGCAATTATTTTCTCGAGATGCAGGATCATGGGATACCGGATCAAAGAACGGTGAATGCGGCGTTAATGCGCATCAGCAGGGAAATGGACATTCCGTTAGTTGCAACGAACGACATTCATTATACGTATGCAGAGGACGAAAAGTCCCATGACATTCTCCTATGTATCCAGACGGCAAAAAAGGTGTCGGATCAGGACAGAATGCGCTATGACGGCGGGCAGTATTACGTAAAGAGCGAACTGGAGATGCGCGAGCTGTTTCCGTATGCGCAGGAGGCCGTTACAAACACTGCGCTGATTGCACAACGGTGTAATGTGGAAATTGAGTTTGGCGTTACAAAGCTGCCAAAGTTTGACGTGCCAAAGGGATATGACTCATGGACGTATCTGAATAAAATATGCTTTGACGGCTTAAAGGAGCGCTATCCCGACGATGACGGAACGCTTGTGGAAAAGCTGGAATATGAGCTGAAGGTCATAAAAGACATGGGGTATGTGGATTATTTTCTGATTGTGTGGGACTTTATTAACTGGTCAAGGGAGAACGGCATTCCGGTAGGCCCCGGACGAGGGAGCGCGGCAGGCTCGATTGTTTCGTACTGCCTGCACATTACCAATATTGACCCGATTCGTTACGGACTTCTGTTTGAGCGTTTTTTGAATCCCGAGCGTATTTCCATGCCCGATATTGATATTGACTTTTGCTATGAGCGCCGGCAGGAGGTTATTGACTATGTGAGTCAAAAATATGGCGCGGATAAGGTCGTACAGATTGTCACGTTCGGTACGATGGCGGCAAAAGGCGTTATTCGCGACGTGGGACGCGCCTTAGATCTCCCGTATAATTTCTGTGACAGTATTGCGAAAATGATCCCAAACGAGCTGAATATTACGATAAAGCGCGCGCTTGAGATGAATCCGGAGTTTCGGGAACTGTATCAAAGCGACGAGCAGGTGCATTATTTAATTGATATGTGTGAGAGATTGGAAGGCCTACCGCGCCATACCTCCATGCACGCGGCGGGCGTCGTGATCTGCCAAAGACCGGCGGACGAGCTTGTGCCGCTCTCAAGGGGAAGCGACGGCTCGATTACGACGCAGTTTCCCATGACGACAATCGAGGAGCTTGGGCTGCTGAAAATGGACTTTTTAGGACTGCGTACCCTGACGGTTATCAAGGACGCGGTGGAAAATGTGGAAAAAACCACAGGAATTTTAATTGATGTGGATAACATTGATTATGACGATAAAAAAGTGCTTGCGTCTCTCGGTACGGGAAAGACGGACGGCGTGTTCCAGCTGGAAAGTCAGGGCATGAAAAACTTTATGAAGGAGTTAAAGCCCCAGAGCCTTGAGGACGTGATTGCGGGGATTTCGCTTTACCGTCCGGGACCAATGGAGTTTATTCCGGCGTATATTCGGGGAAAAAACAATCATGCGGCGGTGACTTACGCATGTCCGCAGCTTGAGCCGATTCTAGCGCCGACGTACGGCTGTATTGTGTATCAGGAGCAGGTAATGCAGATTGTGCGCGATTTGGGCGGATACACGATGGGGCGAAGCGACCTTGTGCGCCGTGCCATGAGTAAGAAAAAGGCGTCTGTCATGGAGCAGGAGCGGGCGAACTTTGTGCATGGAAACGAGGCGGAGCACGTGCCGGGCTGCGTGGCAAACGGGATTTCGGAGCAGGTTGCCGACCATATTTATGATACCATGACCGATTTTGCAAAATACGCGTTTAATAAATCCCATGCGGCATGTTATGCGGTTGTTGCATATCAAACGGCGTACTTGAAATACTATTATCCAGTGGAGTTTATGGCGGCGCTTCTGACATCGGTGATTGACAATGCCTCCAAGGTTTCGGAGTACATTATGGTGTGCCGGAGCATGGGGATACAGATTCTTCCGCCCGACATCAACGAGGGCGAGGCAGGCTTTTCCGTATCAAACGGAGCGATACGCTATGCGCTGACGGCGATTAAGAATGTCGGAAGGCCGATTATTGCCGCGATTGTGGAGGAGCGCAATGCGCATGGAAATTATCAGAGTCTGAAGGATTTTATCGAACGGACACAGGGAAATGATGTGAACAAACGTGCGATAGAGAATTTTATTAAGGCGGGCGCGTTTGACAGCTTTGGCGCGACGCGCAAGCAGCATATGAGTGTCTACGCGCAGATTTTGGAGGGCATTACGCACAGCAAGCGCGGTATTACCGCGGGACAGATGTCGCTGCTTGACATTGTTTCGGACGAGCAGAAGGAGGAGCTTGAGATTAAGCTGCCGAATGTGGGCGAGTATGAGAAGGAGCTGCTTTTGGGCTTTGAGAAGGAGGTTTTAGGCTTCTATGTCAGCGGCCACCCGCTGCAGGAGTACCAGTCTCTTTGGGAGAAGCACATCACCGCAAAGACCTCTGATTTTTACTTGGACGAGGAGACAAACGCGGTGCACCTGCAGGATAATGTGAGAGCTGTCATCGGTGGTATGATCGCGGACAAGAAGATTAAATATACAAAGCAGGATAAGATTATGGCGTTTCTTGTGCTTGAGGATTTGGTGGGAAGCGTGGAGGTCATTGTGTTTCCGAATGCCTATGAAAAGTATTCCGCAAGTCTTATGGAGGAAAATAAGGTTTTTATAGAGGGCAGAGTCAGTGTGGAGGAGGATCGCGACGGGAAGCTGATTTGCGAAAAAGTCACGTCGTTTAGCGAGATTCCGAGAAAGGTGTGGATTAAGTTCCCGAATATTGACAGCTATGTGGAAAAAGAGTCTGTCCTTTTTGACGCAATCTTTGACTCGGAGGGAAAGGACAGCGTTGTTATTTATATAGAAGAAACACGTCAGAGAAAGACACTTCCCCCGAATAAAAATATACAGGCGGACAGCGAGCTTTTGGACAGACTGCGGGCGCTTTTTGGTGAGGAAAACGTGAAGGTGGTAAGTTAAGCCGGAATCTCTGCACGTACTGACAAAATTTTCACAATTTTTTCGGAACCGCCTATTGTATTCTTGCCAAAAAAAGGGTAAAATGTACATGGTTTGGTTAAGAGGGATCGAAAAGCAGGAGGTATGAAAAATGGCGAAGCAGGTTAAAACAATTGGTGTATTGACAAGCGGCGGAGATGCGCCCGGTATGAATGCAGCAATTCGTGCGGTAGTGAGAAAGTCGCTGACAAGCGGCTTGAAGGTAAAAGGAATTAAGCGTGGTTATCTTGGGCTTTTAAATGAAGAAATTGTTGATATGGAGGCTTACAGTGTAGCGGATATCATTCACACAGGCGGAACGATTCTCGGAACGGCAAGATGTCCGGAGTTCAGTCAGGAGGAAATACAGGCACAGGCGGCAGACCTTTGCCGCAAGAACGGGATTGACGGGCTTGTGGTCATCGGCGGGGACGGTTCTTACAGAGGCGCGCAGGCGCTTGCAAGACATGGAATCAATACGGTAGGCGTTCCCGGAACGATTGACCTTGACATTGCATGTACAGAGTACACGATTGGATTTGATACGGCAATCAATACGGCGATGGAGGCAATTGATAAGGTAAGGGATACCTCTTCTTCCCATGAGCGCTGCTCGATTATCGAGGTTATGGGACGAAATGCAGGGTATATCGCACTTTGGACAGGCGTAGCAAACGGTGCGGAGGATATTCTTCTTCCGGAAAAGTACAATTATGACGAGCAGGAGCTGATTAACAATATTGTGCGGAGCCGTAAAAAAGGAAAGAAGCATCATATTGTGGTAAATGCAGAGGGTATCGGACATTCTACTTCGATGGCAAAGCGCATTGAGGCGGCTACGGGAATTGAGACGCGGGCAACGATTCTCGGATATCTGCAGCGTGGCGGGCATCCGACCTGCAAGGATCGGTTTTATGCGTCAATCATGGGGGCGTACGCTTCCGACCTACTCAGTCAGGGAAAGTCAAACAGGGTAGTTGCATATACGCATGGTAAGTTTGTTGATTATGATATTGAGGAAGCCCTGAACATGAAAAAGGGGATTGACGATTACCAGTATGAAGTCTGCAGAAAGCTCTCAAGATAGATAGGGCAGTTATAAAATCCGGAAGTGGCTGGTTGGCATTTCCGGATTATTTCATAACATAGGTTATCTTATTTAAGATAGAAGGATGCGGCCACAAGCTTGCAGGATGTGGTCAAATGGAGGTTAACAATGCATCATGGTTTTTAATAGAAAAAATAAGCAGATGCCAAAGACCGGACGTTCCACGCCATGTCGTTCTACAACAAGACTGATTGCGTTTGGATTTGCTTTGATTATTATGATTGGCACACTTCTGCTGTCACTGCCGATTGCCACAAAGACGGGCGAAACAAATCTTCTGACGTCGCTGTTTACAGCGACCTCAGCGACCTGTGTGACGGGGCTGGTGGCGGCTGACACGTATCAGAACTGGACGCTGTTCGGGCAGCTTGTAATCCTTTGCATGATACAGGTGGGCGGACTTGGATTTATGACAATCGGTGTGTACATTTCGGTGCTATTAAAGCGCAGAATCGGTCTGCAGGAGCGCGCAACGCTTCACGAGAGCGTCAATACGCTTGAAATTGCAGGTGTGGTAAGGCTTGTGAAAAAGATTGTTCAGGGTACTTTTTTAATAGAAGGAACAGGTGCGCTGCTGCTTGCGACAAGGTTTATTCCGCGGTTTGGCATTGCCAACGGCATTTATTTTTCTGTTTTTCATGCGATATCGGCATTTTGTAACGGCGGGTTTGACCTTATGGGCATAGACGAAGCGTATTCGTCGCTGGTTTCCTTTGAGGGAGATATTCTTGTGAACGTGGTGATCTGCCTGTTGATTTTAATTGGCGGTATCGGTTTTATCGTGTGGGACGACGTGCTCAAGCACAAGTGGCATTTTAAAAAGTATCTGCTGCATTCTAAAATTGTGATTGTATCAACATTGGGACTGACGGTGGCAGGGACTATTTTGTTTCTGGTTTTTGAAAACGGTGCGACATTTGCGGGCATGACGCCTGTTCAAAAGCTGTTGGGTGCGCTGTTTGCGTCTGTTACACCGAGAACGGCAGGGTTTAATACGGTGGACACCGGAGCGATGTCCAATGCGGGAATGCTGCTTACCATGCTGCTGATGTTTATCGGCGGAAGCCCTGGTTCAACGGCAGGCGGCGCGAAAACGACGACAATGGTCGCACTGGTGTTCTATGCGGCGGCAATGCTCCGAAATAGGGAGGATATCAATCTTTTTGGCAGAAGGCTTACGGCTGATGTGGTAAGAAAGGCAAATGCCGTTGTTGTGATTAATCTATCGCTTGCGTTTTGTGCGGCATGCGTGATTATGACAATGCAGCCGACAATTTCCATGCCTGATGTGATATTTGAGGTGCTTTCCGCAATTAATACGGTGGGAATGACGACGGGAATCACAAGAGAGTTAGGCGTTTTTTCCAAGCTCATTATTGCGGTGCTGATGTATTGCGGGAGGCTGGGCAGTCTTTCCTTTGCGCTTGTTTTTGCCAAAAAGCCTGCGACAAACCGCGTGCGGGAACCGCAGGAGAAGATTATTGTAGGTTGAAAATGGAAGCTTTTTGACCGGCAAATTTGTGCCTTGGCATAAGTTTGTGCGGATTTTAAGGAACGGTAGGGGATTTGCGTATGAAATCAATATTAATTATCGGAATGGGACGGTTTGGACATCATCTTGCGCAGGATTTTTTGGATAACGGGCATGATGTGATGATTATGGATCAGTTTGAGGAGAAGGTAGAGGACATGGTGCCTGTTGCTACCAGCACAAAA
The DNA here is from genome assembly GCA_910577115.1 of uncultured Lachnospiraceae bacterium. Lineage (GTDB taxonomy): Bacteria > Bacillota > Clostridia > Lachnospirales > Lachnospiraceae > COE1. The sequence continues at coordinate 50,373 of CAJTMC010000025.1, forward strand.
ATCGGAGACTGTACGAAGGAAGAGGTGCTTCGCAGTGTCGGAATTGCGAATTTTGATGTTGTGTTTGTGTGCATCGGGACGAACTTTCAGAGCAGTCTGGAAATTACAAGCCTTTTAAAGGAGCTTGGCGCAAAGCGTGTTATCAGCAAAGCAACAAGGGACGTGCAGGCGAAGTTTCTGCTGCGTAACGGTGCGGACGAGGTAATTTATCCGGACAAGGACATTGCGCAGAAATGGGCGGAAAAATACAGTTTGGACAATATTTTTGATTATATTGATCTTCCCGGCAATTATGGAATTTATGAGATGTCGCCATTGAAGGAATGGGTCGGAAAGAGTATTAAGGAGTCCAATATTGCGGCAAAATACAAGATTTCGATTCTTGCCATTAAGAAAAAACATGCGACGGAGATTAGCCTGATGCCTTCGGCGGACTATGTGATTAAGGACAGAGACCATCTGATGATTATGGCGGCAAATGAGGTGGCGGAGAATATTATTAAGCAGAACAGGAATCATTTTGCAAATTAGGAACAGGAAGAGTGTAAAAGGAAAATTTTATACGGCAGATTTGTGCCCGGAATTTCATGCAGCAGAAAGCCCGCGCTTTTTGTTGCCGAAACTTCACAAGCTGAGAAAGGAGCATGGTTTAGAACAGAATGATTACAAGCACAGCAAATGCAAAGGTAAAAAGACTTGTCAATCTTGGAAAGAAAGCGAAATTAAGGTACAATGAGGGCGTTTTTCTTGTTGAAGGGATAAAAATGTTTTTGGAGGCGCCGTCGGAGTGGGTGAAGGAAATTTATGTGTCAGAAAGTTTTTTAGAGAAGAATCCGCCAGAACAGCTGAAAAACAGGAGCTATGAGGTGGTTTCTGACGCAGTTTTTCAAAAGATATCGGACACACAGACGCCGCAAGGAGTGCTGTGCGTGATGAAAATGCCGGAATATAAGCTTGCTGCGTTACTGAACACAAATAAAAAACGTATGTTATTTTTATTGCTTGAGGATATACAGGATCCGGGGAATTTGGGGACAATGTTCCGCGCGGGGGAAGGTGCGGGCATTGACGGCGTGATTATGACCCAAAATACAGTTGATATTTTTAACCCGAAGGTCGTTCGTTCAACAATGGGCTCCATATACCGCATACCGTTTATGATAACGAGTGATATCTTACAAACAATAATGGATTTAAAAGCAGGCGGAGTGACAGTATATGCCGCACATTTGAAGGAAAGCGCGGATTATGATTTGCAGGATTATACAAAGCCAACGGCATTTCTGATCGGAAATGAGGCAAACGGATTAAAAGACGAAACGGCTGACATGGCGGACTGCTATATCAAAATTCCGATGAAGGGGCAGGTAGAGTCTCTGAATGCGGCAGTAGCGTCTTCCGTCTTGATGTATGAGGCCGCAAGGCAAAACAAAGCTTAGAGTTTTTAAGATGAGAAAAGAAAGTGATTGTTTGAAAGGAGCATGATATAAAAAATGAAAATCGGTTTTATCGGCTTGGGAAATATGGCAGCGGCGATGATTGGCGGTATTATCAAGAAGGGACTTTATCAATGCAATGAGATTACCGGTTCCGCAAAAACACAGGAGACAGCAAAGCGCGTGGCGGAAAAATATGGCATAGAGACCTGTACGGACAATCAAAAAGTGGCACAGTGCGCAGACGTGATTGTGCTTGCGGTAAAGCCTGTCTTTCTGCCGGAGGTTATTTCCGGGATAAAAAATAGTGTCACTGCAGATAAGCTTGTGATTTCCATTGCGGCGGGAAAGTCCATTGAGTGGCTTGAAGGGCAGTTTGGAAAGCCTGTAAGGCTTGTAAGGTGTATGCCAAATACGCCTGCGCTTGTAGGAGAGGCGTGTACCTGTGTGTGCTTAAAAGAGGATACAGAGGACGCAGATAAGGCGCTTGTTATCAGCCTTATGGAGAGCTTTGGAAAAGCAAGCATACTTCCCGAGCGGCTGATTGACGCATTTACCGGAGTGGCAGGCAGCTCACCCGCATATGTCTTTCTATTCCTTGAGGCAATGGCAGATGCCGCGGTGTGCGCGGGAATACCGAGAACACAGGCGTATGAATTTGCTGCGCAGTCGGTGCTTGGCAGCGCAAAGCTGATGCTTGAGACCGGAATGCATCCCGCGCAGCTGAAAGATATGGTGTGCTCACCGGGCGGAACGACTATCGAGGCAGTAAAAGTCTTGGAGGAAAAGGGACTGCGCGCGGCAGTTATTGATGCAATTGACGCGTGTGTAAACAAGTCTAAACTGTTATAAAATGTCAGTTATTCGGAATTTTTTGTGTAAAATATACAATTTATAAAATAAAAATAGTTTATTTTTAATAAAGATATTGGGGTTCGTGACTTGACAAGTCACGAACTCTTTGCTATTATATAAAATCGTAATAGGTGTTAATATTTATGTAACATTTGTTGTAAAAATGTAAGAAACTATGTAATAAAAAATCATATTATGTAGAAATATGCGAAATATGATCTCAAAGTTTTTTACAAAGATAAGAAATGGAGTAAAAAATGAAGACAAATTGTAAAAAGTGGAAATGTCTGTTGTTCATTATGGCAGCAGCAGCTGCATTTACAGCTTCTCCGGTCAGTACAGAAGCGGCTGGCACAAAGGAAAGTTTCACGGCCTTAAAAACGGGCAGTGAGCAGAAGGCCACATCAGACAAGATGAATTCAGAAGTCAATATTGTAGGAAATGCGGCTGTGGCGATCGGTTTAGACCGTTCTTTGATGACAGCCGGAGTAGCCGACATACTTGACGCAAACATTTCAATGGAAAAGGAAGAACTGATTGCGTATGCGAAGAACGGCGTAAAGGCAGAGAAAAAAGAAGAGAGTACGCTTGTAATGGCGAAGGTTAACGAGTTTGTAAATATGCGTCAGGAGGCGGATCAGGACGCAGAGAAGATCGGCGTGCTTTACAAGGACTGCGGCGGTGAGATCGTAGAACAGAAAGCCGAGTGGACAAAAGTGAAGTCAGGCGACGTTACAGGCTGGATTAAGAACGAGTATTTATATTTTGGCAATGAGGCAAAAGCGCTTGCAGAAGATGTCGGAATGCTGACGGCTTATTCCGAGACTGAGACGTTAAGAGTCAGAATGGACGCAGATATGCAGTCAGGCGTGCTTGGACTTTTGGCAAACGGCGAGGCGGTTGAGGCAATCGCAGAGGAAGGCGACTGGGTAAGCGTAAACTACGAGGGAACAAAGGGCTACGTTGCAAAAGAGTACGTAAAAGTCGTATTTGATATAGATAAGGCAGAGTCTATGGCTGTTATCAAAGCCAGAGAAGAAGCAGAGAGAGCAAGAGCCGCAGCAGCGGCTGAGGCAAAGCGGGTTGCGCAGAAGGAGGCTGTTATGGCCAGCGCGTCAGAGGTTGATATTTTGGCAGCGCTCATTCAGTGCGAGGCAGGCGGTGAGCCTTATGAAGGTCAGGTTGCAGTCGGTGCGGTTGTTATGAACCGTGTCAGAAGCGGTGGATATCCGAATACAATAACAGATGTTATTTATGCATCAGGTCAGTTTGTGCCTGCATCGAAGGGGAAAATGGAATCGCTGATTTTAAACGGAAACATTAAGGCGTCCTGCGTACAGGCAGCAAACGAAGTGATTAACGGCGCATGTAATGTCGGCGATGCGCTTCACTTTAGAAGAAATAATGGAAGAGACGGACTTGTGATTGGTAATCATGTATTTTACTAAGATTTGCCCGTAAAAAGAAAAACATTCCCATAAGAAGCAATACTGAAATCGTGTTGTTTCTTATGGGATATTTTTTTACAGATTTTGGGGAGCAGAAAATGTTGAAAATAATTGAAAAAAGAATACATTTGTATTACAATAAAATGGAATAGGAGGTGCAAGCCCTTGGATGATGATATAAAATTAATCATTCAGCCGCAAAAATATGGTGGTGAAACCTCTGTCATTTCGATGCGTATGCCAAAGGGCATGTTGGCTGACATTGATAAAGTAGCGGCTGAAACCGGACGGACCAGAAATGAAATTTTGATGATTAGTATAGAATTTGCATTAGAGCATATGGTGATAGAAAAAAAATAGGGGGATTCAGGTATGGCTAAATTTGCGATTTCATGTCCGTCATGCGGAAAGTATGCGGAAGCAAAAACAGGCTTTTTCGCGCGGAAAAAGATTGAGTGTTCCTGCGGAGGAGTAATCAATGTACGGACGGATAAACTGGCATCGAGGGAGTGCCCGCATTGTGGCAATCAGGTGGTGTTTGATCAGACAAAGGGAGCGGATGCAGTCTGTCCGGTTTGTCGGGAAAAGATAAATGAATTGGCAAATCAGCAGCAGGTGGAAGAATTTTCCTGCGCACAGTGCGGCGTTCGGCTGATTGGAGCAAGAAGTGCGGCGACATATGTCTGTCCGGTTTGTGACAATGTAAATGATGTGCAGGAGAGGCTTACACAGGAACATATTAAGCGGGATGGTCTTGCGAGTATCATAAAGTATGAAGGGGATAATGAAACACTTGTTTGGAAGCACCCCATTGAAGATTTTAATTTGGGCTCTCAATTAATTGTACATGAAAGTCAGGAGGCAATCTTTTTTAAGGACGGTCAGGCGCTGGATTTGTTTAAAGCCGGAAGGTATACCTTAGAAACACAGCAGCTTCCTTTACTGGAAAAACTCTATAAACTGCCTGCGGATACGGAAGGCACGTTTCATTCGGAAATATATTATATTAATATGGCAACCCAAATGGGAATCAAGTGGGGAACCGACTCAAGGGTTCGGCTGTTTGATCCGGCATCGGGACTTCACATTGAAATCGGTGCAAGCGGAGAATTTAATATTCGGGTTTGCAATTCGAGAAAGCTGCTGCTAAAGGTTGTCGGAACCGCAGGAAGTCTGGAGCTAAGCCAGCTGCTTGGCGAGGGCGGTAAAAAAGGGTATTTCCGCTCACTTGTGATGACACAGGTCAAAAGCTTTCTTGCACAGACAATCAAAGAAAGCCAAATCAATATTTTGGAGATTGATTCGGAGCTGATGCAGTTATCGACTGCGCTCAGAGATAAGATTAACGGTTATTTGGATGATTACGGTCTGTATATGCCGGAGTTCTTTGTAGGCAGGGTGATGCTTCCGGATGATGATCCGAATTTCCGCAGATTAAGAGAGCAATATGCCGAGCAGTATTTACTGGTACGACAGGAACAGATTAAGAAAAGCGAGGCGGAGGCTGCGGCACAACGAAAAGAGGTAGAAGCTGCCACTGCGGCGCGCATGAAAGTAATCGGCGCGCAAGGAGATGCCGAAGCGTTAAAAGTAAAAGCGCAGGCAGAGGCAGAGGCGTATAAGGTACAGGCGGAAGCAGAAGCGCTTGAAATGAAAATGAAAGGATATACATACCAACAGGAAACATCTCGTCAAGTTGGCTTAGAAGCGATGAAAAACGGTATTGCAGGAAACGGCGGGGGCGGAGCAAATGTCATCGGAGATCTCGCAGGTCTTGGTCTTGGGCTGGGGGCTATGGGAAGTGTGATTGGAATGACAAAAGACGCGATACAGCCGATGACAGATGCGGCAAGTCAGATGGGACAGAGCTTTGGAAGTACGATTTCGGATATATGGGACTGCACATGTGGTCAGAAGGGAAATACGGGAAATTTCTGCAATCATTGCGGAGCAAGACGTCCGGAGCAAAAGGCAGGCTGGGATTGTGCGTGTGGACAGAAAGGAAATACGGGAAATTTCTGTTCCAACTGCGGGGCAAAGAAACCGGAAAATGACTTGCGTACGTGGGACTGCACATGCGGTCAGAAGGGTAATACAGGAAATTTCTGTTCCAACTGCGGAAAGAAAAGGGGGGAATAGCATATGAGCAAAAATAGATTACGGGGATATATCACGTTAGCTGTTTTACTGGCAGTGTTTAGTGTGGTTGCTTTTGCGGCGCCTTTTTCAAAAACGGCAGTGTTTTGGCTGGCATATGTATTTGGGGTGATTGCAATTGCTTATCAGATTTATGTTTTTCAGATTTCGTTTGCAGAAGGCGGGAGTGTAAAAAGCAAATTCTATGGATTTCCGATTGCGCGCATAGGAATGCTTTATTTGACTGCACAGCTCATAATCAGTCTGCTTGAGATGATATTGGCAGCGCTTCTTCCTGTATGGGCGGCAGTCATTGTGAATGTGTTTCCGATTGCGTTTGCGGTTGTCGGGTGTATTGCGGCAGATGTTGTGCGCGATGAAATCACCCGTCAGGATGTGCAGTTAAAAAAAGATGTTTCAAACATGAGAGCGCTTCAGTCCATGTCGGCAGCGCTTGCCGGACAGTGTAATGAGGCGGATATAAAAGAAATTGTACGGAACATGGCAGATGAATTTCAATTCAGCGATCCTGTCTCGTCAGAACAGACAAAGGATTTGGAACAAGAGCTGCAAAATCAGATGAACGAAATTCAGAAGGCGCTTGTTGACGGTGATTTGGCAGCTGTTAAGACGCTGTGCGGTAAGATATTAGGAAGTCTTGCCGAGAGAAACAGACTTTGTGCGTTAAATAAGTCGTAAAGGGAGAAAGAGTAAAAATGTATTTTTCACTTACAGGTTGTGGTTAAATGGAGGTTAATAATGGCAATCTTAAAATGTAAAATGTGCGGCGGCGATCTTGAAGTGACGGAGGACATGACGGTCGCGGAATGTGAATACTGCGGAACCAAACAGACAGTTCCCGTTGTTGATGATGAGAAGAAGATTAAGCTGTTTGAACGGGCAAACAGGCTTCGCTCCAACTGTGAGTTTGATAAAGCAGCCGGTGTATATGAAAATATCATTGCGGATTACGAGGAGGAAGCAGAAGGCTACTGGGGGCTGCTTCTTTGCAGATATGGTATTGAATATGTAGATGATCCTGCGACCGGAAAGAAAATTCCGACATGCCATCGCTCCTCGTTTGACAGCATCATGGACGATGAGGATTTTGAGCTCGTTATGGAGAACTCCGATTCCGTATCAAGGCAGGTCTATCGGGAAGAGGCAAAGTACATAGAAGAAATCCGCAAGGGAATTATTGAGGTTTCGGGGAAAGAGGAGCCATATGATATTTTTATCTGCTATAAAGAAACAGATGAAAACGGTGAGCGGACATTGGACAGTGTTTTGGCACAGGACGTCTATGATGCGCTCACAGAGAAGGGCTACCGCGTATTTTTCTCAAGAATCACATTGGAGGATAAGCTTGGCGTTGAATATGAGCCGTATATTTTTGCGGCGCTCAATTCGGCAAAGGTCATGCTGGCATTTGGCACTTCTTATGATTTTTACAATGCAGTCTGGGTTAAGAACGAATGGAGCCGTTATCTGAAACTGATGGCAAAGGATAAGAGCAGGCATTTGATACCCTGCTTCAAAAATGTAGATGCATACGATATTCCAAAGGAATTCGCAAAGCTTCAGGCGCAGGATATGGGAAAAATCGGCGCTGTTCAGGATTTGATACGTGGCATTGACAAATTAATTCGCCCGGATTCGAAGGCAGAACAAGCGGTTATTCCTGAAACGGTTGTAGTCAGTTCCACCAGTGCTAACGGAAATGCTTTATTGAAGAGGGGCTTCATGGCGCTCGAGGATAAGGAGTGGAGCAAGGCAACCGACTTTTTTGAGCAGGTGTTAAATACAAATGCGGAGGAAGGGCAGGCGTACTGGGGGGAGCTGCTCGCGGATCAGAAGTGCAGTGATGCAGAGGGCTTATGTGAAATTCTTTACAGGAAACTTGCAGATGAAATAAAGGAAGTAACCTTGGATGCCGAAATTGCAGACAGATATCCGGAGTTTTCCAAGAAATACGGTTTTCTTTCCATTTTTAATCAACAGGAAATCAAACAAATATTCTATCATAAGTTTTCCTGTCAATCGCAGGTTGCCAGCTTAGAAAAAATGATTGCAGCAAACAGGGAGCGTTTTGTATTGGCGGATAGCAGACTGTATCAACGGGCAGTGCAATATGCGGATGCAAATCTAAAATCCAAGATAGATCAGGTTATACAGGTAATTGACACGCGGTTACAGGAAACGTTAGAGGAAGTGAAAGCAGAAAAAGAAGAGTCTATGAAAGCTGCCGTTGCGCAAGCAGATACTTATTTCGAGGCATTGGATAGTGCATTGGAGATTGCGAATCAGGTGGCTTCCCGAAATGCCCTAAAGAATGAAGCGGCTTATCAGGAAGATTTGGCGAAATGGACAGCTGAGAGAGATTCGCTGGAATCGCGGAGGATTGTCTGGCAGAAAGAAATGGAGAAATACAGGGAGGATTATGCTGCGTGGAAGGCTGTTTATGGAGACGTGATTGAAAAATGGGATGAAGAAAAGAGAAAATATGCGCAGGATAAGAAAAAACTTGAGGAAGAAATTGAAAGACTGGTCGATCAGAAATGTCTGATTGATGGATTTGCTGCCGAATTAAGATTAAAAAAGGCAAACGAAGCAATCTACAGAGCGGAAAAACAATTGAGAAGTCTGGTGATTCCCGAGGAACCTGACAGGAAAGATGAGCCCGAACAGCCGATGGAACCCATATTAAGAGAAAAGCCTGTTCTGACATTTGAAGATAAAATCGGGAAAGAAGAAGTGCGAAAAGTGTTTTTTGCGGAATGGAAGAAATAACGGCAGAGACGGTCTTGTGATTGGTAATCATGTATTTTATTAAATAAAATGGAAATAAAACGTTTAGGGGCAATCTGAAAGGGTTGC
>CAJTMC010000026.1 GCA_910577115.1 uncultured Lachnospiraceae bacterium
GATGGATGAGTATAATCGTTTCTGCACAGGTAAAAATTTTTCTTATCAAGATACATCCCCCGCACTTCATCCCACAAATAATTGGATTTTATGTCATGGACTTTTTCTTCCAGCCTCCCTGAATCCCGAACTTCATTCCAATAATATCTGTCCAGAATGACTATACCTGTTTTTTGATGAATCAGTCTCTGCCACTTATTATGATATTTACAAGTTATTGCAAGATCAATGCTAAATGCCGCTTGATTACCTCTTTTGAAAACTCGCCTTTCCGTTGTAAGTGCAGATGTTGAATCATGGCAATCATTCCAACCATTTGAACAAAGGATTTTGTTAAACTGCTTTTTGACATATTCCTTTATCCCACGACAATCCAAAATATTGATAGATTTAACACTTACAATACATAAATTGTAGTCCAAATCTACTGATTCATTTTCATTCTGTGTTATAAGATTTTTTGCTCCGCTTCCAACAAGACATGCTTTCACTGTCATAACAGAGTCGTTGTTAATACTTTGTACTAATTGATTGACTATATCACAGCAGGTGCCCTTTAGACGTTTCAGGAAATCCTTGTCCTGAATGTAATGGTACATATATAATAATTCTCCTTCCCGCCCATGCCACCCATACACTCTTATGTGTGTATCGTTACAGTATATCATACTTTGTCGTTTTGTCAATTACATTTTCACACCCTCACATATTCAATCTCCGTCTGCAGGATTTCCCCACAATACTCTTTTGCCTGTATATCACTGTCCTTGTAACTGTTTGTCACCACCTCGCAGCAGACCATCTCACCCGTCTGGGCAGAAGTGTAGGTTATGTCCACCGCGCTGATAAGCCCTGCCTTCCACAGATCCATGTAATAATCATACTGGCCATAGTCTTCCTCCTGCCTCATCTGTTCCAGCGCCTCCTCCATCTGGTTCCTTGTCTGCCATTCCGCCTGCACTGTTTCAATCTCTTTTTTGTCCAGATTACATATAATCTCCGCCACCTTACAGTTATGCTCCGCCGCATGGGCATTCTGGCATCTGCTTATCCCATACCTATGTTCTATAAAATTTTTTCCCTTTCTGGTCAGGGCATAGCTTATGTTGCTTCCTGGATTCTTATTATATCTTGACGGGTATGTCACTTTCTCAATCAGCTTGTCCTTCTCCATGTTTTTCAGCCTATTTGCAGAAATATCTATCTTTGCAGCATCCTCCTGCCTGATGTTCCCCGCTATGGATAACACCCTGAAAAACCTCCCATCCTTCGGATACCAGTGCTTAATATGTTCCTTCATCCACTCCACCTCCTGTTCCAGAACATTTTTATGTATATAAAAAAGCAGGAACATCCCAAAAAGACATTCCCACCCAAAAACAAACGTTTTTACTCTTCATCTTATCCGATGAACCCTGTATATCATTTTTCCTTTTTACCGCTTTCCCTGTTCATCCATTTTCCTCATAACATTACCCTGTAAGCAAGGCACCCTGATGTCAACTAAGTTGGCGATAGTCAGGTCCGCAGAATATCATATATCCTGTACCCTGTACGGAACTGCCGAAGCATCCCCTTTTGAATAATGCCAAACGGCACCCTGATATATTCCATGCATGGCGGTCAGACCAAAATTTCCGTTTCCATCCGCCCGCCATACATTATCATTATAAAAACAAAACCCCCATAAATAACGCTGCCCACAGACAGTATTGTATGCCGCAAAATACTATCTCCCCCCTCTGTTGTTGCACGGCAGGTTTTTTATAAGATATAACAGAAAACTATTTTGGCAGATAGCAGTTTTTCGCATTATCGTAACCGTATTCCATACGGAACTGGCAGACACCACACGTGGAATGTCTGCTCTTTTTGTTCATAAAAACTGAAAGGAGAAAAAGAAATGGACAGAACAGAAATGCAGCATCTTATTAAGGAAGCGCTTTCCAGGAAACTGGGGGACGGCTTCCGAATCCACGTCCATCAGGTTTTCAAAACCAACCTGAAACTGGACGGGCTTACAATCCTGCGGGAGGGCGAAAATATTTCCCCCACCGTTTATCTTGATCCCTATTATGAGAAACTGGAAAGAGGCGTTCCCCCTGACGGCATTGCGGACGGAATACTTCACGATTATTTCCATGCAAAACCCCCGTCGGGGCGGTTTGACATCACGCCGTTCCTTGATTTCAACGGGGTAAAGGACAGGCTGTATGTCCGCCTCATCAACAGGCACCTCAACAGGGAACTGCTTGACGGTATCCCCCACATGCTGTTCCTTGATGATTTTGCCGTTACCTTCCGCTGCATCGTGGAAACGCATGATGAAGGAAACACAAGCTTTCTGGTGTGCCGCAGCCATATGAAGCTGTGGGGCATTGACACGGATGCACTGATGTCCGCCGCCCTGAAAAACACAAGGGAAAAATTCGGCATAATGCTGGAAAACATCAGTGAAATATTCGGCAGGATCACGCCTGAACTGGAATCCATGCATTTTGAAATCCCCATATGGGTGATGACAAACAGGCAGAAGCTGGAAGGCGCGTCAGCCATCCTGTTTGATGATGTATTGAAGGACTTTGCCAATGCTCACGGCAGCTTCTATGTCATCTTCTCATCCGTGCATGAAGTCCTGCTGATACCGACAGCCGACAGTGCCGATATTGATATCTTTTCGCAAATCAATCGGGAGGTCAACGGTTCAGAAATCATGCAGGATGAGATACTCGGGACGAAAGCCTATTACTACACCAAAGAAAACGGCTTCGCCTTATAAAATTTCCAAAGAAAGGATAAGCGCGCTACAATGCGCGCGGGTAAGGTTTATGAATAAGATCATATTATCGGGGAGACTGACGGAAGATCCCAAAATCATGTACGGCTCGGGCAGTCCGCCTTTGGCGCATGCAGTGTTTAATTTTGCGGTTCCCGACATGGCGGGGAAAAAGGACCAGCAGGGAAATTACCCCACTGATTTCTTCCGATGCACCGCATGGGGGAATACCGCATCCACGGTTGAGCGCCACTGCTGCAAAGGCATCAGGCTCCTCATTGCGGGAAAGCTGAAAAACAACAATTATGAAAAGAACGGACGGAAAATCTATTCCAATGAAATTGTCATTGAATCGTTGGAATTTTTGGAACCCAAAAACATGATACCCGTAAGGAAGGAGAACGGCAATGATCAGAACAACGCTTAACTGGACCGTAAAGAACCTGAAAAACATGAATGATGACAGGCATACGCTCGATTTTTCCCATCCGATTCAGCGCCAGAGCGGACAATGGGACGGCGACAGGCTGAAAAAGAGCCTGCTGGTACACAGCATACTCGCAAACTATCCCGTGCCTCCCGTCTACTGCTTAAAGGAAGCAGTCAGCGAAAAGGATTATTCCTATTCCGTTTTGGACGGGAAGCAGCGTCTGACAGCCATTTTTGACTACGTAGACGGCAGGTATCCGCTTGATGCGGAAACCCCTTCCGTTTCCATTGACGGCACTGCATATGAATTGGGCGGCAAATATTTCACGGACCTTGACCTTGAGTGCCAGCAGGAAATCCTGCGGTTCAAATTCACCATTTACGGGTTTGAGGATGCCGATGATGACCTGATAGAGGAAATATTCTTCCGCCTGAACAACAGCGCACCTTTGTCAAAGCCGCAGAAAAGCATGGCATTAACAGGCGTGCGGAATGCGGCATTCATCAAATCAATCCTGTCAGACAGGTTCTTTTCGGAGATCTGTCAGTTCTCCGCATTGCAGAGGAGAAAATCAGACGATATGTGTACGCTGCTGCAGTCCATGATGCTTTTGGACGGCAGGCACGGCGGATATGAATTTTCTTCCATATCCGCCGATGAAACGATGCGGTATGCCGCATACATCAAAAACAATTACTCCGAGGAACAGAAGGAACGGCTTTTTGACATTATCGGCTATTTGGAAAAAGCATTCCCCGAAAAAGAGAAGCTCCTCAAAAAAATCAATATCCCGATCGTTATCCTCATGGCTGACACGGCAATGGGCACTGAATACGATTGTATCAGAAACATCTATCGGGTAGGCCCCATGTATTTCAGGCAGTGGTTTGCATACTTCTTTGACGAATGCTATGACTCCTATAAGGAATACTGTTCCTCGGGAAGCATCAAGAAAGAAAAGACACTGAAAAGGATTGAACTTATGGAACTTTCCTTTAAGGAGTATTTTGAACTGGATAATCCCGATGAAGCAGGACAGGAAAATGCAGGAGCAGATGAAAGTCCTCTGACAGACGACAGACCAGCAGCGGACAGCCCTCCTGTGGAAAGTGGAACAGACAGGACGGATAAAACCCGTGAAGAAACGGAAGCAGAATAACTTTATTTAAAAAGGCTTTATTTCATAGGGATGCCGCTCTGGCGGCATCCCTTTTCATAAACATTGGAAACGGGAGGCAACAATCTATGAGAATCAATTTTTATGACACCAGAATTACGGACAATGACACAACCATACTTGTAAAAGAAAGGGCAGTCAATTACGGCGCGGAAAATGCAGACATGCCTGAAAAAGCCGCAGAGCTGATGAAACAGCTTCTGCACATGGATGAACTTGCGGAGGAGCACTGCTATATGCTTGCAATGAACAGCGCCTGCAGGATACTCGGACTGTTTTTCCTGTCAAAAGGCACGGTAAACATGACCGTAGTAGGTTCACGCGAGATATTCCTGCGTGCCCTGCTTGTCGGTGCGTCGCGGATTATCCTGTGCCATAACCACCCTTCGGGAAACACGGCACCGAGCAGGCAGGACATCCACCTGACGAAACAGATTAAGGAAGCAGGGGAGCTTATGGGAATCCCCCTTGCAGACCACATCATCATAAGCAGCAGCGGATTCTTCAGTTTCAGGAATTCGCAGATGCTGTGAAAGGAGGCAGGCTGATGAAATGGTTCAACAGCATCAACACCCTTGATGAATTGCGAAAAACATACAGGAAACTTGCCGTAAAATACCATCCCGACAACGGGGGTTCGGAAGATGCAATCAAGGAAATCAATGCGGAGTATGATATTCTGTTTCAAAAGCTAAAAAATAATTTTGAACATCAGGACACCTGTAAAAATACAACCGCCAGGCAGAAACAGCAGTATGACTGGCAGAAGGATGAACAGATCAGGAACATAATCATCCAGCTTGCGGCATTTAAGGGCATTACCGTCGAGATTATCGGCGTATGGATATGGGTATCCAACTGTTATGAATACAGGAAGGAACTCAAACAGCTTGGGTTCCACTGGGCAGGCAAGAAACAGATGTGGTACATGCATTTTGACAGTTTCCACAAATACGGTTCAAAACCTGTTTCCATGAATCATATCAGAAGCAAGTATGGTTCCGTGGAAATCAGATATAATGCCGAAAAAGAAGAAAGCAGGAGGATTACATCATGATTAATCTGGTATCGGAAGACGCGGAAGAAATTATGGACCAGTTTTCGTTCCTGACCAGCAACATTACTTTTAAAGTATGCAAAACGGCTGAGGAATACAGGAACTCGCAACTGATGGAGGAGCTGGATTTATGCTGGATCAAGGTTTTAGCCAGCCCAGACTACAGAACTGACCCACGTAACGAGGCAGCCGCAAAAATCGCAAGGCAGTTATCAGAAATCCCGTTTGTTTCGGAAAGGCTGGAGCGCCCGACAAATCCCAAAATGGAAGAAGCTGCCAAAAAAATGGCGCGGGAACACAGGACAATCCAGCAGAGTTTTTCAAAGCTTGTTTTCTATCATTTCACGCTCTCCTGCACCACAAGGGAAAACAGAATCCTGCGTGACGCACTGGGGGAGGATTTTTACAGGCTTCCTGTCATTTGATTTTCCAATTTAACAGGAAGGGTATCGTTATGGACAAATTAAATGCGGAGGTTTGATACCATGCAGAATCAAAAAAGAACTGCAAATGAATCCCCAACTGTCCTAAACATAAAAAGCACACAACAAAAGACAGTCAGAATGTCTGGAACATTCTTTATCTTTCAATGAATGTTCCCGCTTATAATTTCTGACAGATTATGAAAACGGAGGAACATATTGTATGAATACGGACTTTAAAGATGCAGTCTGGCATATCAATGATTACTTTGAGGAACATCTGCCGCAATATACAGTTTTTGAAGTGCGAAGGCAGTCGTATAATCCAGCGGATGATTATTTATATATGGCTGCGGCAAAGCACAGGGATGGAAGTTATGCTGTTTGGACAAGCTGGAATGAGCATTTACATTCACTCAATCATGGGCATTACAATCTGCCCGACATGAAATCCTGTGCTGAAATTATGGCAGAATATCAATTTCCGCACAGCAGGTAAATAACTGGAAACAATTATCTGAAACGGAAATCGATTCCCTGTTTATAGAAACTGCTGGGGAATGAATGGTGAAAAAATAACACATAGGTATTATGTCTTATCTATGTGTTATTTTTATTGCTTCGTTTATGGAGTTTGCTCCCCAAGGACTGCCTAATGTATAGTTCCCGTTGTAAGTAATATGGTATCAATCCTGAACCATTGTTATTAAAAATAGTATCGCGAAAGACAGAATACTATTTTTCCCTGACGTTATGTACTTCACCTGCCCGCTTACAGTATAAGGTAAGCCTTTAAAGGTTTACCTTATAAAAAGACGAGGAGTGTGAACGCACATGTATAGAAATGAAAATGTTTCTGCCCGAACAAGGAGCAGGACATCAAAGGAAACATGTTTTTACCGCAATATTCCAGTTCTCAATATACTCTTCTATATTGGAAAAGGATTCATGCTGCGAAAACAGATCATTGTACTAGTAAAGATTTTCTACAGACTGAATGAACATAAAACAAATGAAATGATTGCAGACCTGCTCGCTCATGGACTTGTCATAAAAAAGCAGGCTACAAATACCAAAACCTGCATCTATGTCATGACCAAGTTCCCTTTATCCATGTACTTTGAATGCAGCACCCGCGATTCCTGTTCCGTCAAGCTCAATAACAGGAAAATCTGGAATAACATTTACAGGACAGAATTTATTATCAGACAGGCTGTTAATTTTATGGAACAGCTTAACATGAAACTGACACTGGAGAATATGCTGGACTTTTTATCAGATTATTGTATTTCCATTTTCACAACGGAAAACCAGATGTCGGTATATCAGTTATATGAAAATCTGTATGATAAATTTCCAATAAGGGATAAAGCCCTGATTCTGTCTGGCATTCCTAAGGTGTCGGATTTTCTGAATGATTATTACAGGATTACGGCAGACCTTTACAGCCATCAGGTAAACTTCCTGGGGTATCAGGCGGAAGACGATTTCTCATCTTATCTGAGTGTCAAAGACAGGCTGGAAAGGGAAAAATCACTGACTGCATCCCCAAAGGAAACAAAGAAATATTATTATACCCTTTACAATATGACCGCCGCTGGTTTTTTCTTTATTGGAAAACCAACCAGTGACGGGCATATCACCATTGGGACCTTTGACAAGTGCAACAATATGTACCTCAAAAAAATCTATGAAAATATTATCTGCATTTACCTGATGCTGGAACGGTATCTCGGTTTCCATCCTAAGATTACCCTGCAGGTATACATGTCCGATGCAGACAGAATCATGGAATTGAGAACCAAGGAAACGGAACAGGGATATGATTATGCAAAACAGGAAAAATCAGGTCATACAAAAAGGAACGGCTTTTTCCAAAACATGAAAATCCCACGACAGAACTGGAACGATATCCAAGTGGATTACATTTACTACCCGTTAAGGGAAAAATATAACTTATGAGTGTGTTTTTACCAATCTATAGACTTTGGAAATATGTATAACGGTCGGAGGCTGTCTGTGCAATACAGTCAGCTTTTTTCATCCTGTCAAACCCATACCCGCATTCCAGCCTGTATTTTCCGCATCAAAAAACAGCCCCGCAATGGGACTGTCTTTCAATAAACATTTTTTGACAATAGGAGAAGGCATCCGTTCCATATCCTGCTTGTGAGTAATATCTGCAGGTCCTGATAATGAGTTTACTGATATGCACATACCAGCACCGTCAATAGCTGCCTTAGAAGAACTCTGTTTATTTATAGAGAATAATGTTTCAACCTACAGTGCAGGATATTTCACTCACCTTACTATAATTTATGTGCCTTGAAAAAATATATTTCTTTTTTATGCGCGATACCATTCAAAATATATCCCTATTTCCGTTCCAATTTCCTATACGCCATCCCCCCAAAAAGTACGCCATTTATACGCCATGTACACCATTGAAAGGGCAAAAAGTACACCATTTGTACACCATTTTACCCCAAAAATACGAGAAATTACGGGAAACCGCATGACTTTTTCCACCGTCCGCCAATCCCTGAAACCCTTGATTTTACTAGGCTTTCAGGCATATATCGCAGGTTTCCTTTACAAATCATACGGCGTCACCTGATAAACGTAGTAATTCAACCAATTCGTATAAAGATTGTTACTATGCGACCGCCACTGCAGCTTTGGCCTGCTTTCAGGATTATCATCCGGATAATAATTTCTCGGAATATGTATTGGAAGCCCTTTCGCCAAGTCCCTCTTATACTCCGCATCCAACGTAAACCTGTCATACTCTGGATGCCCGTTCACAAATATCTTTTTCCCGTTTTCCGCATAAGCTAAAAACACACCTGCTTCATCTGACTCCGCAAGCACCGTAATTTCACCGCATTTATGAATTTCATCAGCGGGCGTCTCCGTATGACGGCTGTGCGGCGCAAGGAAAAAATCATCAAAGCCGCGCACTAACGGCACCTTCCGTTTTTCTACTTTATGGGAATAAATTCCAAACAGCTTTTCTGGAAGCTTCTGCTTTTGAATCCCATAATAATGGTAAAATCCTGCCTGAGCGCCCCAGCATATATGAAGTGTCGAAGTCACATGCTCCTCTGCCCAATCCATGATATCACAGATTTCACTCCAATAATCAACCTCCTCAAAACGGATATCCTCCACCGGCGCACCTGTAATAATCATACCATCAAAACGCCTTTTCCCGATATCCTCAAAAGTAGTATAAAAACGGTTTAAATGATTGGCAGATGTATTGAGCGAGACATGACTTGTCACCATAAGAAACGTCACGTCCACCTGCAGCGGCGTATTGGAAAGTGCGCGCAAAAGCTGCAGTTCTGTATCCTGCTTAATCGGCATCAGATTCAGCACGCATACCTGCAATGGCCGGATATCCTGATGCATCGCGCGATTTTCGTCCATGACAAATATATTTTCACATTCCAAAATCTCCTTTGCTGGTAAATCACTTTGCACTTTAATCGGCATTTTTCTATTCTCCCGTATCTCTTTATTTAAAAAAATCAAGACTGCATTTCAAGATAATCAGCCATAAACTGCTCTTCCGTAACAATTGGCACCTGTAGCTCTTTTGCCCTTTTGTTTTTTGAGGAAGCCGATGTAATGTCGTTATTAATCAGGCATGCCGTTTTCGCAGAAACACTTCCGGCAACCTTTCCTCCCTTTTTCTCAATCAACTCTTTCAGTTCATTCCTGCTGCCAAAATGTACAAGACTTCCCGTAATCACAAACGTCTTTCCCGTAAGCGTTTGGTCTGCTGCATCTGTCTCTTCTATTTTGATTGTAAGCTCTTTTAACAAATTCTCAAATGCCGCACTGTTGCTTTCCTTCGCAAAATAATCTTCAAATGCTGTTCCGATAACCTCTCCGATTCCGTCAATTGCACTCAGCTCTTCCGCGTGTGCCTTGCGCATGGCATCTAAATTATAGTCATAATATCTGCAAATCACTTTTGCGTTTGCAAGACCGATATTGGAAATGCCAAGACTATATATCAAGTTCGGAAGCTCTACTGTTCTTGCCGCATCAATACTTTCAATTAAATTATTGTAGGACTTCTCTCCAAATCCCTCCATCTCCATAATCGCATCACAATGCTCCTCAAGATGAAAAATATCGCGATATTGATGAATAAAACCCTTA
The DNA here is from genome assembly GCA_910577115.1 of uncultured Lachnospiraceae bacterium. Lineage (GTDB taxonomy): Bacteria > Bacillota > Clostridia > Lachnospirales > Lachnospiraceae > COE1. Next base: position 10,036 of record CAJTMC010000026.1, read on the forward strand.
GCAATAAATTTTTCCAGCGTTGCCTCCGAAAGTCCGTCAATATTCATGGCATCGCGCCCCACAAAATGAGTAAACGACTTAATTTTCTTTGCATCACAGTCCGGATTGGTACAATAAAGCGACTGCACCTCGTTCACAGCGCGCAGCTCGGTATCTCCTCCACACACAGGACAATGTTTTGGTATCTCCACACTGTCACTATTTGTTAAATTTTTAGCAATCTGCGGAATAATCATATTTGCCTTATATACGGTTATCTTGTCACCAATGCCGAGCCTCAACCCTTTCAGAATACTGATATTGTGGACAGATGCGCGGCTTACCGTAGTCCCTTCAAGCTCAACAGGCTCAAAAATCGCAATCGGGTTAATCAAACCCGTTCGGCTTGGACTCCACTCAATTTCCTTTAAAACCGTTTCGCACATCTCGTCCGCCCATTTAAAAGCAATCGAATCCCTCGGAAACTTTGCCGTCCGTCCTAAAGAACGCCCATATGCAATATCATCATAAATAAGCACCAAACCGTCAGAAGGCACTTCATATGTTTCAATGCGTATCTCATAATCTGCTACTGCTTCTATAATATTGTCCTTATTGACCCGCATATACTGCACTACATCAAAGCCTTGCCCTGCAAGAAATTCCAACTGCTTCTCGCGGGAATTTTCAAAATCAGTTTCCTTGCCGTTTTCTTGTGCCTGCACAAGGGTAACGGCATAAAATCTCACATTCCGCTCGGCTGTGATCTGATTATTTAACTGCCTGACAGAACCTGAGCATAAATTTCTCGGATTTTTATACTTTGCATCAATATCCTCGATTCGATTGTTAATCCTCTCAAAATCTCCATAGGTGATAACGGCTTCTCCCCGAAGAATCAATTTCCCCTGATAATTGATTTTCAACGGAATATTTTGAAACACTCTCGCATTGTTCGTGATGACTTCGCCAACCTCACCGTTTCCACGCGTGACAGCTTTTTCAAGGACACCATTTTGATATGTCAGCACAATTGTCAGTCCGTCCAGTTTCCAGCTTAAAAGCCCTTCCCTGTCGCCAAGCCAGCTTTGCAGTTCCTCCCGCTCCTTCGTCTTTCCAAGCGAAAGCATCGGGCTTTCATGTGTATCCTTAGGTAACTCGTCTACCGCTTCATATCCGACACGCATGGTAGGACTTCCGGCAAGCATCATGCCCGTCTCTTTTTCCAAAGCCTCAAGCTCGTCATAAAGGGTATCATATTCATGATTGCTCATAATCTCCCTGTCCTCGGCATAATATGCCTTCGATGCCTCATTCAGCTTCGCCACAAGCTCCTTCATTCTATGTATTGTTTCACTCTTCACTGCCATCTTGATAACATGCTCCTTTCGCAGCCCCACAGCTTATTTCATTCCGCAAAGTCTGTACAAATTAAAAAGCTCCTCTCCCTCAAGCACTCTGTATTCCCCCGTTTTTAAGTCTTTTAATTCGACATTCATAATCCTGATGCGAACAAGACGCTTAATTTCATATCCAAAATACGCACACATTCTTCTAATCTGTCTGTTTAGTCCCTGCGTGAGTACAATTTGAAAGGTATATTTCCCAAGCTTTTCCAGACTGCATGGTCTTGTCGTTTCATCCAACTCCTTTAAATATACGCCATTTGACATTCTTTCCAGAAAACTGTGCGTAATCTCCCTGTCGACCTTTACTACGTATTCTTTTTCATGACGGTTTGCCCCCTTCATCATTCTCTGAATAAGCTCCCCGTCATTTGTCATAATCATCAGTCCCTCTGACTCCTTGTCAAGGCGTCCGGCATAAGTAAGCCGCACAGGATAATTTACTGCCTCAACAATCGTCTTTTCGGCGTGTTTGTCCTTCTCGGTGCAGGTCACGCCCACAGGCTTATTGTACGCCAATACCACTTTTTCTGACATCGGTTTTACAAATTTCTTGTCCACCTCCACAAGATCCGCGTCCGACACCTGCATTCCGCTTATAGCAGTCTGTCCGTTTACACACACTCTGCCGCCCTCAATCAGCTGATCCGCCTCCCTGCGGGAGCAGAAGCCGCACGACGCAATATACTTATTTAATCTCATCATAAGCATTCCTTCTACAAAAATTTCTTCAGCCGCGCTATCGTCTTTTCCTCAAAGGTCATAAATTCCTTTGCAATCTCCATTGATGTATTGCAGTAATTCTGGTGATGGTTAATTGATTTCCACATTCCGGTCAAACCACGACTGCTATTTTGTATCATCAGTTCCGCAAGTTTTCCGGTACTGCAATCCGTAAACGTACTCATATGAATGCCTCCTGCAAGAAGCATATCTGCTGCAGCACTTGGCTGATAGCTGTCCGCCTGCTCATTGTTCAGCCTGTCTGTTGCCTTGTTCTGTATCACCGAATACATCAGCTTATCCTTTGCAAGCTCACGCGAAAGCGCCGTACTGCGTGCCTTTTGTGCTACTACGCCGATTACTTTTATTGCCATGTCAGCATTTTTCTGAACTGCCTTTAATATTTCCCTGTCGTCACTATTCATAATTGTCTCCCTTTTTATCCGGCATTTTTCTTAATTTCCACTGTCTATATTATTTCCGCCTTTTGAAAGGGATATACAAAGCCCATGCAGCCATTTTGACCGCATGGGTTTTCTTTAACAAAGCATTACTCAAAAAATTCTGCCTTTACATAACCTGTTATTCCGTTATATTTAATTCTGTACCATTCACCCAAATCCTGCAAAAGCTCATAGGAAGTGTCCGCCTGTGCCACGCCAAGCTTTTCTGAATCCTGACTTGCTGCGCTTCTGACATTTACATTGGTAGTCGCTTTCACAGAGCCGATAACTTCTCCTGCTTCCTCTGAGGAAATCACCTCAAGAAAATCACTCTTGATGTATGCCTCGCTGCCCTCGTAAATAACCTTACTCCATCCGTTAATTCGTTCTTCAATACGTGTAAGCTCCGTTCCCGGCGATACCTTTCCGATACGGTCTGCCTCCTCGCTGTCAGACTTGCGGACATTGACTGTATCAATCGCCCTTACAAGCTGGTTCACCGCCTGATTCTGCGGCTGCTCCTCAGGCTCCTGTGGCTGTGTTTCCGTCGGTTCTGCCTCGCCGTTTTCATTCTCCGGCGCAGTGGCAGTCTCATCGTTTTGTCCCTCAAGCTGTGCCAGCGCTTCCCCGACTGATGTTGTCACCTTTCCCGGCAGCTCCTCCATAAACGCGCCTAATGTCTCGTCAGCTGCAACAGCGGAACTGTAATCTACATCAATTCTGTTATAGAGATCCACTACATCATCTTGACTGGTCACGAGTTTAAATGCCGCATCTACTCTGCTTTCCATATCGCCGTCTATTTTCAGACTACCATCTTCTGTCGTGTAAACATAAAACGCATTCAAGCCCGGCGCCATCGTATCAATATCCTTAATTTTTACATCATAGGATACATATACAAAATAGGAGTTTTCCTCAAGTCCCGGCTTTGTATAGCATGTTACATTTGTATAGTCTTCAATATATTCGCTTCTCTTTTCATATGTAATCAACGACGTGTCATCGTTATAGTCTCTCAATGCAACAATCGTGTCCATGTCACCATCAGCCAGTGCCTTGAAAAACTTTGCCATAAGTTCATTTACATTATCATACGCATTCTCCTGCAACGGCTCATTTGCATAATACGCGGCTTCTGAAGCCTTATCAAGGTTTGCCGCACTGTCTGCATCATCGGAACCGTTTGAACTGACAATGTTTATAATGAACATGATCACAATCGCACAAGCCGCCACAGGAAGCAGTATTTTAAGCGCACTCACAGCAATTGCCTTGATCTGCTCCGGAGATACGGAAGTAATCTCCTTCCCTCTTAAAGATGTCCCTATGATATCTGACTTTCTTTCCGCCTTTTTTAAAGGCTCCTTTTTTAAAGGCTCCTTTTTTAAAGGCTCCTTGCGGGCTGCCTGCTTCTTTGGTACGTCAGCCTTTGCCGCAGCCGCTTTTTCTTTCTGATCATTTTCCTGAACAGTTGTATTCGCTTTATCGTTATCCTTTTTATCTTCTATATTTTCAACAGTTTCCGCAGCTTTTACTTCTGCAGCGCTCTGGTTGTTTGTTTCATTTATGTTGGTATTTTGCTGGCTATTATTCTTTTTTTGGTTTTTTTTCTTAGTCATATGTCCTCCTTCTCGTAATTCTTCATCCATATACAGAATAGATACACATGCAAATGCACCCGGCAGGAATCGAACCTGCATTAAAGGCGTCGGAGGCCTCCGTTCTATCCATTAGACTACGGGTGCAATTTTTGTAATAATAACACAATTTTTTTCTTTTGTCTACCAAGTCCACCAAGTAATTTTTTGGAATTTACGATTGGTACTGTTCTGCCAGCGTATCAACTAAAGATACCTGCGCCTGCAATCCGTCAAAAGATGTCTTATCATTTTTTTCCAATTCATCAAGAAAAGCGAACAATTTATCACGCAGCTTATAATGCTCGCGTGCGTCTACGCGGTAAGTATTTGCTATGCGCAAAATTTTTTCATAATATTTTGCAATCTGCCTTTCGTTCTCCTTTTTTAACGCATTCCGCAAAAGCTCTATATTGTCAATTTCCGGCGAGTCCGTAATTTTTGCAAAAGTGTTTGCACCAATGGCATAATAGTCCTCTCCCACTTGATAAATAAAGCTCTTCTTCTCATAAAGGCTTTCCTTAAAGGCACTCATGGCAATCCTCCCGTCCGCTTTTTATCACTGATAAACGAAACATATTAATTTTACCATTAATTTCCGGATTTGTCACGACTTTTTCAATTTTTTCATATATTCCTTTACTTCCGCGTCCGGATTTAAAGATTCCCGAATCTTCTGAAGCGCCTTATTATACGTCCATTTGTCCATTTTGCAGTCATTTATCAGCATCTCATTCACTTCATACGGAAAACATATAAACGCCTCGGCAAGAAGCCATGCCGCCGCCATCTGTGCATAATATCCCTGTGTAAATTCTCTATTTAAGGCTGATAAAATTTTATCAATGTAAGAAAACTGCGATTTCAGTGACGCAGATTGCTCCATGTTTTCCTTATTTTTTTCCAATGCCGCCATACACACGATTCTGTTTCTTGGCACTTTCTTATTATTACTGTCATATTTCAGATACTGGCTCAAAAGCAGAATCAATGCAGCCCGCACCGCAAACTCTTTATCAGAATACAAATAGCCCTGCAAAACCTCCCACACCGCATCACGATGCTTGTTTGCAAAGGTAAATGAGTTGCAAAAGCTGTCACATACCGACCAGTCGTCTATCATCGGTATAAACTGTTCAAGATACTGTATTCCTTCCTGTTCCGTCACGTCCTTTTTGGCTGTACCATAGCCGATAATCATACCGCGCAGCATTGTTTCCTCAAAATACACATCCGCATATTGACCCTCTGCATACGCCACTTCCCCGCGCCAGTCGCCCTTTGCAATCTCCTTTGCAATTTCACGCAGCTTTGGCAGCCTTACTCCCAGAAGCGGTTTTGCTCCCGGGACAAGCGCTGCCGAAAAGTCGCGGTACTCGTTTTCCGCATATGCGGAAATTCGCTCACGTATCTCTGTTCTCATGCCTGTTTTTCACCTTTTCTGTACTGCACCGGCGTCATTCCCATTTTTTTCTTAAACACGCGGTTAAAATGCTCCACATTGGGATAGCCTACTGCCATCGCCACATTTTCTACGGTCATATTGCCGTTCCGAAGCAGTGTCTTTGCCTTTTTCAGACGAATGTTAATCAGCAAATCGCCAAACGTTTTCCCGGACTTGTCATGGATATATTTGCTCAAATACGGCTCGGAGAGATGAAAATGCTGCGCAATATCACTCAGTGCAATTCCCTGATAATTTGCCTGTATATAGTTCATAATCGCCATCATCCGCTCATCCTGACAGGCGTCATTACTCTGGATTTCGGGCAGTTTGTTCACGCTGACGCAAAGTGCATGGATTGACGCCTTGATAATGTCATCGTCCATTCCCACACCCCAATACTTTTTGCCGTTGCAGGTGACGCCCACGTATGCAATCGCCTTTGATGACGACCCCTTTGTAAGCGCATGCTCCTCATACTCGGAAAGCTGATAGCTGACGCCAAAGTACTGTTTAATCGTGTTGCTTACGGCATCGAGCCTTCCGTTTCCGTTTGCATCGACCGTTGTCTTTTTGTCTCCACAGGTAATGACTGCCTCTGCCATAATACCGTCAATCTGCTTAAAGTGGCATTCATGAATCTGGAAAAACGGCATATTGTCCACATAATTTTCTGTGAAAATATCGTAAACCCACTGCGGCGAAAGCTCTTTGTGCTCGTTGTCCGACACATCTTTTACAAGATAGCCGACCTCTTCGCGCATCGCCTCGGGAAGTGATATACCAAAGTTTTGTTTTAAGATATAATTGACACCGCCCTTGCCCGACTGACTGTTGATGCGGATAACGTCCGCCTCGTAATTTCTTCCCACATCTTTTGGATCAATTGGCAGATACGGCACTGTCCACTTGTCGCTGTTTTGGTCTTCACGCCACTGCATCCCCTTTGCAATCGCGTCCTGATGCGAACCCGAAAATGCCGTAAACACCAAATCGCCGGAATATGGCTGACGCTCATGAACCCTCATACGTGTAAAGCGCTCATATTTTTCCCTGATTTCCGTCATATTCGAAAAATCAAGCTTCGGATCAACGCCATGGGAAAACATATTCATCGCCACAGTGACAATATCCACATTTCCCGTACGTTCGCCGTTTCCAAAAAGCGTTCCTTCAATGCGGTCTGCCCCTGCAAGGATACTAAACTCCGCGTCGCACACACCGCAGCCTCTGTCATTGTGCGGATGCACCGAAAGCGTAACGGCATCTCTGTATTTCAGATTTTTGTGAATGTACTCAACCTGTGTGGCAAACACATGCGGCATGGCGTTTTCAACGGTTGTCGGAATATTAATAATCGCCTTGTTTGACGCGGTCGGCTGCCATATATCCAGTACCGCGTTGCAGACCTCCACCGCATAATCAACCTCTGTCCCATGAAAGCTTTCCGGACTGTATTCAAAGGAAAAGCTGCCCTCTGTTTCATCTGCCAACTGTTTTAAAAGCTTTGCGCCGTCAATTGCAATCTGCTTGATTTCTTCTTTGCTTTTTCTGAATACTTGTTCGCGTTGTGCAACAGAAGTGGAATTATAAAGATGAACCACTGCGTGGGGCGCACCTTTTACTGCTTCAAAAGTCTTTTTAATAATGTGCTCTCTCGCCTGTGTCAGCACCTGAACCGTTACATCGTCAGGAATCATATTCCGCTCAATCAAAGCGCGCATAAACTCGTATTCCGTTTCGGAAGCAGCCGGAAAGCCAACTTCAATTTCTTTGAATCCAATGTCTACCAAAAGCCGGAAAAACTCTAATTTTTCATCTAAGCTCATCGGCTCAATCAATGCCTGATTGCCGTCCCGTAAATCCACAGAGCACCAGATTGGCGGCGCCGTAACTGCGTCCTTCTTTACCCAGTCATACGTACAAACGGGCGGTAAAAAATATGTTTTATCGTACTTTGCTGCATTTTTCATGTTATCATCCTCCGATTTATTTTGATTTTACGATTTTCATACAACCTTCCATATAATAAGAATGGTTCTTAATTTACTGCCTGACAAAAACGGTATTTCCTACATCAATATGTTGAATCCATACAATATCGTCTTTCACTGCTATATCATACAACATTCTGTCGTTTTGTGCAATTCGATTATAAATCTCAATATATTCCGCTTTTGCGCAAAAGGAAATTTCATCTGCGTAATCACTTTACCGGCATATTTTTGATTATCCAAAATACGGTCAAAACTTTGTCTTGCCTGTTCTACGGTTTCTATCGCACTGTTCATTTTACCAGTCCCTCTCTCCAAGAGCGTCCTCTACGTCAATATCAATTTCAAACCAGTTCAAAATTTCTATCACATCTGTCGCAATACAGTCCCTTGCCGCTGTTTCGATTTCGCTGTCATTTTCTTCAAATTCTTCCTGTAGGTCATTAATCGCAATTGTCATCGCGTCAAATTTTTCCTGAATTTGTTCCACATCCGTGACGCCTGTTTCCAAGAAAGCAACCACCTTTCCCAGCTCAGTCTTAATCTTATCTACTAGAAAATCAGGAAAGTAACCGTCACTGTACATCCCCTTTAAAAATTCATACGCTTCATCAAACTTCTTCATATTAATAACCATGCTCTTTTCAAGGTCTGCAAGTTTCATGTGAACTTATTCACAATGCCAAAAGGCACAATGCCTGCAAAACAAATCAATTTGTTTGTTACAATTTTTAATTTACAATCTCCGTAAAATTCTCTTACACAAATGTCAGTACGTTTCGCAAGTTGTATGATTGGACAAAAAAATCTTCCGTCCTACAACGATTTGTTGTAAAGACGAAAGATGTATGGTTTCTTCCGCGATACCACTTTACTTCATACCGTTTCATACGGTATGCCCTCACCGGCACAATCATGCCTGATCCCGATAACGTGGGATATTCCGTTGTGCTCTACTGATACTTTTATATCGGTTCAAGCACAAAGCTCCAAGACGAGTTCACTGCATTCTGCGTACTGCCTCGCACCAAACGGCAGCTCTCTGAAACGTTTCACACAATTACTATTTCTCTTCATCGCTGTTATTTTTTATTTTATTTATCATACCATTCCTTACAGGTTTTGAAAAGGATTAAAATTAATCATTTTTATTGATTATTTTTAATAATTCTTTACAAAACCCCTTCCCCGTCAAACACAATCAACTTATCGTGCGCCTTTTTACACCGCTCAAGCGCTTCCTCGCTGCCATGTTCTTTAATCCACTCATACTCGCTGTCTTTTAACGGGACAAGCCATAAAAGATTCACTTTATCCCCTTGAATATCCTGATATTCCGGCGTGTCAATATCTTCTAAAAGCACCGCATTTAAAAGCCATACCGCACTGTAACCCTTTATCCCCTGAAACGGTATCGTATGACCATGCCCTAAAAAAGTCACCTCGTCCCAAGGAATATTTGTAATGCTTGATATGTAAGACAACATTGGCTGTATGCTTCCCTCATACTTTTTGATTGTGGCATATCCAAGCTCAATGCGCCGAAAATCATTCGGATTATCATAATAATACTGCTCCACCGCAGGCATCACAAGAAGACTGACACCTGCCGTAACGCAATAGCATATCTCGTCTTTTTCTCCTGTAATCAACGCCTTTGGCGGGAACTCTCCGTTATCAATCGCATAATATTTCTGATAATTTCCAAAGAAAGCATTCAAGGTATCTATATGCTGCTTTTGCGCCACATTCCAGTATTCTCCGTCAAGGTCAAAGCTTTTCCAGTAATCCTTACTCTTTGCCACTCGCTCCGATAAAAGCGCAAGCGCCTCCGTAAGCTCCCACGCAAACGGCATCATGCCCTTTGCATATGCGGAATACCCCATAAATCCCTTGTATCCCGACCAGCCCGGAATAACACAGATCAGCTCCTCCCCTTGCATCAATGCTGCCCCGTCGCCTTCCTCAAACCAAATCAGGTCAAGGCTGTCATGGTCAAGGTGTATTCCGTTCACATCATGCAGTATATATTCTTCGGGCATCGACGGCGCAAACCCGTTCTGCATCCCGTCCACATCAAGCTCCTTTGGCGCTTTGTCTGTATTGCAGATCCAGCAGCTTTTCACATAGGCGTTGTCTGTCCCCGGAAAGAACCATAGATACAGATAACAGTTTTTGTCTGTTTCCTCAACAAATGCCTGTATATTGCACACAGGCGACCAGCTCTCAAGTATGATTGTTTCTTTATCCACTTGCATTTCCTCCTATGGATTGATTCCCTTGCGATACTCCTCAAGCTCTTTTGCATATTGCTCCGTCTTGTAGTATCCGCAGGAAAACATCTCGGGACAGAAACCGCGGTAAATGCATTCCTTCACCATGCAGCTGGCAAGCTCAGGCTCCGTTTTTTCAATTTCTTCCTTGACAAGCTGCCATGCTTCTCTCGTTTCCTTGCTTGCACAGGAGCAGAGGCGCTTTCTGCTGATGTTAATCAACGCCTGCGCGTCGGCTTCACATGCATGACTGACAAGCGCCCCCTGCGGAAGCTCATCGCGGCTGATTCCCGTCCTGTCGCTTCGCTGTGTGGAAACCCAGTGTTCAATCCCGATTTTATGCCGCACCATGTGAACACTCACCCACGACTTCAAATCCTTCCAGCGCCAGTAAAATTTCATGCGCCGAATCGGAGAATGCTCTGACAGGATCAGCTTCCGCTTCCACTCCGAATCGGGATATTTTCCCGTTGTCTTCCCGATCGTATTCATGGCAGAATCCTTAATGTCCTGCCAGTTGTCATCATGCTTATAATTATCAATGTACATCTTCAGCCTCATTTCCACGATTGTTATTTTTTTCTTCGCAGCTGCTTCAAGCTGCCCACATTCTTCCGCCAGTTCTCTAATCATGTGGTAAAGTGTCCACTCCACATTTTTCGGAGTCGTAACTGCTTTTAACCTTATTGGGGCAAGTCCCAGATTTTTGAATGAAAATAAAAATTCATCCAGTATTTTTTGGGAAACGCCCGCAAAAATAATTACCTCAGGCATACAAAAAATCGCAGGCGCTTTCTCCTCTGCATGCACATTGACAGGCTTAAGTCCCTTCATTCCTGCAAGAACTCCCACCTGCATATTTAAATCTGATGTCTTGAGCTGTTTTGCCTGTAAAGACATTCCCATACAGAGCACCTCCAGCTGTATCCGCTTATTCTCGTCTTGTACGTAATACAGCACCTTACCATTATCCGCCATCATGTACTCCTGCCTTTCCCTATAACTATCTGTCTCTAGTTTACAGGGAGACACCGATGTGCCTCCCTGTTTTTTAATTCCATAAATTTTTCATAAGACGCTCAATGCTGTCTGGGATATCTTCCCATGTTGTTACTTTGTCAATCTTGATTGCCTTTCCGACAATTTTGAACTTGACTGTCTTTGTACCGCTATATGATCCGATTCCCTTAATAACCGCGGTTGCAGTTCCTTTATTGATGTTATTTGAATAGGATACAATCTTATAATCTGTTCCCATTTTAAGCAGCTTACTTTGACCAGCTTCCTTAATCGTTACTGTCAGGTCTGTTTCTTCAAGCTCAATTTCCATTCCTGTATACGTCTTTGTAATCGTCTTTCCGTTCACCTTATTGAGTGTCACTTTTGCTTTGCCTATATTCGTGCCTACCGAAAAAGGTGTTCGTAACGTCTTACCATTCAGATTTCCGATATCTTTAGCCACCGCTTCTACATAGATATCTTTCCCATTCAGTATAGCCGCCGGATTATATCTTGTTGTACCTGCTGCGTCTTTATAGATATTGAGCGTGTACTGTGAAGGTTTCAACGTATCTCCCTTCCTATCGGTTACAGTTGCCGTCACTTTCCCCGCTTTGATTCCCGTATATGCATTCACTGCTTTGACCTCAAGCCCGTTCAAATCAAGCTGTCCAATCTTGTATGTACCGGTATATTTCTTCGCATAATTTCCCTTACCTGTAATTACAAAACGAGCTTGTGTTGTAACATTTCTGTTTGCCGAATACTTCACCGTATAATCTGTACCATTTTTCAGCGCTGCTCCATCATACGTAACAATTATCGCTTCCGGTGCTGCTCCCTTTACGGCATATATTCCGGGATCTGTCTCTACCTTCACCTTATCTGCATTTTTAGCGAGGTCTATCGCTTCAATTTTGAATGTCTTCTTAATGCTTGTTGCCTTATTTTTGCTATCTTTTGCACCTGATATCAAAATGGTTGCGGTTCCTTTATTGATATTATTTGACAAAGCTACATTTGCCGCAATTGCAGTCCCATCCTCAGTCTCATACACACGTTTTTCTTCATTATAACTATATTTTTTCGGTTTTCCATTTTTTAGTGTAAGCGTAAATTCCGGATACTGCGCTTTTCCTGTATAGACTAACGCATCAATCTTCGCAAGCTTTGCTCCTTTTAAGTCTGCCAAATTCTCTGTGACAGTCGCCACCTCAACAATTCGGAATTTCTTTGTAATATCCCTGCCTGCATAGTTCCCTTTACCAATTACTGTAACTGCTGCAGTTCCTACTTTTACATTGTTTGCATATTTAACTGTGTAATCAACTCCCTGTGATAAAAGTTTTCCATCTCCATTATCATAATCCACAACACCAATATCAGGAATAATCTTAGCTCCTGTATATTCATAGGATTCCGCAAGACCAACGATGGAAATTCCTCTATACTCGCCGGGTAATTCATTTTCAGTATAGACAGCCTTAAGTATTACATCTTTTGTAACCTTATAAGGAATTTCAATACGCTCACCATCTACCGTCCACTCTTTGAATGTATATCCAGCCTTTTCACACCGCCCGGGATCAATTGTTTCATTTTCTGCAACCGTTCTCGTAAGCTCGCCGTCATCAACAAGTTTACCCCCATTTGGATCTAATACAACCGTAAAATACTTTGTCGGATCCTCCTGTACAGTATATACCGCTTTGAGTGTAATGACATTGTTGGTATCTGCATCTGCTTCCTTCACAATATAAGACATGATAATCTCATCGGAATTGCCAACTGACCAGCCAAGGAACTTTTGACCGGCTGGCGGTGTACAATCGCCAAGCATTATCGCATCTCCTGCGGCGGCAGTAACTGTTCCCGTTACCCCTGCCGGAAGCGTACCGCCATTTGCATCATACTTCACAGTATATATCACTGGTTTTTCATCTGGTTTTTCATCTGATTGCTCATAAACTGCCGAAATTACTATAACACTGCCTGATGCATCCTTTGCTTTTACAGTATAAGAATCCTTAAATACCGTAGTGCCACCGTCCAATGACCACCCCTTAAAAGCATATCCCGACTCCGGTGTGCAGTCAGGTATTTGAATTACATCTCCTGCCTTTGCAGACGTTTTAAGATTATTCGGCGCTGTCCCGTTTCCCGTCCGGTAAACAATTGTATATAACTTCTGCGTAACTTTCAGGCTATAATATACAACTCCTTTGTCACCCTGCGCATATAAGTAATATGTACCTGCCTCATCTATATCAAATTCTTTTGTCGTTTTTGTTGTACCAGTCGTAATAGGAGCAATGATGACCTCCTCCAACGAATTGTCAGATAATTTCTTTGCAAGAACAAGTTCATATTTGCCATCAGATGCCGGCTTTCCTGACAATGCCAGATCTACAATCAGAACACCGGAATCTTTTGTTGTAAACTCAATAGATTTTAACAGTCCGTCTTCATTCCCCGAAATGCTCTTATCTGATAATAGTACACCATTTGTGTACAATCCATCGCTTTCCTTAACTGTCATATAATATTTCGGTTTATCCTGAGTGCTGCCCCCGCCGCCTTCCAGTGCATGAATCGTAAATCCATTGACTGTAGTTTTTTCTTTGATATCACCAACCACAAGATCCTTTTTACAGTCAAGCGAAAGACTGTCTGCTTCCGACGCACTCCAATGTGCATACACGGTAATATTTCCAGTCAGCTTCGAGCCGTCAACCTTATCTACAAGTTTGCCGCCTTCCAACGCATCATACCAACCGGCAAACGTATAGCCATTTTTTGTCGGTCTTTGTTTAATTTCGTAAACCTGCGATTGTGATACTCTAACGGTTGTAACTACTGAACCGCCATTTGAATCAAATATCAGGGAATATGTAACTTCATCATCGCTAGTTGCTTCCCAATCTGCATAAAGTGTTACATTTCCATTTGCTTCATATGGATACGTAACCGGTTTCATACAGTCTGCATCTGTATACAATCCTTTAAGCGTGTATCCCCTTCTCGTAAATGATGACGGCACTAAGGTTTCGACAGATGCGTAGGACGTTCCTTTAGAAACCGTTATTGTTCTTGCATCCGGCGAATCATCATAATTGTATTCAAAAGAAATTGTACATTTATCGGACGACGCTCCGTTTGCGACAGATACATAAAATAAATTCATACTATCGCCTTTTGTTACCGTATGCGAACCGCTCGATAAATTTTCTATTGTAACAAACCCTTTTGCATCCGTTGTATATGCTGCCCCATCTACATTTACCTTTTTGCTTGCTGCCCCAAATGCCATAACCAGCGTTGCGCCACTGTTACATGAGAAAGATAACTGCGTTTTTGACTCCATCTTAAGACCGTCTGTGTATTCTTCACCATTGACAGTTACAGGGCTTTGTCCATCTTTATAGTTTCCATTGATTACACTGAAAAAGTCAGTATCACCATTTAACTTCTTTCCTGTAAAGTACAGTACATAATCTCCTGCCACAGTGTTGCCACCTGTATTTCCGCCGCTTGTGCCCGAACCACCCGCCGGAATTTCCTGTGTTTGCTTATCACCACATCTTGTACATGTACGGCTCTCACTACCTGCTTCCGTCTCAGTCGCCGGCTTATCTACTGTCCATTTTGAATAAGAATGGCCAAGTGCCGGAACTGTTTCTTCTTTGATACCATTATTATCTTCACATGTTCCTGATCCCTTACATACATATACATTCTTGCCTTCTTCTGTACAAGCAGCCTCTACTGATTGTGTAGAATCCAATTCCCATTTGTGATAATGCGCATTTTCATCATGCTGCGAAATTTTCAAGCTGTTAATCGTCATATCCTTAAAAACAACAATTGTACCTTTTGTTGGATCTCCCGGTTGAAAATTTTCAGCCTGTATCATATATCGGCCCGCCGGAAGATTTATTGCATTTCCGTCTCCGGTAAGCAGACTTTCGCCTTCCTCGTTTACAAGAACTCCCTTAACTGCCTTCGAACCGCTTGCATATTCCACTTGCAAATCAAAAGCTGCACCAACTTCAAAAGCATACACACTTTTTGAAATCTTACCCGGTACAAGGTCTTGCGGAAGGGAATCAAACTGATTCACATTACTTGCCATTCTTGATATTACAGAATACTCACTTTTCGAAACCGATTCAGGACGCTTTGGACTCTTTTCCTGTACACCTGTTTGTGCTGCAATTACTTTTCTCAAATCCGCAAAATCTGTTTGCAGTTCATAATTATTATCCGGAATATAAGACTGTGACGAATCTGTATCAAATTTATCATACTTAATCCCCCTTGCCGAGAATTGACAATTATTTGACACATATTCCGATTTATCCGTAACTACAGTTGCCGCTGAACCCTTGTTCCATATTACACTTGAAATCGAATCATTATAGCTCTTTATTGCACCGCCCTCAACAGCCTGCGGGCTCTTGCATGCGTAGAAAATATTGTATTCAGAGAATATATATGCATCTGCCCTTGTATTCTGTGCATAGTCTGTCTGCATATCAACAACATTATTGTACATATGTACATTCGCCCTGCGCGTAAGAGGTCCTCTCGCCTTACACATATACCAGTAATTATGATGATATGTCAGGTTAAACTGAAGCGAATAATCCGCCGATCCTACAAGATTCGTCTTATGACAGCTGTCAAAATAGTTATAACTACAGGTAAAATACTGACCTCTCTTAAAATCTACCGAACCATCACCCTCACCTTTATCTGATTCTGCCGGGCTTGTGATACTTGGACAGTAAAATTCATTGTTGTGAATCCAACAGCGTTCAACACTTGCCGTAATATCTGCGCCTGCGTTTTTGCTCGCCTGCTGTCCTTCCATACCAATCGCGTCCTCAGGCGTGTTAATAAACGTAAGGTTACGCACTTCAAAGCTTTTGCCGAATTCAGGGTCTGAGGTCTGCGCGATATAATGGAATCCCCAACCGTCAATTACAGCGTCATATCCGATACCTTCAAACGTAATATCTTTACCGGACTGTATACGCGCCATATGTCCGTTATCTCCCACAGTTCCGCCATTATCCACAGAACTATACGTCGTAAGACCTTCAATTAAGCATTTTGATGCTGCGTTAAACGTTCCTTTTTCATAAAGACCCGAATCAGACACCGTTCCAATAAAACGAACTACAAGCGGCTTACCTGCTTTTGCAAGCTCCTTAATAATACCCTGATTGGTATTTGCCTTACCTCCATTGCTCGTCTTTCCGCCTCCGGCGTCCTGTCCTACGGAATTCAAAATATTCCCAATGCCTCTTACTGTAATTTTTCCGACCGTAAGTTCCACATCATTTTTATTTTCATCCGTAACATAAAGAACAATTGCATCATCTTTTAAAGTACCATCATCATTATATGCTCCGACGCCATCACTGTATTTAAAATGTGCAAATCCGGAACGGTCATATTCATAAACCTTAATACCGCTCTTTGTCAGCACACTCTCCTGTCCCACCTTTACCGTAAGTGTATATGTACCTGCCTTCAATCCCGGAACATCAATACGGACACCTTTTCCGCTTTTCCTTACCAGATAAGCCAAATCCCTGTCATCAAGCACTCCGCTCACCGCACCTGAGTATCTGACTTCCGTAACATCTGTATCTGCTATTCCTGCTATCTCTGCATAAATACTTTCGTTCCATCCTCCGACACTGGAAAAATCAGATGCTCTGGCGGTTGATGCATTTCTGGCAGCAGTCTTTAAAGATACTTCATCTGTCTCCTCTTCTGTTTCACTCTCTTCTTCCTCAGACGACATTTCCCCGGAAGACATTTCTTCAGACGATGTTTCCTCAGACGATACCTCTTCCTCCGTCAGCACAGTATCGGAACCATACTCATCAACCGCCTCACTGCCTGCATTGTCCGAACCTGTCTCCTCAGTACTAAAACGCTCCTCTTCTGTCTCCTCAGTGCTAAGACCATCCTCTTTCGTCTCCTCAGTGCTAAGACTATCCTCTTTTGTTTCCTCATTAGCAGCATCTGTTTCTGCCGGCACAGAAGCTTCTTCCCCTGCTTCCTCACTCACAGAAACATTCTCGTCTGCTGCCACATTGTCCACATCACTTTCGTCTGTTTGCACTGTTTCGACCGTTTCCGCCGCATACGCTTGCATCCCCTGCGGTATTGATGTAAATATCATAGCCATACTTAAAAGCATAGCCAACAACTTTTTGTTCTTTTTTTGCGGTCTTTTCATTGTTTTCCTTTCCCTCAATTGAGACGTGAAATATTTCTTCTGTTACAGTCCGGCTCCTAATCCTCCTGCTGACCGAATGTTGACAACGAATTGTCCGATGTCATGGCGCATTTACCGTCAAAATAAGCGCCCTCGTCAATAACAAGGGTATTGGCGGTAATGTTTCCGGTCAGTCTTCCCGTAGAAAGAAATTCCAACTTTCCTTTTGCAATAATATCACCTTTCACTTCCCCTGAAATAATGATATTCTGGACGGTAATATTTCCGAAAACATGCCCGGTCTCACCAATAACAAGCGTTGAGTCACACGAGCAGTTCCCGTTAATCGTACCGTCAATCCTGATGGAATCCGACGCCGTTAAATTGCCGTCAAAAACTGTTCCGTCGCCAATCAGTGTGTTTACTTTTACATTTGCCTCCGATGCAGAAGGCGTGCTTTTACGCAACATAGCCATAATTCCTCCTTTTATCCCTTTGCTTCAATAACCAAAAGCGGATCAATTGGTTCATTTTCAAAAACAATTTGATAATCAAATTGTGTATCGTCAACGGTAATCGTAAATAACGTATCACCTGTCTTGACCTGTGTGTTCTCCTGCAGCTGTGTCTGCGCTGCCTGCCTGCTTGCGTAGCGCGTTATGTAGCCGTTTTCATGTTGTATCTCTACGATAATCGGATAAGTATCGTCTGCGCCGACCGAAATCACTGTCCCGTCGCCCGCGGCAATAATTTCACCATCCGTATGTGTGTTAATTGACATATACGGCTGCTGTTCGGAATAAGAAGAAACCAGCATACCGCCTGCACCTGTATAAGGATATCCATCGGGTGCGTCCTGATAAGGGTTTTCTCCGGGCTGTGTCTCTTCTACCGTAGATACTTCATCCGCTTCTGCCTCCTGCTTTAACTGCTCGTTTTCAGCAATCAGCCTCGTATTTTCAGCGCTTAGGCTTTCCTGTGATGTCTCCAACTGCTCAATCTGTTTCCGGTACGGCTCCAACTGTGTGCGGAGCGTGGCTAATTCCTTGTAATTAAAATAAAGGAAAGCTGCCATAGTAAGGAAACCTGCCGCTATAATGAACGGTACAAACCGAAACAGATTATAGAGCGGGCGGGCTATATGATATTCCTTGTTTTTCCCTCCCGTATTGGAAACAAAAAGTATGGTGATAAACTCTTTTCTTGAATGTCTCTGAGATTTCATACGTTTCGTTCCCTTTCCACCGCCGACGCCTGCGGCATTCTAATATTCGTACAAACAACGTGCGTCATTTTGTATTATATCACAACCGCCGACAAAGTACAAATCATTCAAGCCTTCTTTTTGTACTTCTCAAGATATGCTTTGTCCTCTTTCAGGGAAAGAATGCCGTCATATGCCTGCAGCATATTGAATCCAAACTCGTCTGCAAGTGTTTTTGCAGTATATCCCGCAACCTCCAGCATCGCCATTGGCGGGTATTCTCCGTTTCTCACAGCCGAAACGAATTCCACGAAAATATCATTGTCTGATTTCAGCCTCTTATAAGAACGAACGGCTTCATCGTAAGCCAGACCACAGCCCTGTGTCATGTAGATTAAAATCTCTTCTCTTAAAGCTTCCGTTTTTTTCCACTGCTTTGCCGCCTCATTCATCAGCATGGTATCAACAATACATACCATATTGGGTCCGTCCGTAAGCGCTGCAACCCTGCTCTTTTCACAGAGCTTTTCCATAAACTGCGGATTATCAATTCCTGCAGGTGTCAGCCTTCCCTCGCCCCTTCTTCCTGCTTCAAACCGGTTTGTCACGACAAGGTATACCATATTGTTGCGCAGCGCAAAATCACCGTCTTCCTGTCTAAGCGCATAGATATAAGGTTTCTCACAAAGCGCCTCTGTCAGCATAATCATAATTCTGCTTAAAATATGATTATAATAGTTCCTGCTTTCCTCATCATTCTCATTCCTTGCCTTGTCAAAGCGTTTTGCCGCCTCCCCCATAATCACCATAATCTCTGGAACATCCAGCAAAGCCATATACGCAAATCCATTGTCAAAATCATTGTCCAGATGGGAAATAAGCTCTGCCATTCTCTCCTCACTGATATCATAGTCGTTATGCTGATCATAAAACGGCACAATCGGAAGCCGGTATTTCTTCTCTCCGTTCTCTTCGCGCATGACTTTTTCCAAATCTGCCCTTAACAGCAAATCCTCGACAGGCTTCGTATACCCCACCGCCTTTTTAAAATATCCGATATCACAGGCAATGGAATGCTTTGTATCCGCGTCAAGGCATACCGTCGTTACCCCAAGCTTAGCGGCAAGCGTAACCACCGTTTTCAGCTGATAAAGCCGCTCCTTACCGTCGAGCACGCCAATCGGAAACGTGGAATCAAATACCGGCAGCACATTTTGATTTTGAAGCACATAGTTTACCGCATCCTCGTGGTTTTCAAAAAGATACATCATAATGTGTTTCTCATTGTGCTTCATCAAAAAAGGATTTCCGAGAGATACCCTGTAATCACTGTGAATCGGATTTAACAAGATGTAAATCCGCTCCATTTTATCATATGCTTTAATCCGCTCTATTACCATCGGCTCGTCATATTTTGGAATATCCAGATATTCTACAATATCAATATTTGCCGGATCATACTCAAGCCAATAGCTTCTGTGCGGCTCAATAATCACGCGAAGCTTTCCGCGTACCAGCTGCGAAAGCATGGAAAGCTTATACTTGCCGACCGGCTTTTTATCGGGATTATAACGCATCGCACTCTCCGCTGTCAGAAACACCTTTAACGACTCATAGTCAAAATCCTCTGCCGTCGCATTGCTGTTGTCATACTTGCGTTTTATGGTCATCAGCTCAAAAATCTGCTTTTCCCCCTCCGCAGGCTTTTTTCTGACATCGGGAAGCTGACCGATAATATAGACATACTTTGTCCAAAGGGCGGCAACTGCTTTTTCCTTTACACAACGGTCAATTGATGTCGTATACAGCAGATGATAACTTTCTGCCGCATCCCGATACCCGGTCAACTCCTTTGCCGAGATATATTTCTCATCGCATAGCTGATTTTTCGGCGCATTCGCGTCCGTACTGGTGTTCATATGAATCACAAGCCCCGGTATCGCTTCCTCAAAGACCTGATTTACCACCTCGCCAAGCTTATCTTCATGATACGCATACTGATGACTGCTATACTTTACTGCCTTCGCCACATACGCGTCATAATATTCCCGCTCAAAAAACACATGGATTGCATCGTCAAAAACTTCCTCCTCGTCTCTTTGCATTACCATGATGTCCTTGTCAAAGCCCTCAAAAAGGCCAACCTGCCATACTGAAATGTTCGACTTTCTTTCCACTTTTACCTCCAATTGCGCATATCTGCGCTTACAATACCCCCTATGCTGTTACCATTACCTGCGAATTTATGCCAAGGGACAAATTTGCTGTGTGAAATCCCTGATTTCACACTTAACTTTCTACAATCAGATACCTGCCATCACCGACTTCAAAAACCTCTGGCGCGGTCAGAATGTCTTCTTTATTCTGTTCTTCAAGGTCAACACCTTCCTCGTCGAAATATTCCCACACCTCGTCAACAGAGTCCACAACCACCGCTACACACTCCTCAAGGAACGCCTCCGCCTCGTCAATTGATTCCGCTATTTTTTCCGGAAACAGCTGCAGCTGTTTTTCCAAAAAACAATTTAATACTGCCTCATCATATTCGTTCATATCATATCCCTGCCTTTCTTCAATTACTGTACCAGTCCCAAAGCCAAAAGCTCCTGCACAAGCCTCGCCACCGGAAGGCCTACCACATTATTGTACTCTCCGTTTATTCCTTTGATGTATGCGGCGCATTTTCCCTGAATGGCATACGCTCCCGCCTTGTCCACAGGCTCTCCCGTCGCCACATACGCCTGCACCTGCGCGTTCGTCATCGGGTACATATGCACATCTGTCTTCTCATGAAATGTCAATACCCTTTTTTTGCCGTTTTCCAAAATCACAAGCGTTACGCCCGTATAAACCTGATGTGTATTGTCCGCAAGCTGCGTGAGCATACGCACGGCATCTTCGTTATCCTGCGGTTTTCCCATGATTTCATTTCCGAACGCGACAATCGTATCCGCACCAATTATGACACATGTGTCATTTTTACATGTATCTGCATACCGCCCTGCCACTTCATTTGCCTTCTGCCGTGACAGCTCTTCCACAATATCCGAAGGAAATGTCTTTGTGATAATTTCCTCGCCATGCGCCGACGAAATTTCAAATTCCAGTCCAAGCTGTTCCAAAAGCTCCTTACGCCTCGGCGAACCCGAGGCAAGCACAAACTTTACCATATTTCCGGTCATGCTCCTTTCTAAGCTGCAAGTTGTTACCTCTTCTCAATTTTTATATTCCGGCTGAAATACCCGCGCCTGTTTCTCAAGTTTATGCTCCTTTGCCGCAAGCACCGTGTATTCCTTACAGAACTCCTCCTGTGCATTGTACAAATCCTTACCGTGTCTGTCAACCTTTTCATAGTTTCCATCCGGTTTCAGCTCCTGCGCCTTCTGCGTATCATTCAACTGCACCTCCAGCACATGCCACACTGCATCTTTTAGCTCCGGATTTAAAATCGGAAACAGAATTTCCACACGCCTTTCCAGATTTCTCGGCATCCAGTCCGCACTTGCCATATAAATCTCACAGGCGCCCCCGTTCTCAAAATAGAAAATTCTTGCATGCTCAAGAAAATTTCCGACTATGGAGCGCACGCTGATGTTGTCGTCCGTCCCCTCAACGCCTGTCCTGAGACAGCAAATTCCCCTGACAATCAGCTCAATCTTTACGCCGGCTGCCGCCGCCTCATACAATGCCTTGATAATATCCGCATCGCAAAGAGAATTCATCTTTGCCACAATTCTTGCCGGACGCTTTTCGATTGCATTCTCTTTTTCGCGTTCAATCAGATATAAAAATTTATCCTTCAGCCAAAGCGGCGCCAATGCCAAATGATTCCACCCAAGCGGCTCCGAGTATCCGGAAAGCATGTTAAACACCGCCGTCGCGTCCTCGCCAATCGCCTCATTGCAGGTAAGCAGTCCCAAATCCGTATAAAGCTTTGCCGTGGAATCGTTGTAATTTCCCGTGCCAAGATGCACATACCTGCGGATTCCTTCCTCCTCACGCCGCACCACAAGCGTTATTTTGCAGTGCGTTTTGAGTCCCACAAGTCCGTATATTACATGACAGCCCGCCTGCTCCAGCTTTCTTGCCCAGACAATATTGTTTTCCTCGTCAAACCGCGCTTTCAGCTCCACAAGCACTGACACCTGTTTTCCGTTTTCCGCCGCCTGCGCAAGCGCTGCGATAATCGGCGAGTTGCCGCTCACACGGTACAGGGTCTGCTTGATTGCAAGCACCTTGGGGTCTCTCGAAGCCTGCTTGATAAAATCAACAACAGGCGCAAACGTCTGATACGGATGGTGCAGCAGAATATCACGCTCTTTAATCTCTTCAAAAATGCTTGCCCCCGCTTCCAGCCCGGGTACAGGCTGCGGCTTATAGGGCTTGTATTTCAGATGCTCAAAACCCTCCAATCCATACATTTTCATCAAAAATGTCAGGTCGAGCGGTCCGGGAATATTGTAGATATCCCGCTCATCAATCATCAGCTCCTTCTGAATCACATTCAGCAGGCGCTTTTCAATCCCCTCCTCCACCTCAAGACGGATTGCCTGTCCCCACTGCCTTTTTTTCAGCTGCTTTTCGATTTCCTTTAATAAATCCTCCGCATCTTCCTCCTGAATGGAAAAGTCCGCATTCCGCATTACCCGAAACGGAAAAACGCATTCGATATGGTAATTTAAAAACAGCTTATCCATATTGCGCTCAATAATCTGCTCCAAAAGAATTACACGTTTCTCGCCGTTTTCCCCCTCAGGAAGCTGCACGATACGGGGGACGCCTCCCGGCACCTGTACAGTGGCAAACTCCAGTTCTTTTGCCTGTGCCGACTTTTTCGTAAACAGATGCTTTCTCCCTTTCTCCTCCTTGATATAAACCAAAGCGCCCAAATTTAATGTCTTGTTTCGAATCAGCGGAAATGGCCTTGAGGAATCTACCGCCATCGGTGTCAACACCGGATAAACATTGTCCTGAAAATACCGGTCAACAAATTTGCAATCCGCATCGCTCAAGTCCTCGTGCTTTTCCACGATAATCAAACCGTTTTGCGCAAGCAGGGGCAAAAGAGAGCGGTTAAAAACAGCGTACTGCATCCCTACCAGCTCATGTGTCGCCTTGTTTACCGCACCAAGCTGCTCCATTGGCGTCATTCCGGCAATATCCTTTTTTGTGTATCCCGCATTCACCATATCCTTTAACGATGCGACACGCACCATAAAAAATTCATCGAGATTCGATGCCGTGATGCTTAAAAATTTCAGCCGTTCAAAAAGCGGTATGTTCTTATCCTTTGCCTCGCCAAGCACGCGGTGATTAAACTGTACCCAGCTCAGCTCCCGATTTAAATAATATTCCGATTTTTTATAATCCATCTTATTATTTGATTTATCGCCCATGAATACCCTCCCTAAATATTACTCTTTTTCTGCCTGATCACAGGTTTAATATGAAATACTTCCTCAAAGAACATGGCGTTTTGGTCAAACAGCTCAATCTCTAACGTCATATCTGCGTTTGTTTCCACTGTCAGTATCATTTTATTGTCATCATTTGTGATTTTCATATGCTCACACTTGCCTTTATGACTTAAATCCAGCCCCTGAGCAAGCCGGATAATTGCTGTAAGCTTTGCAATCCTAAGGTAAGAATTAATATCCATCGCCTCGAGAGTATCATAATATTCAAAGCTCTCTTTTGAATATTTTACGATACTTGCCACAATCTCCCGCTCCAAATGAGAGAGTCCGATAATTTCCGTAGCCATGATAATACCGTAAGCGCTGTCTCCCACATTGGAAAGACTGATGTATCTGCCGCACTCACTTAGGATTGCCGAAAGCTGCAAAAGCAGTCTGTCGCGTTTGGAAAGCCCGTAATTTTTACTGATACTGTCAAAAATCGTCAGAACGGTCATCTCCCGCTCCAATGTTATGCTCTCGATACAATGATAGCGCCTGTTGATATCCCTTGCGCAGGCGAGAATGTCCTGCTCGAAATCATGTGCGGTATCCTTCCCCGATGCGGACAGGAGATTATTCTGCTCTGCATATTCATAAGCCATACCGTCACACAGACTGACGCCGGGAGCCCATAAGATTTCCGCTCCCAACATTTGAATCATATGTTTGATCATCAGTGATGAAATATACAAAAGTGAAATATTCTCCTGCGCGATTCCAAGCGAATACGCAATTTCCTTCGTTTTTTTCTTTTTCAGCGAATCTACAAACTCCAAAAAGATTTCTGTGTTGACATGTCCCTTTTTGTTTGTCTTTAAATAATTTTTCTGCAAAATAAGCGAAGTATAATCATCTACAAGAATAATGTTTTGTATCTTCCGGTCTCCGATAAACAGCTTCTTAAAAATTTCAAGATTTCCGCGAAACATCTCCTCTACCAGCTCCTCAAGCTGATAGCTGCGATATGACACGCGTGTCAGCTCTTCCCGCATGCGCAGCACGCCCGGGCGGATATTCTGACTGGTCACAAGACTGTCCTCGTCAAACAGTGAAATTTGGATACTGCCGCCTCCAATGTCAATAAATGCCGTACTTTTCTCAATGATTTTCTGGAAATCCCGCCCGACAGACGCAACGGATTTATAATCCAGAAAACGCTGTTCGGAGTTGCTTAAAACTTCGATTTTGATACCGGTCTTAGCCTGTATCTGATCCAGTAAAATCATGGAATTTTCCGTCTCTCTTATGGCGCTGGTGCCGTATGCCTTATAATCGTCCACTTTGTAGGATTCCATAATGTGGGTAAACTCGATAAGCATTCTGCACAGCTCATCAACCCTGTCATTGCTGATTTTTCCTGTAAAATAGGAGTCCGTTCCAAGCTCTATACGATGCCTGATATGATCGATTTCCTTAATCCCGTTTTTGACGGAGATTTCATAAATCTTCATCGCCAGCTCATACGAACCCACATCAATCGCCGCAAATGTTTTGTATGCCATAATTACCTCCATTCCCAACAGATCTGCGAATTTGAGCGCATGCACAAATTTACTGTGTGAAAAATTTATTTTTCACACTCCCCTCCGCTTTGATCAATAGTTTCCGAGTATTTTCATATTATGTGTTTCCTCTCTCAGTCCTCTGAGTGCATTCTTTACTGCACTGTCTGTAAGATTTCCCTCAAAGTCGAGGAAAAACCGGTATTCCCAGTTTCTTCCGGGAAGCGGTCTTGATTCGACCTTCGTCACATTCAGCCCGTTGTACATCATATGGGAAAGCGCGTGGTACAACGCGCCGCTCTCATGGCTTAATTCAAAGCAAAGGCTGATTTTGGAAGCCTCTTTTACAAACACCTTCTGATTTGTCACAATGATAAAACGCGTCGAATTTTCTTTTAAATCGTTCACGCCCCTTTCAAGGATTTCCAGCCCGTATATGCCTGCTGCCGTCTCTCCTGCTATGGCTGCCTGCGTCTTGTCCTTTTCCGCGGCTACCTTCTTTGCCGCAAACGCATTGTTTTTCATGCTGATTTGCTGCCAGCCCTTTTCCGTAAGATAATGCGCGCTCTGCATCAGAGACTGCGGATGCGAATATACGGTTTTGATATCCTCAAGCTTTGTACCCGGCGCCGCCATAACGCAGTGCTCTATTTTGATAATCTGCTCACCGACGATATAATTCTCAAACTCCACCAAAAGGTCATAAATTTCACTCACGATTCCTGCCGACGAGTTTTCAATCGGAAGCACGGCAAAGTCTGCACTTCCCTCGTCAATTGCAAGCATTGCGTCCCGAAATGTATCGACGTGAAAGCTGTCCACCTGTTCTCCAAAGTATTTCATCATAGCTGCCTGCGAATATGCGCCCTCTGCTCCCTGAAATACCACGCGGCATTTCTTTACGTCAAACCGCTCAAGCTCAGTAAACGAAAGCCGTCCGCCGCCCGTATGCTCCGCAATCAGCTGGTACTGGAGCTTTCTGCTGATTGCCATAATCTGTTCAAATAAATCCCTGATTCCGCGTGCGTTAAACGCATTGTGGGTAAGCGCACTCACACTGTCAAGCTTCTGCTGTTCTCTTTCCTTATCAAACACACGTTTTCCATTCTCTATTTTATATGCCGCAACCTGTGCACATACTTCCATTCTTTTTTCGTAAAGCGCTACGATATTTTGGTCAATATCGTCAAGCGTTTCTCTAAGCTGAGATAAATTCATTCGTTTTTATCCTCCCGTGATATTTGGCTCTGCCTTTTTTATATATTATCACATCTGCTTCGTTTTGTAAAAAAATAATAACAATTTCTTCTCAAATTCTTTTCATTTTGTAACAAATTCATTATAATAAAAGTATTAAAGATATTTTTAAGGGGGACTCGACAAATGAAGAAAAAAGTGATTGCAATTATCTGCACAGTTTTTGCAGTGTTAATCTGTGCAGGATTATTTGTTCTAAGCAATTTCGCAAAGCGTATTCCGGAAAATCCGCCGGGCACGATCGGAAACACTTCCGGAAATTTATACAACGGCGGTCTTTTCTGTGAAAGCGACGGATTCGTTTACTTTTCAAACCCGTATGATTCCAATGCGCTCTACTGCATGCGCCCTGACGAATCGGAGATGAAAAAGCTGCTTACCACACAGGTAGCAAGCATCAATGCGGACAGTAACTATCTCTATTACTATCAGGGAGGCTCCGGCGGAAGCGCAGGACTTGGTTTTCTTATCAGCACCACCGGCATCTACCGCGCAAAAAAGACAAACCCGAAAGATGTTGCATGCCTTGACCGCGTTCTTGGAAAGTATGTAATTTTGGCGGACAATACCGTTTATTATACCAGCTCAGATGATGAGATTTCTCTAAAAAGCATCGGCATTGACGGCGAAAATAAGGAAACGCTCCTTCCGCTTGATATCCTTCCCGTCAGCGTGCAGGACGGAACCTTCTACTACATTAATAATGAAGACAACCTGCATCTTATGGCGTACAATTTAAGCTCAAAAGCCTCAAGGCAGGTACTTGCGGACGACATTTACATGCCGATTATCGAAGGAAATATTGTTTACGGAATTGACATTCACGATAACTATTCCCTTGTCCGGCTTGACATTACAACAGGTGAAAAGACACTGCTTGACAGCGACAGAACGGATCTGATTAATCTCACCGACAGCTATATATACTACCAAACATCCGGAAAAACACCGCAGTTAAAGCGCATAAGGCGTGACGGCTCCGATATGGAGGTGGTAAGAGACGGTGCACATTCAAACATTAATGCCACCTCCGGCTATGTGTATTTTACGGGATTTGGAAGCACAACTCCTGTATATAAGACCTCCGCGGCAGGCCCTGTCAATGTCACAACCTTTGATGAAGCCTCAAGAGTCGCATTAGAAGAAATCAGTAAAGGAAGCAAATAATGAATAAGGTAAGGGATTACAGGTTATGCTTATAGCATGAAAAAACAAGTGAATCCCTTACCTTTTTTTAGTTTATTCAAAGATTTTATCAAGTGCGGCGTGATTGGGTGGTGCATGGAAATTGTGTTTACCGCAATCGGCTCTCTTCGCCGCCGCGAAATGCAGCTGGTCGGGCAGACTTCCCTTTATATGTTTCCCATATACGGATGTGCCGCCTTTTTCAAACCTGCTTTTTTTCTTGTGAAAAATTTATCATTTCCGCTGCGCGGTCTTTTTTATGCCGCATCTATCTTTACCGCAGAATTTCTAAGCGGAACGCTTTTATCAAAATATTCGGTATGTCCCTGGAATTACGGACGCCACCGCTGGCACGTCAATGGACTGATACGCCTTGATTTCCTCCCTTTGTGGTCTGTGGCAGGACTTTTATTTGAGCATGTCCTCATAAAGCCTATGGCAGAAAATACTGATAAAACGCTACGTGGTCTCTAATGCAGCGCCAGCTGCTTGTGGAGTGCGCGCTCACACAGATATACAGTTTTCCGTCATTTCCGACACTTAAGCTTGCCGCGCAGCTTCCCGACTGGTCTACAAAGCCGGTCTTTGCACAAAGCACCTCCCCATGCGTATCCCTGTCCTCTATTCTTCTAAGGAAAATGTTGGACATGGTAATGCCGTCCGGATGCTCCGCTGTCGGCGATGATGTATAAATGTGCCTTGAGAGAACCTCCCGGCAAAACGGATTGTCATATGCCGCTTTCATGATGACAGCCATGTCATAAACCGTACTGTAATGATTTTCTTCATAGATTCCCACACAGTTTGTAAAATGAGACGTTTTGGAAAGACCAAGCTCCTCGAGCTTATCATTCATCAGCTTTACAAATTCCTCCTGCGATCCCGACACGTACTTTGCAAGTCCCACTGCCGCGTCTGCACCGGATGGTAAAACGGTTCCGTAAAACAAATCCCTTACAGTCACACGCTCACCAACCTCAAAACCGGCATTACTGCATTTATTCAAAAAACTATAATCCGTAATATCAATTGTAATCTCAAAAGTGTCATCTGCATCCGTTATATGCTCTGCGGCGACAAGCACAGTCAATATTTTTGTCATTGACGCAGGGCTGATACGCATCCTTGCCTCCTGCTGCGCAAGGATACGTCCGCTTTCTACATCAATAAAAATAATGTTTTCACTCACAGAATCGCCAATCGAACCAATCGTATTTTCATCAGACTGCGCAACAAGTGCAGGCTCATTGCTTTTTCCGCCAAGCGTTTGAAGCGCCTGTGCCTCAATAATAAATGTGCGCTGTTTTTCCTGTATTCCAACAAAGGAAGCCGTAATGTCGGCGCACGCAAGATTTATATCTACTGCTATTTCAAAATCCTTCCCTTTGCCACTGCCTGCTTCCGTTTCCGCCTTTGTCATGCTTACCGCTTCCTGCGCTGACTCCGATAAATGCTCTACAGGCAGATTCTTTGTACTTTGTGCTTTTTGCGTCGCGTGCTTTCCTACTACTGCTTTTATACCCACAGCAGCCAGCACGATACAAACCAATACTGCAAGCGCCAGTGGAGCCGCCAGCTTACGTCTTTGAAGCTGTCTTTCCTTTTCACGCTTCATTTGTTTAATTCGTTCTCTGCGCCTTTTTGCCCGCTCCTCGTCCTGCGCCGTATAAGCGTACTCTGCTTCCTCTATATAATCCGGCACTCCCAAGACAGCCGCGCTGTTGTCTCTTTCATAATTATTCGCCGTCAACGTCGTCATACCCACCTGCCCCGATATCAAGTGTATTCATAGTGCGGCGCTTTCTTCTTGCAGTCTCCGACTGCTCCAAAATAAATCCCTTTATCTTTTTCGCATTTTTTATATGCTCCAAAATCAACTGCGAACTTGTCGTATCACCTGTGTAGCACACTATCGTGCCAAGCCCGAAAATCCGCTCAAAAAGGGAGGTCTTTAATGTCACGTCCTGCACCTTGTACATGTAACAGTCGTTTTCTTCTTTATTTAAAAAGCCTGTATTTACAGTGATAACCTCCTCTTTTACCGTATATACCGTAAACGTAAACGGCAGTCCGAAAAACAGCCACCTTTTTCTCTCCTGAAACTCCATGATTTTATCCCTCCTAAACCCCTGCCTGCTCTATAATACTGTATGATAGTTCCATATTATCATATAATTTGTCAATTTTGTATATAAATTAAAAATTTTATACAATAAATTTTTTTCCATTCTATAAAATAAGTCTTGAATCCGATATATCAATCTGCTATGATATCACAAAAAGCATAAAAAATTTTGCAACAGCTCAGCGCACTCGTTGCGCTGAGCGTACATGCGCCATGCTACTTATACTTGTGCCCGCTTTTCATGCAATGTTTGTGTCGAAGCGACACGGACACAAGTATGTATTAATTCACGAACTCTGATAAAAATGGAGGATTATATGAGACATTTAATGAGACCGTTAGATTTCTCGGTTGAAGAGCTGAATCAGCTTTTTGTGCTTGCCGAGGATATCGAAAAAAATCCCGAAAAATATGCGCACAGCTGTGAGGGAAAAAAACTTGCGACCTGTTTTTATGAGCCAAGCACCCGTACCCGCCTGAGCTTTGAGACTGCAATGCTGAATTTAGGCGGATCCGTAATCGGATTTTCGGATGCCGGCAGCTCTTCCGCTTCTAAAGGCGAGAGCGTTTCGGACACAATCCGCGTGATATCCTGCTTTGCAGATATTTGTGCGATGCGCCATCCAAAAGAAGGAGCTCCTATGGTAGCCGCTTCTCATTCCACAATTCCTGTTATCAACGCAGGTGACGGCGGACACCAGCATCCCACACAGACACTTACCGATCTTCTTACAATTCGCGCCATAAAAGGCAGACTGGATAATTTCACGATAGGTCTTTGCGGCGATTTAAAGTTTGGCCGCACCGTTCACTCTCTTATCAACGCACTTGTACGTTATGAAAATATCAATTTCGTATTTATCTCACCCGAAGAATTGACAATTCCTGATTATATTATAGAAATGCTGCGTGAAAAGCAGATTCCGTTCCGGGAAGTGCGGAAATTAGAGGACGTCATGCCGGAGCTTGACATTTTATACATGACACGTGTACAGAAAGAGCGCTTCTTTAATGAGGAGGATTATGTACGCCTAAAAGATTACTACATTCTCGATACAGAAAAAATGGAGCTTGCCAAAGAGGATATGATTGTGCTGCATCCGCTTCCCCGTGTCAATGAGATTTCTGTTGAGGTTGACAGCGATCCCAGAGCCGTCTATTTCCGTCAGGTACAGTACGGCGTCTATGTGCGCATGGCGCTTTTGCTGACACTGCTCGAAATTACCGTATCATAAATTGTTAACGATATAGGAGGATTTGAAATCATGTTAAATGTAGGACAAATTGAAGAAGGCTTTGTGCTTGACCATATCAAGGCGGGAAAAAGCCTTAGTATCTATAAGCATTTGGGATTAGACAAGCTTGACTGCACGGTTGCCATAATCAAAAATGCGCGAAGCAACAAAATGGGGAAAAAAGACATTTTGAAGGTTGAGTGCGACATCAACACCTTAAATCTGGATATTATCGGCTTTATTGACCATAGCATTACGGTTAATGTCATCAAAAACCGCGAAATCGTTGAAAAGCTGCCACTCACGCTTCCAAAAGAAATCAAGAATGTCATAAAATGCAGAAATCCCCGTTGTATTACCTCAATCGAACAGGAACTTCCGCATATCTTTATGCTGACTGACGAAAAGAAGGCAATTTACCGTTGCAAATATTGTGAAGAGAAATATGGCAGCCGCGAGAAAGATGCGAAAATATAATCATGCAGGAAAAAAGAAGCTTCAAAAATCAGGGAAGCTTCTTTTTTCTCACATAATATATTCCAGTCTATGCAAAATTCAAAATCTCATCTTTAGGCTTTTTTGTCGGTGATACACGCAATGCGTGAAGCACAGGCCCCTCACCGTTGTAGTCCTTCCAAAATTCTTTGTGGACTGTGGCTGTTACCTCTACCCAGTCTTTATTTTCAAGCTCGCCGCACTTGTCATACTTGCAGGCGTACCCTAAAAATGCCATATCATCCGCACAGCAGGTCATTGCCATTCTTCCCGGAACAAAGTATGTGCCGCCGCTGTTTTCAGGCTTTAACACCATTGCCACAAAGGTAATTTTCTTTCCGATATACCGTTCCAAATGATCCATAGCATCAAGATAAAAGATTCCATATCCATAATCGTCAAGCTTTAACTCCTCGTCTTTTAGGTCGTATGGCAAATCTTCTTCAAAAATTTGGCTTACCTCTCCGTTCTTGTCCTCAAAAATAATCTCCGCCTGCGGATTGACCGCCTTCACATTGCGTTTATAACTGCCCAGCTGATCAATCAGTCCGTCACAACGGTTAAAGATAATAAGCTCTGACTTTCTAAGCATCTCCGCCAGTAAAGAACGCATGTTTGTATAGTAGTTTTGAAAAGTCGATGCATCAATAATCGTAATCTGCTGTTCCAGTCTCCAGTGCCACGGCATCCTGAGGTTTTTGAAATTCCACATTCCGTTGTACTCTATGATAATGCGTTCCGGCTTGTGCTTTTTCTCAAGCTCTATCATTTTTGCGGAGGTCATCTCCTCTTCGTCCTCCACAAGCTCCACAACCGTATGGCTTCTTTTCAAAATATCGCTGTCATACTCTACTTCCCCCTCCTCGCAAAGAATCAGAAGCGTTGTTCCCTTTGTCTGAAAATAGGGCTGTGAAAGTGTGTAGGAAATAAATTCCGTTTTTCCGCTCTCCAAAAATCCATTAATAATATATACTGATTTCATGACCGGCTCCTTTTTATTGTGACCTTTTATTGTAGTGTAATAAGAACGCTGATTTACTTTGCAAACAGGGATTTTAAATTCTCTTCATTCAAATTAGAACCAATCACGCAAATCTTTCCTGTAACCTCAGGCGTTCCTTGGCGCACATTGCTCTCACCCGGCACGTAATCAAAATTCACCCATGTGCCGTCGCCTGCCGAAACCATACCCTTTGCCCTGAGAATTGCACCGTAAACCTTCTCATCCTCAAGCTTGTCAAGAATGTCTTCAATTTCTGCCTGTGCATAAGCCGCAGGCGTCTCAAAGCCCCAGCTGGTGAACACCTCATCCGCATGATGATGGTGATGCTCATGATCGTTGCAGCCACATGTACAATCCTCACCGTGGTCATGATGATGCTCGTGATCGTGTTCCTCATGGTCATGATGATGCTCATGATCGTGGTGATGCTCATGGTCATGCTCATGCTCATAATCGTGGTGAGGCTCGTGATCATGATGATGTTCATGTCCGTGATCATGCTCCTCATGGTGATGCTCATGATCATGGTGGCGCTCATGTGCAGCAGCCACCTCCGCCATAAGCTCTGCCTCCAAATCCTTTGCATTCTCTATTGTATCAAGGATTTTCTTCCCTTCAAGCTTCTCCCAGGGAGTTGTAATAACCGTTGCCTTGTCATTGTGCTCTCGAATAATTTCAAGCACTGTGTTAAGCCTGCTCTCACTAATATCGGCAGTCCTGCTCAAAATAATCGTTCCTGCATGCTCAATCTGATTTAAGAAAAACTCACCGAAATTCTTCGCATACATCTTACACTTATTTGCATCTACCACCACAACGGCGCTGTTCAGCGTAATTTCCGCCTCAGTATCCACATTCTGCACGGCTCTCATAACATCGGAAAGCTTGCCTACACCGGAAGGCTCAATTAAAATCCGCTCCGGATTGTATGTTTCAATCACTTCCTTGAGTGAGCTTCCAAAATCACCTACAAGCGAACAGCAGATGCAGCCGGAATTCATCTCCTTAATCTCAACACCTGCCTCCTTTAAAAATCCGCCGTCAATGCCAATCTCGCCAAACTCATTCTCAATCAGCACTACCTTCGAGGCATCAAGCGCCTCCTTTAAAAGCTTTTTAATCAATGTTGTTTTTCCTGCTCCCAAAAATCCCGAAAATATATCTATCTTTGTCATGGATATCCCATACTCCTTTCTAAGACTTCCCGTCTAACAGCTGTTAATTTATCTCTAATTTTTTATAATATCACAAACTTCTTTTCTTTTCCATAAACGTATCGTTAACTTTCGATTAAATAAAAATAAAACCTATTTCTCCCGCGTAAACCATTCCAAATTCTGTGCCGCGATTTGCTCATAACGGTCGGCGCCGTCGCCTGTCCTCAGATACACATTCCGAATTCCCGCCTGTATAATCATGCGGGCGCACAGCGGACACGGCTTTGCCTTATGCACCGACAAATCGGCTGGATTGACACCCGCAAGATACAAATCAGCTCCTATCGTCTGTTCACGCGAGCAGTTTAAAAGTGCATTCGCCTCTGCATGTACGGCACGGCAGATTGCATATCCTTCTCCCTGGTGCATATCTTTCTGAATGCGCGGACATTCCCCGATATCGCAGCAGTTTTCAAACCCTCTGGGCGACCCGTTGTAGCCTGTGGAAATAACCGCATCGTCCTTCACAATCACAGCCCCGTATTTTCTTTTGATACAAGTACTTCTGTATGCAAAATTCTCCGCACAATTTAAATACGCGTCAACCTTTGATATGCGTTTGTTGTTCTCCGGTTTAACCATATAAGCCCCCCTATGCTGCTTCTCATCTGTTCAGATTATCATACTCGTCCGCTATCAGTGCCACGGGAAGACTGTAGGAAACCTCTGCCTCTCTGACTTCGGCATTCTCGGCAACTTCGCCTCCCGAAATCATTCCCAAAAGCCTGCCGCCTATGTCAAACACACCGCCTCCCGACATTCCTGCCTTCGAATAGCAGTTTGTCTTTAAAACATTGGTGTTAAAAACAGGCTCATAGCCCACTCCCAAAATTGTTCCGGTTGAAAAGTGCTCCTTATTTCCACTTAAATCCGCACCAATCTGTAACACGGACTGTTCTGCGGGCGCATCTGCCTTGTCCACAGGAACCGCCTCATAGATATCCCGCAGGATATTCGCAGTCACATTTTTATCGTCTATCTTTAAAAATCCAATATCATACTGCTGAGAATACCCAATAATCTCAGCAGCCGCACTTTCCTCATCACAAAACGTCACCTGCGCCTTGACATCTTTCATAAGCAAGTGCCTGCTTGATACAATCACAATACTGTCATCCTTTATTTTCCAAACGATACCACTGCCGGCAGCGTCCTTTACCACTACCTTTACAATACTCCGCCTTGCGAGCTGATATACTACCTGCATCCCTACATCCTCCAATTGGTGTCCGTCCGTAAGATTCGACAAGACCCCCACATGTATTCCCGATATAAGCATTCCACTATAAAAGCCGTCCTTTGATGCCGTATTTAAAATCATTGCTTCTGCTAAACAAATGGCAGCAGCAGCCACAAAAATCAGTCTCTTTAAAAGCTGCTTCACGTTCCTCCTCCACCTTGTCCCTACTTTCAGCCTATCCATTCCTATTATATTTAATCAGCAAACGATAGTCAACAGTGTTCCTACTTTAATACATTAATCTACTAACGCTATATAGAAAAAACAGATATGAAAAACAAGAATGCCTTCCACATCTGCTTCTTACGCTTAATTCTCCTTTAACCCAACCTGCAGGATAACTGCTCTGGCTGATACAAGCCCCATTACATTAGGCCATCCCTTCCCGTAAAAGCCCTTTGTAATCCTCCTATTGCTTCATTTGATTAAAACCTTCCAAGCTGCCAAAACGCAACTGCACTTGCCGCCGCTACATTCAGGGAATCAACGCCATATGCCATCGGTATCCGCACCGTATAGTCACATTCTGCTATCGTATCAGCAGCAAGGCCGTCCCCCTCTGTGCCAAGCACAATCGCCAGTTTTTCTTCCCGCATCAGCTGTGGCGAATCAATCCTGACCGAGTCCTCCTTTAATGCCATTGCCACTGTCGTAAATCCCATATTGTGCAATTCCCTGATTCCGTTTTCTTTTTCCAAAAATGCCCACGGAATTTGGAATACAGTTCCCATACTGACTCTGATAGAGCGACGGTACAAGGGATTACTGCTTGCCGGTGTCAGCAATATGCCATCCATATTGAGTGCTGCCGCCGAACGAAAGATTGCGCCGACATTTGTGGGATTCATTATATTTTCAAGTACTGCAATCCGACGCACCCCCGCGCACACTTCCGAAACCGTCTTTCGCTTAGGACGTTGCATTGCACACAGCATTCCCCGCGTCAATTTAAATCCTGTCAGTTGTGTCAATACATCAAACTCAGCCGTATAAACAGGAATATCCCCACAACGCCTGATAATCTCCTTCCCTTCTCCCTCAATATGCCTTTTCTCCACCAATATTGATACGGGAACACATCCGGCGTCAAGCGCCCTCTCAATTACTTTGGGACTTTCTGCAATAAACATTCCCTTTTCCGGTTCGTGACGGTTTAAAAGCTGCCCTTCACTCAATCTCGCATACACATCAAGCTGCAATGCGCCAAAATCCGTTATCTCTATAATATTGGGCATAGCATTCTAATACCTTTCTTCATTGCATTTGCAAAATCCTATGTACAAATATTTATATGCCAAAATCATATTTCTTTGCGCGCTCTCTATCCCGATACTCATGTTTTTCATAATATCCAATCAAACTACCGTCATCATCGCGCAGCGCGACCATATACACGTCTTTGTTTTCCTTTTCATTATATAAAGTATAAATCATATTATGCTCTGTGCTTTGGGCAAACCACAAAACAACCTTCTTTATCATCTCGACCGATTGCGGATTATGACAGTCCAGCAGGCTTTTCCCCACAAGAGCCTGTCCGCCCCTTTTCTCATATCGCATTACCGCAGCCGGATTCATGTAAACAATCTCATGCTCCAAATTACAAATAACAACCGCGCATCTGTCCTGATCGATAATACTCTTAAAATACTTTGATAACTCCATGACCTCTCCTCCACATACAACAAAAAATCCCGTTTTTCTTTTTGGGATTCGTTATTTCATAAAAACAAATACTGCCACCGCAGCGATAAGCCGGGTTATGTCATCGTACATGCACGATTGTGCATTCGCACGAAGAATGATCATCTATCTAGGACTGCCGTTGCCAACAGCCTCAAGCGACCTACCTGAAAGCAGATCGGGCAAATCTGCTGCTCTCTGTTTGGTCTTGCTCCGGATGGGGTTTACATGTGCCCTCCTCGTTACCTCGGAGGCGGTGGTCTCTTACACCGCCATTCCACCCTTACCAAAGAAGCTCCGCATAAACGGGCATTCTTGGCGGTATATTTCTGTTGCACTAGCCTTAGAGTCACCTCTACCGGACGTTATCCGGCATCCTGCCCTATGGAGCCCGGACTTTCCTCACCTTCCGCATTCTGCGAAAGCCGCGATCATTTGCCACAGTGGCATATTGTCAAAACATCTTTATTTTTCTGCCCACATTTTTAAATCTTTTACCATACCGGAACCATTATTTCCCGTACGGTAAGCCATACCGGTAACATAAAAAACAAGAACCAAAATTTGCGCCGCACATCGTTTTAACAACTTTTTCATTCAAATTGTCCTCCTATACTTTAAAGCAGCTGCCTCCTACAAACTCCCTGACAATCGAGTTTTTAGGCAGCTCCTCCGTACTGACGCCCAAAAAATAGCTTAAAAACCGCAAAAGACGTACCGCCTCAAAATACTCCGGCTCGCCCTTTTCAATATTGTAAAGCAACGGCTCCGCAAACTGCTTTAACACCGCAAGCTCATAAATCATCGCCGAATTAAACATCGCATCCGCACTCTCCTGAAACGGAAAGATATTCTCCTCCTCGCCCTTTCGTACCGACGGCCACATATGTATCGTGCGCTTCGCCGTAGCGCCGCGCGTCCGCGCGTCCCGCACCATTCTTCTAAGAAGCCTTCCATCCGTCGTCGGAATCCGGTTGTGCTCGTCAATATTGAGCGAAGTAAGCGCACTAATATAAATCTTGTACTTACTCTCGGCAGGAAGCGCATAGGACATCTTGTCATTCAGTCCATGTATGCCTTCAATCACAAGCACATCATCTGCTCCAAGCTGCTTATAATTCCCCTTGTACTCACGCTTTCCCGTAACAAAGTTAAAGGTCGGAAGCTCCACCCGCTCCCCTGCAAGAAGCTTCAACATATCCTCGTTAAACTTCTTTATGTCAATCGCCTCAAGGCACTCAAAATCATAGTCCCCGTTTGGCTGCCTCGGCGTCTTTTCCCTGTCTACGAAATAATCGTCCACCGCTATCGGATGCGGCACAAGGCCATATGTCTTAAGCTGTACGGAAAGCCTGTATGAAAAGGTCGTTTTCCCCGATGAGGAAGGCCCTGCAATCATCACAAACTTGATGCCGCCCCTTGACACAATATCCGACGCAATCTCGCTGATGCGCCTTTCCTGAAGCGCCTCCTGCACAAGCACAAGCTCGTTAAACCGTCCTGCGCGAATCTCGTCATTCAAGTCGGCCACCGTATCAACGCCAAGC
Organism: uncultured Lachnospiraceae bacterium; assembly: GCA_910577115.1. Taxonomy (GTDB): domain Bacteria; phylum Bacillota; class Clostridia; order Lachnospirales; family Lachnospiraceae; genus COE1. The sequence goes on from CAJTMC010000026.1 coordinate 48,324, forward strand.
TTTTCTCCCCAGTCCGACGCAATCGACATCGCATGGAACAGCTTTGGCAGCGGCTTAAATTCTCCCAGCACGTCCGGATTATTTTTTTCAGGGAGAATCAGCATAAAGCCGTCCTCATATTTCTGTAAGTCAAAATGCTTCACATACCCCGTACTTGGCAGCATATAGCCATAATAATAGTCCCTGTAACCGTCAAGATTGTACACATTAACTGTTGAACTGCCTCTGTATTTAAAAAGATTGACCTTATCCTCCATTTTCTGCTCGCCAAAGATTGCATTTGCCTCCTCAAGCGGCATGGAACGCTTGATAACATACAAATCCTTTCTGATGTACTCCTGCATTTTCGCCTTGATCTGCTCCACCAGCGCATCTGTCACCTCAAAGTCGCCCTTTTTAGAGCAGTAAAGTCCGTTTCCGATTGCAAACTCAACCCGAATCTTCTCAACCTTATTTGCCCCTACTACCTCATGGATTGCCTTCATCAGAATAAGAACTGCTGTTCTGTTGTAGGTCTTGTGTCCTGTATCATCCGTAAGCGTCAGAAACTCAACTGTGCAATCCTGATCTACCTTTTTAAACAGCTCCCGAATCTTACCGTTTCTCACTGCAAGCGCGATCTGATATGGATAATCCTTCTGATAAATTCTTGCGATTTCCCCAAACGTAATCCCTGCAGGATACTCTCTTGTCTTATCTCCTACCGTTACAAAAAAACTGTTTTTATTTTCTTTTTTTCCGTCCATAGCCTTACCCCTCTTATTTATTCGCCAAACACCGGCGCACTTTGTATATCATACTCACGACCGATGAAATCTGCCGTGAGTATCACGCCCGCAGCAGCCGCAAAGCGGCAAAATTCCACATGTGGCTGTGCACATCCTGTTATACTGAGCGGCAGATTTATCTGAGCTCAGTATAACTTACCGAACCACAAACGGCTCACAAAATTCCGCCCTGTATACCTTCAGTTTCGGAAATTCCCGATGTATAAATTCCTCCATATAAGGTATAAAAAGCTTTTCAATCCCGTAATGCCCCGCATCAATCACCGCAAGCCCCTGAGCCACCGCATCAATTCCCTCATGATGATCAATATCCCCCGTAATCATCACGTCCGCACCTGCATGAATCGCATCTTTGATGTAGCTGCCTCCGGAACCCGGCATCACTGCCGCCATCTCCACAATATCGCCTAAGTCACCAAACACTCTCACGCTCGGCACACAAAAATTTTTCTTGACAGCCTCCGCAAGCGTTTCCACACTCATACGCTCCGGAAGGCGTCCCACGCGCCCGCAGCCCTCCTTTGAAATTTCGTCCTCATAAGTAACATTTAACACTTCTCTGTCCCGAAGCCCAAGCTCGTCAGCCGCCGCATCCGCCATTCCCATTACATCAAAGTTCGTATGCATTGCATAATAGCTGATATCCTTTTGAATCAGCGAAACAATGCGCCTTCCGATAAAATCGTCCGTATTCACACGGGAAAGCTTTTTAAAAATGAGCGGGTGGTGTGTCAGCAGCAAATCTGCGCCCACGCGCATAGCGTCCTCTACCACCTCGTCCGTAGCATCGAGCGCAATATAAATCGTCTCCACATCTTTATCGCGCCTGCCGGCAAGAAGCCCTATATTGTCCCAGTCCTCCGCATAATTCTTAGGTGAAAGCGTCTCAAGCTTTTCCATGATTTCCTCACACTTCAAGATACCATACCCCCTCTAAAAATAATTGTAAAGGCAAAACACAATATCGCTCAAAGCTTCATCAAGCTCTGCAATCCGCTTCTGCCCTCTTGCAGTCATTTGTCGCGAAGCCTTCAGATTGTCCCTGATCGTTTCATAGCTTTCCTTCTGCCACAAAAGATACCGCTTCAAAACAGGGTGCGCCATTTCAAGAAGATACGGTCCATATGTATCCTGTACTCTCGTAAGCCTCGCGGCCTCCTCCGTACAGATTTTGGAAATATCGGGAGGATTTCCACACACTGCCGTCCTCCTGCCCATTTGCTCCAAATTCCCTGCAAGCGTGCGCTCCTGCTTTCCAAATGCCGCAGGCAGCGCCCGCATCATCGGATAATATTTCCCATCCTCAAAAATCATATCTTCTTTTTCAATCAGATACCCGTTCGTGCGCAGATACCTGCGCACCTCGTCAAGCTCCGACTGCGGCTGCAGCACCACCTGTTTCATCTCGCAGATAAGCGCGCGGCTTTGCTCCAAAATCGATATCACAAGACGTCCGCCCATACCGGCACAGACAATACCATCCGCCTCGTTTGGCATAAGCGCTGCTGCCCCGTTTGAAAGCCGCGTTTCAATATACTCCTGCATTCCATAATCGCTAATATTCCCTTTTGCCCGCTCTAACGGCGCTTTGTTAATGTCCATCGCAATCACTTTTTCGCAGGTTCGGCTTCTGATCAGCTCTATCGCCACATATCCATGATCACAGCCGATATCCGCCATGCTTTTACAGGGCGACACCAAAGCCGCCACCGCCTGCATTCTATCTGACAACAGCATTTGCACTCTCCTAATCCAAGTAGTCCTTTAGCTTACGGCTTCTCGAAGGGTGGCGCAGCTTTCTGAGCGCCTTTGCCTCAATCTGACGAATACGCTCTCTTGTGACATTGAATTCCTTGCCAACCTCCTCAAGCGTACGCGCCCTTCCGTCGTCAAGGCCAAAGCGCAGCCGCAATACCTTCTGCTCCCTGTCGGTAAGCGTGTCAAGCACCTCGACAAGCTGTTCCTTTAAAAGCGTAAATGCAGCCGCATCGGCGGGCACCGGTACATTGTCGTCCTGAATAAAATCTCCAAGATGACTATCCTCCTCCTCACCAATTGGCGTTTCAAGCGACACCGGCTCCTGCGAAATCTTTAAAATCTCGCGCACGCGCTCCTCCGGCATATTCATCTCCTTTGCAATCTCCTCCGGAGTCGGTTCGCGCCCAAGCTCCTGTAAGAGCTGTCTGCTCACACGAATTAATTTGTTGATTGTCTCAACCATATGCACCGGAATGCGGATTGTCCTTGCCTGATCTGCAATCGCTCTTGTGATTGCCTGACGAATCCACCACGTCGCATACGTGGAAAATTTATATCCTTTTCTATAGTCAAACTTCTCAACTGCCTTAATCAGACCAAGATTGCCTTCCTGAATGAGGTCTAAAAACAGCATCCCTCTGCCCACGTAACGCTTTGCAATGCTCACAACAAGCCTGAGGTTCGCTTCGGCTAACCTCTTTTTCGCATCTTCATCACCAAGCTCCATTTTCTTTGCAAGCTCAATCTCCTCGTCAGCGCTCAAAAGCGGCACTTTTCCAATTTCTTTTAGATACATCCTCACCGGGTCTTCAATGCCAACACCGTCGGGAACGGACAGGTCAATATTCTCCACGTCCATATCCACGTCTTCCTCATTGCTGAGAATAATATCGTCATCTGGCAAGTCGTCATCATCGTCTGTGATGCGGAGCACATCTACGTTGCTTTGCTCAAGAAAATCCAGTATCTTTTCAAACTGCTCCGTTTCCAGAGGCATGTCCTTGAAAAAATCACTGATTTCCTGATACTCAAGCACGTTCTTTTTCTTCTTTGCAGTCGCAAGAAGCTCCTTTAACTTTGCCTCAAATTTTGCTTGTGTGTTTTCATCCATTCTGGTCAATCCTCCATACCATATATTTTTATCCTTAATTTAAAGAAATATGCGTTTTGTTAAGTTCTTCCAGTGCTTTTTTGCCTTCTATTGCAAGGCTCAGCGCCGTAATGTCCACGCCGGAGCGTTCCAGATAGTATTCATAGCTGTTTTTCTTTACCCGCACAAGGATATCATGGAATGCCTTTTCCTGATCCTGTGTGCTCTCAAGCTCCGGCAGCTGCGTCGTAAACAAGGACGCAGCCTCGCTTTGTTCCTTCTCATCCTCAAACAGGTCGATAATCCCCGCAGGATTGAGCCGGCCCTTTTCGATGTCCTCAAACATTCTTTGCGCCACTTTTTTGTACAGTTCATCCGTAAAGTCGTCCGGTGAAACATAGCTCTTTATTTTTGCATAAAGCTGTGGATTATCCGTAAGCCACGTAAGCAGCAGCCGCTGTGCTTTTTTGGTGTTTTCTTTCAGCGAATTTCTTCCTTTGCCATTAATACCCGACTTTGGCCGTTCCCTTTGGACAGGCGCCACCGCATAGCCTCCCGTCTTGGCCGCCATATTGACCACAAGCTTTCTTAAATTTTCAAAACCGATGTGGTACTTATCCGCTATCGCTTCGATATAATTTTCACGCTCCACATCTTCGCCAAAGTCACAAAGCCTGCGCGCAATCTGATTATGAAAATTTGTCTTGTCCTCGGGATCGCTCATGTCATAATCCCGCTCAAGCATTCTGATTTCAAACAAAAAGGAATTTTCCGCGTGGTCAATCCGCTCCTGAAACGCCTCTTTGCCAAGATTTTTTATAAACTCGTCGGGGTCCTTGTAGGGTGACATATTGATAATTTTCCCCGACATTCCCGCATCTTTCAAAATGCCAATCGCACGCAGCGCCGCCTTTACGCCTGCCCCGTCACTGTCATAGGCAAGAAGCACGTCTTTTGTGTACTTCTTAATCAGTCCTGCCTGTCCCAGCGTGAACGCCGTCCCCAGTGAGGCAACCGCCTGTGTAAAGCCTGACTGGTGCATACTGATGACATCCATATAACCCTCACACAATATAATATTCCCTGTTCTTGCAGTGCGTGCATAGTTCATGCCGTAAAGGTTTCTGCTCTTATCAAAAATCTCTGTCTCGGGAGAATTGAGATATTTGGGTCCTTTATCGTCCGCTCCCATGATGCGTCCGCCAAAGCCGATTACGCGGTGATTGATATCCTGTATCGGGAAAATGACCCTGTTCCAAAACTGCGTGACCGTACCACGGCGCTCGTCCACCTTTGCAAGTCCCACGTCCCGAATCAAATCGTCCGTATAGCCTTTCTGCCTTAGATAGATTAAGAGCTCCTCGCCCTTTATGGGGGCATAGCCAAGTCCGAAATTTTTTCTTGTTGCATCTGAAAGCGCCCTTTTGTCAAGATACTCCCTTGCCTTACTGCCGCGCTCGGAGCGAAGCTGATAATAATAAAACGTTGCCGCCTCCTTGTTGACCGCCAAAAGCTTTTGGCGTCTGCTCTCCCTGCGTTTTGCCTCCTCTGAATATTCGGCCTCGGGAAGCTTTACTCCCGCCTTATCCGCAAGGATTTTCAAAGCTTCGGGAAACGTGCAGTTTTCATATTTCATTACAAAAGACGTTACATTTCCGCCCTCGCCGCAGCCAAAGCACTTATAAATCTGCTTTGACCTGCTCACATAAAAGGAAGGCGTTTTTTCCCCATGAAACGGACAACAGCAGACATAGTTACTGCCCCTTTTCTGAAGTCCCACATAGCCTGATATCACGTCCACAATATCATTGCGCTGTCTTACTTCCTCAACAATTTCCTCGGGATAGTACATTTTAACCCTCCTTGCCACAGCTTAAATCTATGCGGAGAATGCCCTGCCTTTGGACATTCTCTTAAACATTTAGAAACTCTTAGGCAGTGTCTTAATCGAAATTATTCGATTTACTGCCTTAGTGTTTCTTAATGTTTTCCCTACCCGATCCAAAACTTAGGCACATAAAGCTCATTATACAGTGCAATTGCAAATCTGTCCGTCATAGAGCTTATGTAATCGCACACGACCTTTTCCCGCGGCTCTCCCCGAAGCCCAAGCTCCACAAAAAATTTCGGTAGTTCGTCCGTATGCTTCGTATAATATTCATACAAGGTCTTTATAAGCGACACTGCCTTATTCTCCTCACACTTTGCGACAGAATTGCTATATACCTTGTCATACATAAACTTTCTCAAATCGCGCATTGCAAGCTCTACCGCATCGGACATGCGCACGTCGTCCGTCCCCTTGCTCTGCGTGACGATATCGTGTATAAAATTGTTCAGCCGCTCCCGCGGGGTGTAGCCGATTACCTCGCCGATTTCCCTTGGGATATCGCGCTCCCGCAGGATTCCTGCCCGCACTGCGTCGTCCATGTCGTGGTATGTATATGCAATCTTGTCGGAAAACCGGACGATCTTTCCCTCAAGTGTTGACGGCATGTTGGAGGTCTGGTGATTTCTCATGCCGTCTCTGACTTCCCATGTCAGATTCAGTCCCTCGCCGTCCTTTTCTAAAATTTCAACCGTACGCACACTTTGTTCATTGTGTTTAAAACCGTACGGGCAGACATCATTCAACGCCCGCTCACCGGCGTGCCCAAAGGGGGTATGCCCTAAATCATGCCCTAATGCAATCGCCTCCACAAGCTCCTCGTTGAGCTGCAGCGCCCTTGCAATCGTCCTTGCATTCTGTGATACCTCCAGCGTATGGGTAAGCCTTGTCCGATAATGGTCTCCCTCCGGAGATAAAAATACCTGTGTTTTATCCTTTAAACGTCGGAACGATTTGGAGTGCAAAATCCTGTCCCTGTCCCTTTGAAAAACAGGTCTGATATCGCACTGCTCCTCCTCTCTGTCCCTGCCTTTTGAATTTCTGTTCAGCGTGGCATACGGACTTAAGTATTCCGTTTCCCACTGTTCAAGGTTTTCTCTGATTGTCATATCGCCACCATGCCCTTTGAAATGCGCTATACGCAATATCTTCCTACTTAATATATTCCGCGCGTATTCCAAAATTCCTTTTTTTATCCGAAAATTTCTGAAAATTCCGTCAAATACCTCGCAGAAAGCTGCGAGGCATCGAAATTGAAGTGCAGCAAGCTGCGAGATATTTGACCCTCATTGACATCTTTTCCGAAAATTGTTATCATGGGGGTAATATTAATTGTGAATTTATTAACGAATATAATTTTTAAAAGAAAAAAGGAATGATTTTTCTATGAATATTGATATGACACAAGGCTCTACAATGAAATCCATGCTGCGTTTTGCGCTTCCGATGATACTGGGAAATCTTTTACAACAGTGCTACAATATTGCAGACACTCTGATTGTCGGCAGATTTCTTGGTCCGAATGCACTGGCGGCTGTGGGCTCTTCGTTTACGCTGATGACCTTTCTGACCTCTATCCTTTTAGGCTTGTGCATGGGAAGCGGGACATTTTTTTCCATGCGCTTTGGGGAAGGCAATGAAAAGGGACTGAAAGAGGGTGTTTGTGCCTCCTTTGTGCTTATTCTGTCTCTGACAGTTATTTTAAATCTTCTTGTATTTCTGTTTCTGGATAAAATTCAGCATTTTTTGAACGTCCCTGATGAAGTATGGGCACAAATGCGTAGTTATCTTGTTATCATTTTTTGCGGTATTTTCGCAACATTTTTATACAATTACTTTGCCTCTCTGCTGCGTGCCGTCGGAAACTCGGTTGTGCCACTTCTGTTTTTGGCTGTTTCCGCATTATTAAATATCGCGCTTGACTTATGGTTTGTCGTCGGATTAAAACGCGGCGTCGCCGGCGCGGCGGAGGCAACCGTGGCGGCTCAATATATCTCCGGAATTGGCATCGCGCTCTATTCCCTGACACGCGTTTCATGCCTGAAATTCAAAAAGGGCGAGTTGTATATCCGCCCAAACTGTATGAAAGAAATCTCCGGTTTCTCTGTATTGACCTGTGTACAGCAGTCTGTTATGAATTTGGGCATTCTTTTGGTACAGGGTGTCGTCAACAGCTTTGGAACTACGGTCATGGCTGCGTTTGCGGCCGCAGTTAAAATTGACGCGTTTGCCTATATGCCGGTGCAGGATTTCGGCAATGCCTTTTCTACGTTTATTGCACAAAATTATGGTGCCAAAAAGGAGGAGCGTATCCGCGCGGGACTGCGCGGCGCAATCGCCGCGTCAATGATTTTCTGCGTGATTATCTCATCGGCTGTCTGGGTTTTTGCCCGTCCGCTTATGCTTTTATTTGTAAAGGCAGAAGAAACCGCTATCGTAGCAGAAGGCGTGCGCTATTTGCGCATTGAAGGCGCTTTCTACTGCGGAATCGGCTGCTTGTTTTTGCTGTACGGGCTATACCGCGCATTAGGCAGACCTGGCATGTCGGTCGTACTTACCATCCTCTCCTTAGGGACGCGTGTCGTGTTAGCTTATGTGCTTTCTGCAATTCCGGCAATCGGCGTTGCCGGAATTTGGTGGTCCGTACCGATTGGCTGGATTTTAGCGGATACTGTCGGGCTTGTCTATTATGGGGTAAAGCAAAAGAAATTATTTGGCTGGCAGTCAAAACGATAGCTCACATTCGAGCTGGCAGTCATAGGGCTCTGCCTCCACATGCATTTGATTGTATACCTGCGCCTCTACACACCCCATAGCCTTATAAAATGCCTGACTTTCAACCGCTGAATGCGCAGATATGTACAATTTCTTTGCCCCCCTGCTTTTTGCCCACTCTTTTGCTGCCAGAAAAAGTGACTTTCCAATGCCCTGACCGCGCATGTCTTCCGACACATGAATGCTCGACAGGTCAAGATAGCGCTGTTCTTTGCCAAACAACTCCGGTTCGACGGAAACAAAACCTTTTAGCTTTTCATCATAAAAAGCGGCATATACAAATCCTCCGGTGGAAACTGTATTTTTCAGACAGGCAGCTAATGTCTGATAATCCTCCTCTGACCAGTCATCAATAAACGGGGCGCTTTTTATTATCCATGCATTATTCTCTTTTCGCCGGCAATCCGTTACGATTTGGCGGCGGATAAAGTTTTGGAATAATTCTCTGTTTATTTCGTCTTTTAATAATGTTCTATATTGTATCATCTGTCAGCTCTCCTATTCGTTTCAAATATTACAGTTATTCTACCACAGTTTACTTGCGGTCCCCTCTGTTTTGCACTTTCCCCGTACGCCACTTGACGGTTTTCATTATATTAAAACCTTAAGAAAGTGTACATTTCCTCTATATGCTATATAACGCAAAAATAAAGAGCCTAGATTTTTCTAAGCTCCTAACCTGCGGAAGATGGGACTTGAACCCACACGTCGTATCCGACACAAGATCCTTAGTCTTGCCTGTCTGCCAATTCCAGCACTTCCGCATTTATCATACGTGTAACGCTTTCCATTTTACTGTTCCGCGCCACTCGCAAGATATATCTTACCACTTCTGTCTAAATATGTCAATAACCATTTTCAAAAAAGTTTGTGTCATAACAGTAAATGATAAACAAGTACTCCGCATTTGCCGCAAAAGAGATATTAAATCCACAATCAAGCATGCTAACAGCAGATGTACACTCTATCCGGAAGTATTAACACCAATAGAAAAATATAATTATTATTTCATGGCGACATATAACTGCCACAAGATATAAAAGCTGGTATTGTCTACTTCACGGGGAGCAGTTCATTTACTGTATAATGTGGTTTTCATAATATTTTATTTTCTTTTAGCCTCTTTTATTTGTTTCCAATATATGCTATTATGTGCTTGTATATATTTTATTTAACAAAATACTTATGATGTTGGGGGCAAAACTACCTTCAAGCTCAAATTGCGTTAATTGTATAGAAATTGTTTTCGAATTATAGCACATTCCAATCAAGCAATTTGCCTAAAAACAAGTACAATTCACATACAATTAGCTCAACTTACCTGACTTTTACACTTATATAGCCCAAACTCCCTACAAAGCTCGAAAACAAAGCATTTGCAGGGAATTCCTTGTGTTATGCTCTATGCCCTTTACTCAGTTCCATTTCTTTAAAGAA
>CAJTMC010000027.1 GCA_910577115.1 uncultured Lachnospiraceae bacterium
GATCAATCACCGGCTCCTGCGGATTGATTGACGGATCAATTGTCGGATTCAACGGATCAATCACCGGCTCCTGTGGATTGATTGACGGATCAATTGTCGGATTCAACGGATCAATCACCGGCTCCTGCGGCTCCTGTTCCACCTCCGACGCCGTTTCCGCCGGCTTTTCCTTCACCACAGGCTCTGTTCCGGGCAAGTAATAACAAATTACCGGCGTTCCCTTTTCAATATATCCATATATTTCCTCAGCAACGGAATAAGGCAGATTGATACAGCCATGCGAACCGTTTGTCTTATAGATATTCCCGCCAAAGGACTTTCTCCATGAGGCATCGTGCATGCCGATATTATTATTGAACGGCATCCAATATGAAACAGGCGTTCGGTATCCCGGTCCTGACAATGTTGCGTCGCGCTGCTTATATGTAAGCCCATAAATTCCTGCCGGTGTATCATATCCCCGCGAAGCATTCCCCGATACAAAATCGGATTCCAAAATCATTTCGCCGTCAACATATAAAAGCAAATGCTGTGCCGTCAGATTAATCTCCACATATGTATCCCCGTAATCCGGCGTGCCGTAAGACGCCGCAGTCTGATAATAAACCGGCGTGCGCTCCCCGCTTTCTCCCTTCTGAATCATCTCCGTAAGCTCCGCCGTTTCCTGCACCGTATTCAGCCACCAGCCGTAATCTCCTTTATCTAACGTAACTTCAATGTCATAACTGGTTTGGAAGGTTCGTTTTGTAAAAATTGTATTATACGTTTTCCGAAGATACTCCACGAAATCCGCGACCTTTGTCTCGTCTAACGTGATCTCAGAACCGTCCGTTTCAATCCATGTAACAATGGTATCCCCGTCCAGCACTTCCTGCTGATCACCGAATGTATACGTAATTGTAATGTCCGTATATTTTTTCAATTTTTCAAGTGTGGCATTCAAGCCTGCATCGTCAGCAGTAATCTTTGCCATTTCATAGCACCCCGCATCACTTAGGCTGACATACTCCTCTAATCCCTCCACCGCCGTCTGAATGACCTCAAACGTCTTTTGCCGGTTTAAGCGGGTTCCCAGTGTTTCCGCTATAATTTCAAATCCGGTTCCCGGAATGTAATCCGATATGTATGCGTTTTCCGGCGCCACAATAAAGTCCCTGCGAAAACCGCTTAAACTCTTAATTTTGGATTCCAAAGCCGCTGCGTCATACGTAATCATGTTTTCCGTAATCTGCTCCGTCCCCTGCTGGATAAACCATAAAAGATTGTTTTGATCCTCCAAAATCTTCTCAAAAGGCTCCATTGACGCATAAGTTAATCCAATATCTGCACCTGATATGTCCTCCACCAACACAGTGCCGTCCGGCTGGCGCTGTTCTACTTGCAGTACATATCCCTGAATGCGTTCCGTAAGCTGTGAAATTGTCATTCCCGACACATCGATTTGGTCAATTACCGTTCCGTTCATGAAACAGCTTTTGTAGCGATTCATGCCATACAGATAAATTGCCAATATACAAAGCACAGGCACGCACACAACGGATAGTATCATGAACATCTGCTTTCTGTTAAATTTCTGCTTCATCATAGCTTCTGATTTCCTTTCCATAAACACGCCATTTTACCGGCATGCACTCCTCTCTTATGCCATTATAACAGATTTTAATGTAATTTAATATAAAATTATGGCATCTACCGTAATCATTTTATGGAAACTCCAATTTATTCGCATACCTGCCCTTTGCATCTTTCTGTTCCTGTCCTCTCATCAATAACGTCATATACTCATGCTTCCAGTCTATATTTGTCTTGGTCTCTTTTACTGCTTCTTCCAATCTCTCCACATAGGCATCCTTCGGCTTCTTCCCTGCCACATTATCAAGGAACGCCTTTAATTCATCACTCACATCATCCGGAGTTCCTTTTGTATTGAGAAATATCTTTCTGTTTCATCTCACATGGAAATGCTCATGTACGGTAAAGAAGCAAGCAACCGAAAGCAAGAGACAAACTGCCGGTACCGCACTATTCCGAACCAAAGACCCAAAGATAAGCATTGTGGAAAAATCAAAACTTTTGGATTTTCCCACAATGCCGACTACTGCGGAATCCCACTCACATATCTATCCATTTTTGTTTTATCAAGTGCAAAGAAATTTATTTTATTTTTGGGAATGAAGTGCTATAATAAAGCCATCGACAATTGGGATTTGTGCTTAAAGAATAAAATTGTAATTTAAAGGAGGAGAATCACCATGTCAGACGCAATCAAACTTGATTTGGCTAATACCCCTGAAAAATTTCGCCCAACAGTAGACGAAATTCTTTCTCAGCTAACGAAGTTTTTGGAAGGGCTTTGCCGTTTGGAAGATCAGTATTTCGTCCAGCAAAGACGGCTTCACCAGAAAGGACGGGTCATTAGCTTCAAGAACGGCATTCGGGAAGAAATCACTGACAATCAGGAGTTAAAAGAAAAATTTAAAAAACTCTATTGCCAACTCATAGACCCGCACTGCACATTAGAAATGCTGGCTCAACGTCGTGACTGTCTTCATGGTGAGCATTATCCATCTTTTTTCAACTGTCTGCATACCGGCTGTACCATTGTATTTACTATGAAAAGCGCTAATAAGGCTACTATCGGGCTGTTGCCCGATGATGGAGCTGTTCCTTACGATATGACTGACCCTGACACTCGATATATGACAGAGGGTTTCACCGACAAACCACCTTATTTTCACAGCTATTTTCAAAAGTATCGTTTTATTATGAAGCACTCAGAAGAAAGATGGAAAATTGACGCAGTATACTGGGGAGGGCTGCATGATACCCATTGGCGCAGAGACTATAATTTTTGAGCTGACCATAGGATATTGATGGATTTTATTTATCAAAACACAATAATATAAAAGTGCGAAAAATAGCCCTATATTATTCTGTCAAACAAGGCAGAACACTTGTAAATGCTCTGCCCTGTCATGTTCCTGTTTTCAAATAATATGATATTCTCTATATAATATCATGCGATAATCTTTATCATCTTTCATTCTTTCTATTTCAGTAAAACGTTTATCTGCCAACAGTTTTTGTATTAAAGAAAGCATCAGTTCTTCGCCTTACTCCTTGCCCTTTTCCACGTTCTCCTAGTCTCTCATCAATAACGTCATATACTCATGCCTCCATTCCCTGTTTTTCTGCCTTTAATTCCCTGCTGACATCATCCATTGTTCCGTCTGCATTCAGAAATATCTTTACTGCTTCGTCTCCCATGGAAATACTGTTGTCTTCCTTACAGATATGTTCAAAGGTATAGATATGCCGCCCTTTCCCATATAAATCAAACGGATAGATAAAAATGATGTAACTTTTGTTTAACTTTTTATAATGCTGTCCTGCATCAACAAGCTGAATGTCTATCATTCCCTGATAATATCTGCTTCTCTTCGGCAGTTCCTTTGTATCACAAATAAATCACTACCGGAAAAACTCTGTACATTCCGTTCCCATAATCAGATAAGTCCAGACAGGTGTAATCAGATACAAAATCCCCCACATCAGTGTCAGTATCCGATTGGTTTTTATAAACAGCGGGTTCTTCAGCGCATCTTCGCCGCCATAATGATTCATGGAATAATGCGCTGTCAGCGGTATCCTGCCAAAACAGGTTATCGTCCACATCAGACCAAATGACAGATAAGACAGCGGAACCATGATTCTCTCCGATATTCCCACAAGCACTGCGATCGAAAACCCTGTCACAAACACTCCGCTTAAAATATCATACAAAGTCTTTTTATTCTGATAAAAGAGCAATTGTATCAAAGCACAGACGCCGATACTGACAAGACTGCCCGCATAACTGTTAATCGCGGCGAATATCCAAAATGCGATCCAGGGAATCAACATGAGATTCATGTTGGTGTCCTTTCGCGGAATATGTATTCTTCCTTTTTCACTTTTACTTTGTTTTCCTTCCTGTTGTCCGCCTCCTCCACTACCAAAATATTCGTCCCAATTCATCAGCAAGTTAAAGTCACCTTTTGCCTTATATAAATGCTGCATCAAGGCTTCGTCCCCGCGGATTTCACCTGATGCAATCGAAAGCCATACGTCAAAGGGCGTTTCGATTCTTGTCGTTGCTGTTGCCGAACCGTCTGTAAGAACGGTACTGCCTTCTTTTCCCATAACAATCTGATAGCATTCATCCAAATCCGTATAATACATTTCGAGCACCTGCTCTTTTCCGGAAAAACTCTGCGTTTTGTAGAGCGCCGCCATTTGTCTTGTGAAAATCAGCGCGTCCGACTCCTTTTCTCCGGTATCCCCGTCAATCCCCCAGCTTGCATCTGCCCATTGTTCAAAGGTTTCTTTCGGATATAGCAGTTGATTTAATTTCTCCTTTGTCGCCTCTGATATGCTGCCTTTTCCATACTCCTTTCCTGCCTCTGTGACAGTTCCCAAATATTCATTCGTCCGCTGTGCAAGCGCGCGCTGGCGAAACAGTTCTCCCTGTCCGCAAAAAATTGTTTCATATTGATTTTTGCCGCACATATGGTCAAACAGACTGCATATTCCGTCATAATTTCCTTCTGCGGTATAAAACCCGCAGGTGGAAATCACAACGGTTCTCTTTCCGCTTATATCATACCGCGTCGCATGCGCTCCGTTTCCGACACCGTCCCTGCGCTCTGTCATAAACGGGAGAAGGAGCGGGAGCTGGCGGTCGATTAAATTTTTCAGTCCTCCCGGCACCGTATAATAATAAAGCGGAAAACTCCATATGGTTACATCAGCCCACAACAGTTTTCCAAGCACCTCCTGCATATCGTCCTGTATGCAGCACTTTCCCGGTGTTTTATCCCAACACGAAAAACAGCCGAGGCAGGGGTTGCAATCCAGCCTGTTGACTTGGACTTCCTGCAACACAAATTCATTTCCGGAAGCGGCGGCTTGCTGCTCCATTCCCTCCCAAAAAGCTTTTGCCAGCTTGTAAGTGTTGCTTTCCTTTCCCCTCGGACTGCCGTTAATTACCAAAACCTTCATCTAAGAACCTTCCTTCTTTCCCAGCCTGCGAATTTCTGTCCTAAGCACAAATTTGCTGGTTGAAAAATTTATTTTACACACATTACACACGAATAGCCATGTGTTACCAAATTTTCGCGAACTTATGCCTAAGCACAAATTTGCCGATTGAAAAAGCTTTGATTTTTCAATCTATTTCCTCCAGCCGTTCAATACAGCTTTGTGCCCAGTCAATGTAACATTGCATATTTCTGCGCCCGTAATCAAGCGTCATCTGCCAATAAAGGGTCTTTTTCTGATCATCAACGACATTACTGTAAGCTTCGATATACCCCTGCACTGGTTCAAGCTCCTTTAGATACTGTTCACATTCCTCCTTGAATTTTTGAAAGCAGCAAATATTCTTCTCCCGGTTTCCCTCTCCCATGAAAAAAACCTTCATCAGCGTCATGCTTCTGGGATTGAGCTTTAACCCGTCCTCTGTCAGCCACCGAAGCAGCTCCTCCCTGCCCTCCTGCGTAATTGTGTAAACATTTTTGTCGGGCTTTCCCTGCTGTGTCACCACTGTTTTGCTGACCATGTTTTGCTTTTCGAGTCCGGTCAGTTCCCTGTAAATCTGACTTGTCTGTGCCTTCCAAAAAAAGTTCAGGGAATCCCTGAATACCTGCATAATCTCATATCCTGTCATTTCACTGTAATTCAGCAATCCCAAAATCCCATGCTTTAACATCTGCTTGTCCCTTTCATTTGCTTTTTTGATACGATATTATTTTACTACATTATATTCCACAAGTGGAATATTGTCAATAAAAAATAGCACAGGTTCCTATTCTTAGAAAGCCTGTGTTATTGATAAAGAACCCCAAATACCGTTCAACCACCCTTGCGGCATCATACCGGCTTACCGCAATACAGAAGAACTCCCCTTTAGCTTAAACTTTTCTACAAGATTCTTCATAAGCTGTGACTGGCTGGACAGCTCTTCACTTGCAGCCGCGCTTTCTTCCGCAGTTGCCGAATTTGTCTGTACAACACTGGAAATCTGGTCAATTCCCACCATGATCTGAGAAACGGCATAAGCCTGATCGCTACTGGCATCTGAAATCTGCCCGATAATTTCTGCCATTTCATTTACTTCATTTACTGCCTGAAGCAAAGACTGCGCTGTCTCGTCAGCAATCTGCGTTCCGTTTTCTACTGCCTTTAAGGAATTTTCAATCAAAGCAGTGGTGTTCTGAGAGGCCTCTGCGCTTTTGCTTGCCAAGCTACGGACTTCTTCGGCTACTACGGCAAAGCCTTTTCCGGCATCTCCCGCGCGGGCAGCTTCTACAGCAGCGTTAAGAGCAAGAATATTGGTCTGAAAAGCAATATCTTCAATTGTCTTAATAATCTTGCCGATTTCACTAGAGCAGTTGCTGATATCTCCCATCGCCTGTATCATCTGCTGCATTTTTTCGTTGCTCACATTCATTTTCGTACTGACACTGCCTGCCGTCGCATTGGCCTGTCGTGCGTTCTCTGCATTCTGATTTACCTTGTTGGAGATTTCATTGATGGTGGCAGCAAGCTCCTGCACAGAGCTGGCCTGCTCGGTTGCTCCCTGGACAAGCGCCTGGGCGCCGTTTGATACCTGTTCCGCCTCACCTGCAACCTGAGAAGAGCTACGGCTGATTTTTAGCATCGTGTCATTGAGTTTTTCCGCAATTCCCCGAAACGAAACAAGCAGAGGCTTGAAGCCGCCTGTATATTCTTCTTCACAGATGGAATCCACCGTAAAATCTCCCTCTGCCATTTTTGCAAGGAATTTTTTCTCATCATCCATAATAGCCTGAAGCTTATGGATCAATCTGCGTACCTGCTCAGCAAGAACACCCAGTTCATCTTTAGCGGTGTAAGAAATCTTTACATCCAAATCACCCTGCACCATTTTGATAGCGGCATTCTCAATTTCGGAAATCGGGAGCTTGATCAGGCGTACGATCACAAAGGAGAAGAAAACTCCCACAAGGATTATGGCAATGATAATCGCTGTCATAAGGTAGGTGGCTGTTGTATAAAGCGTAAAACTCTCCTCCGTTGCTTCTTCGCTGCCTTCCTTATTGTAGGTAATGATATCATTAAAAGCGTTGTTTAATGCATTGTAAAGATCTACGCATTCGCCTTCCAAAATAGCGCGCGCCTCCTCGGTGCGCCCCTCTTTTGCCAATGCCAGTATTTCTTCATCTGCCTCATTGTACTGAGTCCAGAGATTCATTGCGTTGTTATAGAAATCCATTTCTTCTTCGTCGATTAATTCCCCATATGTAGCCAAGAGCGTATTCATATCTTCTTTTTCACTTTGCAGATACTGAAGGCTGGATTCTTCTACGTCATCGGAAATTGCGGTAAGATATCCCAATTCATTGAGACGAATATTGGAAAGGGTAGCGCTCAAGTCCCTCGCTGTATCAATACTTGGAAGCCAGCTTGTTGAAATATCATTTGTCATTTCGTTCATCTCACCCATAAGATAAAATGACATACCGCTGATAATAAACATGCCAAGCAAAGCAATCCCTATGAGGATATAAAGTTTTAACCTAATCTTTAAATTTTTCAGACATTTGATCATGTCCCTAGTCTCCTTTCGTGTTTCCTTATCCGCAGCTGACGGTTGTGAAATGGTCGTTACAGAAGGTTCCCTCTTGTCTCCCATTGTACTTAGCGCGGATTATTTTTTTAAAGCGATGCGATTACTTAATGTTAGCAATCGCTAACGCAAATTAAATATACTCCTTGTTTCATTCATTTGTCAATGAGAATCCGACTCATTTTAATAAATCCTTCCTACTGCTTATCCAATCAGCAAAATTTGTTCAGTGCTGTTGTCAGCCTCGCGGCACCCCAATGTTCCGCTCATCATTGTTATCAAAATATCAAGAAGAGAGGCTTACCAGTCTTCCCGATAAACCGCCTTGTCACCATTCTCTCAAACATACTGATATCAGCCTTTCCACTCCCAGTCTGCGCTTACGGCGCCTATTGCAAAATGGCACTTTGCAATCCCTAAATCAAGCTTTGTGCAGAACCCTCTGCCTGCTTTCGCCGACACCTGATTACCGTCAATCGCCTTGTCCTCATATGCGCGGACAGAATGGCGTTCCCTAAGCTTTTGGCACCCAAAAAGAAGGATTCATAAAGAAAATCAATTGAATGCCCGTATACATGAAAAAGGTGTAAAACCTTAATCCTTTCATTAAGATTTTACACCTCTTCACCCTTTGCCAGATAACAGTTCAACTCTTTTTCATTCATCGGCATTTACGATCACCTGTCTTTCATCAATTGTCTGTACCGATTGCTGCAACTTAATCATAACAGATTATAAAAAAGGGTAACGTTTTTTACTGAATATACATATTCGAATACCCCATCAGGCTCTCATCCACCGCTCTTGCGCACTCGCGCCCCTGCCGAATTGCTTTGACAACAAGCGACTGCCCTGTGTGCATATCGCCTGCGACAAACACATTCGGAACACTTGTCTGAAACCTTCCCTGCTCCGTCTTAACATTTGTTCGGGCATCAAGCTCTACTTTAAAAGCGTCCGTCACATACTTCTGACTGCCCAAAAATCCCGCCGCAATCAGTACAAGCTGCGCCTCAAGCACCTGCTCGCTGCCCTCGGCTTCCTTCATGCTCATTCTGCCTGTCGCAGCATCCTTCTCCCACACAAGCTTTACAATTTTCACACCCGTCAGATTGCCGCTTTTATCCTTGATAAACTCCTTCACTGTCGATTCATAGATGCGCGGATCATGTCCGAAGAGCGCAATCGCCTCCTCCTGTCCGTAATCCGTCTTGCAAACCTTGGGCCATTCCGGCCAGGGATTGTCTGCGGCTCTCTCATCAGGCGCTTTCGGCATCATCTCAATCTGTGTGACCGACTTTGCGCCAAGTCTGATTGCAGTACCCACACAGTCATTTCCCGTATCGCCGCCTCCGATAATGACCACGTTTTTTCCTTTCGCAGGCACAAAGCTGTTATCCTTTAGCGCCGAATCAAGAAGGCTTTTTGTCACGCCCTTTAAAAAGTCTACTGCAAAGTAAATCCCTTTTGCATCTCTTCCCTGTGCATTGATATCTCTCGGATTTGAAGCGCCGCAGGCAAGCACCACGCGGTCAAAGCCCTCGACAAGCTTCTTTGATTTCGCATCTTTTCCAATGTCGGTGTTTGTTACAAATTTAACACCTTCCTCTTCCATAATCTTAACTTTCCGCTCAATAATATGCTTTTCCAGCTTCATATTCGGAATGCCGTACATCAAAAGTCCGCCAACGCGGTCGCTTCGCTCAAAAACAGTCACATTATGCCCGCGCTGATTGAGCTGGTCTGCCACCGCCAGTCCCGCAGGACCGCTGCCGATAACCGCTACGGTCTTATTTGTGCGCACCTTTGGAGGCTTCGCCGCCGCAAGTCCTGTCTTGTACGCGTTTTCAATGATTGCATACTCATTTTCTTTTGTCGCAACCGCATCGCCGTTTAGTCCGCACGTACATGCATTCTCGCATAAAGCCGGACATACTCTTGATGTAAATTCCGGAAAATTGTTGGTCTTTTTCAGCCTGTTGTAGGCACGCTCCCAGTTTCCCGTATATACCAAATCGTTCCATTCCGGCACGAGGTTGTGCAGCGGACAGCCCGAGGTCATGCCTGCAATCGTCATGCCCGACTGGCAGAACGGCACGCCGCACTCCATACAGCGAGCGCCCTGCTTTTGCTGCTCTTCCACCGGAAGGTGTTCATGGAACTCGTTAAAATGCTTTATCCTCTCCTTTGGCTCTTGTGCCGCAGAGGTTTTTCTCTCATAATCCAAAAATCCTGTTGGCTTTCCCATTTTTACAACCTTACTCCTTTCAAAGTTTGTAGAAAATTATTTTTGTTTTGTATTGGCATAGAATGCTTCTATTTGCGCCTGCTCCGCGCTAAGCCCCTTCTCCTCCATCTGCACAATGGTCTTTAGCATTCTGTCATAGTCATAAGGAATAATCTTTTTAAACTTCGGCAGGTACTCGCCAAAATTGTCAAGGATTTTCCTGCCCTTCTCAGAACCCGTACATGCCACATGCTCCTGAATCATTTCCTTCAGCTCAATCACATCATATTTATTCGTAATCTCGCTCATGGAAACCATTTCCTTATTTACCCTGATATAGAGGTCGTTATCCTCGTCCAGCACATACGCAATACCGCCGCTCATGCCTGCCGCAAAGTTCTTTCCCGTACCGCCTAGCACGACCACGCGTCCGCCTGTCATGTACTCACAGCCATGGTCGCCGACACCCTCTACGACTGCAACGGCGCCGGAATTTCTGACACAGAACCGCTCACCTGCAACACCGCCTATAAATGCCTTTCCGCTTGTCGCTCCGTAAAGCGCGACGTTTCCTACAATGACATTCTCGTCCTGTTGGAACGTGCTGCCCTTTGGCGGATATACAATCAGCTTGCCGCCCGATAAGCCCTTTCCGAAATAGTCGTTGGAATCTCCTGCAAGCTCCAGCGTCAGACCGTTTGGTATAAATGCGCCAAAGCTCTGTCCGCCTGCACCGTTACACCGTACCCTGTAGGTATCGTCCTCCAACGTATTGTAATAACGTTTTGTAATCTCCGAACCAAAAATCGTACCAAAGGCGCGGTCTGTGTTCGTCACGTTGATATCAATCGTTTTCTTCTGCTTTGCCGCAAGCGCACTGCCAAGCTGCTTCAACAACACCTTCTCGTCAAGCGTCTTTTCCAGTTCAAAATCATAAACCTGCTTTGCGTCAAATACCGCCTTTTCTTTCTGATACGGATTCTTTAAAATCAGGCTCAAATCAAGCGCAGGCGTACCCTTCGGCAGATTCTCCTTCTCCTTTAGCAAATCCGTATGTCCGACCAGTTCATCAACCGTTTTCACACCCAAAAGCGCCATGTACTCCCGCAGTTCCTGTGCGATAAATTTCATAAAGTTCATCACATACTCCGGCTTTCCCTGAAAACGCTTCCTCAGCTCAGGATTTTGCGTCGCCACGCCCACCGGACAGGTATCAAGGTTGCAGACGCGCATCATCACGCAGCCCATTGTCACAAGCGGAGCTGTCGCAAAACCAAACTCCTCCGCGCCCAAAATTGCTGCAATCGCCACATCGCGTCCCGTCATCAGCTTTCCGTCCGTTTCAATGCGAACCTTGTTGCGCAGTCCGTTCTGAATCAGTGTTTGGTGTGTTTCCGCAAGTCCAAGCTCCCAGGGAAGTCCTGCATTATGAATTGAGCTCTTCGGCGCGGCGCCCGTACCGCCGTCATAACCGGAAATTAATACAACCTGCGCACCCGCTTTCGCCACACCTGCCGCAACAGTTCCGACACCAGCCTCCGAAACAAGCTTCACGCTGATACGTGCATCTTTGTTGGAATTTTTCAAGTCATAAATCAACTGCGCCAAATCCTCAATCGAATAAATATCATGATGAGGCGGCGGCGAAATCAAGCCCACACCGGGCGTCGAATGTCTTGTCTTGGCAATCCAAGGGTAAACCTTTCCTGCCGGAAGGTGTCCGCCCTCGCCCGGCTTTGCTCCCTGCGCCATTTTAATCTGAATTTCCTGCGCGCTGACCAAATATCTGCTTGTAACGCCAAAACGTCCGCTTGCAACCTGTTTGATTGCCGAGCAGCGGTTCAGACCGTCCGCACCGATTACCATGCGCTCTAAATCTTCTCCACCCTCGCCGGAGTTTGACTTTCCATGAAGCATATTCATTGCAATCGCAAGTGTTTCGTGCGCCTCCTTTGAAATCGAGCCGTACGACATGGCACCCGTCTTAAATCGTGTGACAATGCTTTCAACAGGCTCAACCTCGTCTATCGAAATGCCCTTTTTCGGGTAATTAAAGTCAATCAATCCGCGAATATTGCGCACATTGTCCTCCGCAGTCAATAGCGCAGAATATTGCTTAAACATTTCATAATCGCCCCGCTTCGTTGCCTGCTGCAAAAGATGAATGGTTGCCGGATTGTACAAATGCTCCTCCGCACCGCCTCTTGCCTTATGCTGTCCGGGGCTGTCAAGCGTCAAATCCGTTGCAAGACCAAGCGGATCAAACGCAAGGGAATGCAAATCGTCAACTTCTTTTGCAATATCCGCAAGCGTAATACCGCCGATTCTGCATACCGTATTTGTGAAATATTTGTTAATCACTTCCGAATCAATTCCGACTGCCTCAAAAATCTGTGAGCCCTGATACGACTGGATTGTGGAAATCCCCATCTTTGACGCAATTTTGACAATGCCATGCAGGATTGCATCGTTGTAGTCGTCCACTGCCGCATGATAGTCCTTGTCAAGCATGCCGTTGTCAATCAGTTCCTTAATCGATTCCTGCGCAAGATACGGATTGACCGCACACGCGCCGTATCCGATTAATGCGGCAAAATCGTGCACCTCTCTTGGCTCCGCCGATTCCAATATCAGCGCCACGCTCGTTCTTTTTTTCGTGCGCACCAAATGCTTCTGCATCGCAGACACTGCCAAAAGCGACGGGATTGCGACATGGTTTTCGTCCACGCCTCTGTCCGAAAGAATGATAATGTTGACGCCGTCCCTGTATGCGCGGTCAACCTCCACATAAAGGCGGTCAATCGCGCGCTCAAGACTTGTGTTTTTATAATAAATAATCGGTATAACCTCTACCTGAAAGCCCTCTCGTTTCATATTTTTGATTTTTAAGAGGTCGGTCGTTGTCAGAATTGGGTTATTTACTTTTAACACGTTACAATTCTTTTCCGTGTCATGTAAAATATTTCCGTCTTTTCCGATATAAACCGTTGTCGCCGTAACAACCTCCTCGCGGATTGCGTCAATCGGCGGATTTGTAACCTGCGCAAACTGCTGCTTAAAGTAGTGCGAAAGCTGGTGATGTGTTCCGGAAAGCACAGGAATCGGCGTGTCAACACCCATCGCGCCAATACTCTCCGCACCGTTGCGCGCCATTGGGAGAATGCCAGTCTTTAGCTCCTCATATGTGTAGCCAAACGCCTTCTGCATACGCTGTCTTTCTTCATCGGAAAATTCAGGGACACGCACATTTGGTATTTTCAGCTCTTTTAACGTTACTAGATTGGAATCCAGCCACTCACCGTAAGGGCGGCGTTTCGCATACATCTCCTTTAACGTGTCGTCATCGATAATTTCACCCTTTACCGTATCCACAAGGAGCATTTTTCCGGGACGCAGTCTGTCCTTTTTCACAATCTTTGCCGCATCAATCGGAAGTACGCCCACCTCCGACGAAAGAATGAGTTGGTCGTCCGAGGTGATATAGTATCTTGATGGTCTAAGCCCGTTTCGGTCAAGCACCGCGCCCATGATATCCCCGTCCGAAAAAAGGATTGACGCGGGACCGTCCCAGGGCTCCATCATTGTCGCATAATACTGATAAAAGTCTTTCTTCGCCTGCGACATTGTCCTGTTGTTTGCCCAAGGCTCAGGAATGGTAATCATCACCGCAAGCGGCAACTCCATACCGCTCATGACAAGGAACTCCAGCGTATTATCCAGCATCGCCGAATCCGAGCCTTGTGCATTCACTACGGGAAGCACCTTGTGAAACTCGCGGCTTAAAAACTCCGATTCCATATTTTCCTCGCGGGCAACCATTTTGTCCGCATTACCGCGAATGGTGTTGATTTCGCCGTTGTGCACGATAAAGCGATTCGGATGCGCCCGCTCCCAGCTTGGGTTGGTATTTGTGGAGAACCGCGAATGCACAATCGCAATCGCCGAAACATAGTCCGCGCTCTGCAAATCCCTGAAAAAAGTCCGAAGCTGTGTCACGAGGAACATTCCCTTGTAAACAATTGTTCTGCTACTTAACGAAACAACATATGTATTGTCCGAGCTCTGCTCAAACACGCGCCTTGCAATATAGAGTTTTCTGTCAAAGGCAAGCCCCTTCCCGACATTTGCCGGTTTTTTCACAAATGCCTGCATAATGCAGGGCATACATTCTACTGCCTTATGTCCGAGAACGGAAGGTACACAGGGCACTTCTCTCCAGCCCAAGAACTCTAAGCCTTCTTTTTCAACGATAATCTCAAACATCTTCTTTGCCTGATTGCGTTTCAGCTCGTCTTGCGGGAAGAAAAACATGCCGACGCCGTACTCCCGTTCTCCGCCAAGCGCAATTCCCAAAGGCTTCGTCACCTTTGTAAAAAAGTCATGACATATCTGTACCAATATTCCGACGCCATCTCCGGTTTTTCCTTCCGCGTCTTTTCCTGCCCTGTGCTCCAGATTTTCCACAATTTTTAAGGCATTTTCCACTGTTTCCCTTGACTTTTTCCCCTTGATGTTTACCACCGCGCCGATACCGCAGTTGTCATGCTCATATTCCGCTCTGTATAGCGGCGCTTGGGGTACATTCATTTTTGCATCAAACATGTTCATTTCTCCTTTACTCTTTTATCAGACAAACACTTCTATCCGCCATACGCTGGCACTCCTTGCGCGTCGTCTTATCAGACAAAAAAAGTAACCAAAAAACGCCTTGTACCGCCTTTGGTTACTTTACTTTGCAATTTCCATATATTAGTAGTTCTTTTTTGTACTACTATTCTTTACGATAGAATTATAGATAATTTTTCTGCATTTGTAAAGGGGTATTTGCAAATTTATTGTACTTTTTTCGATTATATTGGTTTTCGCGTGCGTTTTAGTGCATTTTATTCCTCTGCCACAGGTGCATACTTGCTTTGAACCGCTGCGGGAAGTTCGTCATATGATGCCTCACTCCATTCGACAACGCCCCTGACAGGCATAAGCGTCAGGCGAAGAAAGGCGCCCTCCCTAAGCTCCCTCGACGCTCCGAAGGTAATCTCCTTCCCGTTCCCGTTTTCGTCATAAGCGGACAGTGTATAAGAATACGGCATTCCGCCCTGAAAATCAATTA
Source organism: uncultured Lachnospiraceae bacterium (assembly GCA_910577115.1). Lineage (GTDB taxonomy): Bacteria > Bacillota > Clostridia > Lachnospirales > Lachnospiraceae > COE1. The sequence goes on from CAJTMC010000027.1 coordinate 14,986, forward strand.
CGCCGCCACGCGAATCGACCTCCTCTATTTTTGCATTCTCTATCTGCGTATAATAATACGTACTCCCTGCACCCGAAGAAATCCAGATAAAAAGACCTATCACACCAATCGCAAATACAACCGCTGTTCCGATTCCGGCAAACAATGTTTTTTTCATTTCCATATCCTCCAATGACCAATTTTTTGTTTTCGCTGTTTTCTAAAATTATTTGATTTCATTACATCATTATACATCGCAGACCTCCTTTCCTGTCTGCCATTCTATCATGTTAACCTTATATTAACCTTACGGGAATCTTACAGAAATCTTATAAATTTTCAAGTCCGTTTTCCATAAAAAAATAAGACTGTTTCCAATCCTGTTTATCTGTTATCTTATCATTTCAATGTTTATACGTGACATTTTCGGCATATGATAGTATAATTTGATATATAAATTAAATTGTAACAGAGGTTAATTGGTGCGCAGGCACAAATTCGCTTCTGAGCAGAAAGGAAGGATTCTATGCATGTATTTCAACCATTTCCACTGGAAGAGCTGGAATTTAATCCATTCAAAACCATCGGTCAGGACTGGGGACTTGTCTCTGCCGGAACCAAAGAGGCGGCAAACACCATGACAATAAGCTGGGGCGGCGTTGGCGTACTTTGGGGCAAAAACGTTGCTTTTATCTTTGTCCGCGACTCAAGATTTACGAAAGAATTGATAGACAGCAATGACTTTTTCTCTGTTTCCTTTATGAGCGCAGGACACCGCGACGCGCTCAACTACTGTGGCTCGCACTCTGGGCGAAACGGCGACAAGGTTGCAGCAGCAGGGCTTACATGGAATTATATGCACTCTATCCCGTTTATTGATGAAGGAAATTTGGTTTTGTTGTGTAACAAAATGGCAGCGGTGAAAATTACAAAAGACAGCTTCCTGTTGCCTGAGATTGAAAAATGGTATCAGGATGGAGATATGCATACGATGTATGTTGGGGAAATTATTGAGGTTTTGGCAAGATAGCCGTAAAAAACAAGGGGATGTCTAAGACATCCCTCCTCAAAACACTAATACCTGTCTGCCCTTATTTCCACAGAAACACTATTTTCCGTTTTGCCAAGTACTGCAATAAAGCACTTTAGTTTCGCTTGTATCACATGCAGACTTCTCTTCTTTTTCACAATCTGTTTCTGCATCTCATAATCAATCAGCTCAATTTGTTCTTTCAAAAAAATTTCCTTGTTAAAAGTCCCGTTTGAATCCTTAGATGTCACACAGTTTTTTGTATATTTTTCACATACATATGAAAACCATTCCAAATCAACATATTCTTTATATTCCGGCTTAACGCTCAACACATAAGCGTGATCATTAATTGTAAACGCTCCTTTATCAATAAACATCGCTTTCCCTGCCTGACCATTTCTGGAAAGTATAATTGCCGGTCCATGAAAAATTTTAATCGGTGCTTCTTTAAGTCAGGCATTTTTTGATATAACTCCCATGTTGGTTTGCATATCTGTTGAAGAAGAAAAAACAACAACCGCATCCCTGTGAATGATATAACAATCCAGCCGTTCCAAGCGCTCATCCAAAATATTCATTTTATATTTTAATGCATCGATGTCCCTGTAAATGCGCACGATATCTTTCTGTTCCTGCATCGGTGGATAAGAAAACTCCATGTCCAAAAACTGTTCCTTTGAGAAGGTTGCATTCGTACCCTTTGATGTAACACATCCTTACGCATAACTTTGCAGCACTTTTTGCGCCCACTCAATATTGATTTTGTCAAGATACTTTTCCTTAATGGTAATAACATACGCATCATCATTGATTGTGAATATCCCTTTTTCAACAAATTTTGTATTTCCCGCCAAGCCCTTTCTGACAATAATAATTGCCGGTGCGGTAAAAACTGACATACGTTTCCCGTTAAGCATGGTGTCTTTATCAACACTCCCTAATAAAGTCGTTTCCAACGTCGAACCGGAATATACTTTGACGGATTGCTCTTCATTCTTTGGCGGGTTTTGGTAAATTACGCTTTCCGTTAATCCCGAATTTCCACCGGTAACCTGAAAGCATTCCCGAATTACCATTTCATCACATCCTTAAATAATTTGTTCAGTTCCGTTTTTATTTTCGCCACTTCTTTGGATAATTCTTCCGACGTAATCTCTTCTATGGAACTGCTTCTGAAATACTTTTCCGGAAGAATATTAACTTGATGCACCTTAATTGGATTTAGTAAGTCATAAAAGCATTCTTCTTCCTCATCATACAGCACGCCCATACACGCAAACAATTCTGTTAGTTCCTCTTTTAAAAATCCGTCTTCTACACAGTCGGATTTTTTTGCAATCCGCTTCAAACATTCCTTTTGGTCATCATCCAAAATGGCATCACATCTTGATAAATCGCAAAACACACTTTTGAGCTTTGTAATCTTATTATAATTTACAGTAAATTCTTTGAGCACATCGCTCATTTGGATAAAACCATACTTCTTTCCCGCGATTTCCTTCCCCCATTCATTATAATAGCGCTCCTCCGGTTTTTGTTCTCTTCCATCCGTTCCGTATTTTTCCTCCATTAACGACTTGTGAACAACACCGTTTTTATCAGACCACACCGATAATTCGTTGTGCATCCATTTCCCGCTAAGTTCCCGTCTTCCCGTTGCAAACCGCTTATCAGAATTTGCATATCCGTCGTTGTCAATAATATACGCCCAAAACCGTTCATCGCTTAATGACTGTTCCTCTAATGAACATAATGCATTGTCTCTTTTTGTAAAAGAAACTGCATAGGTTTTTTCCTTTGTATATGGAGCAAAAGCAAACTTTGGCAAAGAAATCACAAAATTAATTTTACAGTTCTTAACAAACCACTGTCGTATTGACGCAAGAGAGGGAGATTCCAAAATGCCATCAGGAACAATCACCAAAGCCTTCCCTAAAGGATTTAAAATGGAGACAACCTTAATCAAAGCATTGATTTCCAGTCTTTTGTTATTTGTTACTGCAGGATTAACAGCAATCTTGCCTTTCCCGTATGGAACATTTGTAACAACATAATCAAACTTCTCCGGTCGCTTGGATGTATCCAAAGCCTTTGTGACGTCCGTATCAGATACTGCTAAGCTGTCTCTTTTCTCTACATCCGATATTCCGTCTCCTGCCAAATACATGTTAATTTTTGTTCGTGTCGTATTGCTGGGATTGATATCATATCCGTAAAACGATTCATTTGCAAGCTGTGTCGCATCAATCTCGGAGCCTTCATCAATTCTATCCCTTAGCAGTTTATAAAATTCTGTTAGAAAACCGCCTGTACCACAAAAAGGATCAACAATCTTTACATGCCTGCGCGTACTGTATCTGTCCGTAATATTTCTGACATCTGCGTCACTTATAAAAATACTAAGCAGCGGTCTTATAATATGTCTTCTTGTAAAGTATTCGCCTAAATCCTTTTTCGTCTTTTTGCTTGCCAATACTTCATAAACTTCTCCAAACAAATCAATCGGCAATGCATGCATCATTGGAATTTTATTAATCTCGCTATGTATTTCCTTGATTGTATTAACATCAATTTCTGCAATCGTTTCCGCAAAATCAAACGATACCTTATTTGTCTTCTTATTGTATACAATTGTAAAGATATCCTTATACTTTGTATATCTGTCACTGTTTTTTATGGCATCCGCAGCTGCGCTGATTGTTGCCGGTCTGTTCAAATCTTCCCAACCGTAAGAGCCTCCCTGATATTCAATTTTTTCTTTCTCCGTAATCATTTTTAGCGCAATGTATGCAATTGTAAAATCAATGCGTGCGTTTTCATTATCTGCAAGTAAGCCTGAAATGTTGCGATACGTTTTGCGCAGATTATCCAAAATATTATGGAACTCCTTTTGCGTAAAAACAGAGGTGTCAAACTCAAAAATATTATAATCAGGATATTGATAGATTAATTTGAGTATTTGCGGTCCTATAAATCCGTTTATTTTTTCTCCGTTCACATACAAATCCTGCCAGCTGTCCCGCACTCTGACCTTAAGCAGCGCTTCCTGCCCATTATATCCGATTACAACTCTTGTCTTGTAACAGCCATTCTTACCGTCCGCATAAATCATTCCCTCCGACAGGGCAGTTTCAACTGGAATATTGGTCGTCTTATTTTCAATAATTATATCAATATTTTGATCTTTAAAATAATTAAAAATCATAACATCAATTTCGCCGCTCCCTGCTGCACTGTCCTTTGATGGAATGGCAGAATCAATTTTCTTAATACCCGTTTTTTCTGAAAAACAGTCTTCTCCGGATATAGCTTTCCCAAGATATCTTTTTCGACAAACGCATCAATCTGCGCTTCTGACCATTTTAGGTTGGAAATCTTTTCAAACCTTTGGTCTTCGCTAATTTTCTCTACAATCTTCGGTTCTGACTTTATGGTTATTTTCTCCACAAGCATCCTCCACTTATTTTCTCCCTTTATTTCTTATTATATTTTTTATTATAGAATATATGTTCTAAAATTTCAACCTTTATTTCACATTTCTTTCCACAAATCACACTGCCCTTTTTCTTACTGAATCAAACACCAAAAACATTAAAATGCTTTGTAAGCATCATACCATTTGCCAAATATCCATGCCAACATGCCTACCTGGTTCATTGTACATGGAAATATAAAAAGAGAATGTTCAACAACACTCTCTATCTTACCACAACACTTTCTCTGCATATGTTTGTTCAATATATTTTACATGTTCCTCAAACTTGTCTTGATCCAGCATTTGCAGCTCCATTATGGAATTTATCCCATCTTTATCCTCACAATATCCCCACGACCATCCCACGCAAAACAAAAGTTCATTGTTGCTGATACGGGATACCGGAATAACCAAATACGTATATGCTTTCCATGCAAGCTGTGCACAATCGCCTAAATTGCAACAAGGAGCATCATATAGTTCTGACGGATACCCATAAGAAAAATACGGAATTACAAACTTTTCCTTTCTCACCGGCACGTCAAGCGCAAGCACCGAATTCAAAAGCATTCCGTCCGCTGAATATTCCTTTCGCTCCACAAGCTGAATGAATCCGCAATATCTCCTATAACCTGTGGAATTCATATTCTCAAAATAAGCATGCATAGTAGGATAACCAATGCAATTTACGCGGTCAACCGGAAATCCGCTGATTTTGTCAAAACCGGCTTCCCTTGCGCATTTGCATGGTTCATAGTTGATTACAAGTACTTCCAATCCGCCATTCACTGCAACATTTATTTTATAGTTCACGACGCCTTACCACTCCTCTGCACCGCCTGCCTTACTGGCACAGTATGTTAATTTTATGTCAATATCAAACATTTCTATTCCGCAAATCGTTGAACCAAACACGTATACACATTTTAGTTATCACGCACAAAACGCCTCTGTCCCGAATCGCCGCCTGTATTCATTGCGAATCCCTGTAAATTTTCGCGCAGCTTCTCCCGCTGCTGCTTTTCAATCAGCTTATGAATATCCTTCTCACATTCCTGACAATATCTGCCGCTGCGGATTTCCTTTCCACAGCCCTCGCAGCGCAGAAACGATTTCGTGCCCTCGACAATCTCAAAGCGCGACTCCTTTAACATTTCCCGAATCGCCGCCTTGCTCACACCGGTGTTCTTCTCAATGTCCACCGCCGATGCGCCGGGATTTTTCTCGATATAATTGCGTGTCTTTCCGTAATTGTCGTAATCCTTTGTTTTGCACTTCTCACAGTGGTACTCTCCCAGCCCCCTGTAGACCAACACGCCGCCGCAGCTTTTACAAACAGTCGGCACTTCATAAATCTGTATATATTGCATTAATTTTGTATCCATACAGCGTCCCCCTCTCACGTTCCGCAGGTCTCCCGTTCTGACAGCTTTTAACAGGCTGCCTCATGCTGACATAACCTAACAGTTCAAGTTTACTGTAAGTATAACACATTTTTTATCCGTTTCCTACTATTTTTTGTACAATATATCAATTATCCGACTTCTCCTGTAAAAAACACGTGTTTTTAAGATACAAATTCCGCAAAATCTACAATAATTCCTTTAAAATCCGATTCACCATACCCGGATCCGCTTTCCCTTTCATCGCTTTCATCGTCTGCCCGACCAAAAAGCCGATTGCCTTTTCCTTACCGTTTCGATAGTCCTCCACAGACTGCGGATTTGCATTAATAACATCCGTTATTGTTTTTCGAAGCGCACCTTCATCATTTACGGTTTTTAACCCCTTTTCCTCCACATACTGCTGCGGATCAATGTCTTTCTCAAACATCACTTCAAATACTTCCTTGGCAACAGACGAATTGATTGCCTTACTATCCACAAGCGCAATCAGCTTTGCAAGATTTGCGGGCGAAAACCGAATATCCTCCGCATCCATGCTCTTCTCCTTCAAAAGCCGGAGCGTTTCTCCCATAAGCCAGTTGGATACCTTCTTTGGCTCATGGCAAATCGCAACAGTTTCCTCAAATAAATCCGCCATATGCTTTGTGTCTGTGATAATCCCGATATCATACTCCGGAATATCAAACTCTTTTTTGTAACGCGCCATTTTCTCTTCCCGAAATTCCGGCAGACTGTTTTTCGTCCCGGAAATCCATTCATCACTGATGTACACAGGCACCAAATCGGGATCCGGAAAATACCGGTAATCCTGCGCGTCCTCCTTGGACCGCATCGCATAGGAATATTCCTTATTGTCGTCCCACCGTCTTGTTTCCTGTATCACCTGCTGCCCTGATTCAAGCAAATCAATTTGCCGCTCACGCTCATTTTCAATAGCATGTGTTATTGATTTGAAGGAGTTTAAGTTCTTCATCTCTGTACGCGTACCAAATTCCGCCGCGCCAACCTCACGCACCGACAGATTCACGTCCGCACGCATTGATCCTTCATTCAGTTTACAATCCGAAGCGCCCAAATACTGAATCGTCATTCTGAGCTTTTCAAGGTAAGCAATAACTTCCTCCGCACTCCTCATATCCGGCTCTGATACAATCTCGATTAGCGGCACGCCGGAACGGTTATAATCCACAAGCGAGCAGTCCTCCCACTCGTCATGAATCAGCTTTCCTGCGTCCTCCTCCATGTGAATTTCATGAATGCCGACCGTCCTTTTTCCCTCAGACGTTTCAATCTCCACATGACCGTTTCTACAGATTGGCAGATAAAGCTGACTGATTTGATAATTCTGCGGATTATCGGGATAAAAATAATTCTTCCTGTCAAACTTACAATACTGCGTGATTTCACAGTTTGTCGCAAGTCCCACAGCCAACGCATAATTCACCACCTGCTTATTGAGCACCGGAAGCGTTCCGGGCATTCCCGTACACACAGGACAGGTATGCGTATTGGGCGCCCCTCCAAACGCCGTTGAACAGCCGCAGAATATTTTTGTCTTGGTTGCAAGCTCCACATGCACTTCAAGACCAATCACCGTTTCATATTGCTTTGTAGATTGCAATGACATCTCTTTCCCCCTCCTTTCCTAATATTCCATCCGAAATGCGCCGCGCTGCCTCTCATAAGTATACGCTGCCTGAATCAGCTTTTTCTCCTGAAAGCTGTCCGCGATAAGCTGTAAACCAATCGGAAGCCCTTTGGAATCCTTTCCGCATGGAACGGAAATTCCGGGAAGCCCCGCAAGGTTTACCGATATCGTGTAAATATCACCAAGATACATTTTTAACGGATCGGATAAGCTCTCGCCAAGCTTTGGCGCAGTCGTCGGCGCGACCGGTCCGAGAATAATATCATATTTTGCAAAAGCATCGTCAAATGCTTTCTTAATCATCGCCTTTACCTTGAGCGCTTTTAAATAATAGGCGTCATAATAGCCTGAGCTTAACACAAAGGAACCAAGCATAATTCTGCGCTTTACCTCCGCGCCAAAACCCTCGGAGCGTGTCTTTTTATACATATTGTGCAGCCCGTCAAACTCCGGCGAGCGGTAGCCGTACTTAACACCGTCAAAACGCTCCAAATTTGAGCTTGCCTCCGCCGCCGCTATCGTATAATACGTCGGAATTGCGTACTCGACAAGGCTTAAATCAAACTCCTCTACCATAGCGCCTTTCTCTTCCAGTACCTTCGCGGCTGCAAGCACCGCCTCTTTCACCTCCGTGTCAAGGCCTGTGCCGAAATAATCCCGCGGAATCCCTATTTTCATACCTGCCACATCTTCAACCAGCGCGGATGTAAAATCCGTATCGGAGCACTTTACGGAGGTGGAATCCTTCGTGTCGTGTGTGGCAAGAACCTCAAGCACAGCAGCACAGTCCGGCACGTTTTTTGTCAATGGACCAATTTGGTCTAAAGAGGAACCGTACGCAATCAATCCGTATCTTGATACTGTTCCGTAAGTCGGCTTCAACCCCACTACGCCGCAAAAAGACGCAGGTTGTCTAATCGAACCTCCCGTATCGGAGCCCAATGCAAAAAAACACTCGTTCGATGCCACTGCCGCTGCCGAACCGCCCGACGAGCCACCCGGCACATGCTCCAAATTCCATGGATTTTTTGTTTCCCCAAACGCAGAAGTTTCCGTAGTCGAGCCCATCGCAAACTCATCCATATTCGTCTTTCCGATTACAACTGCTCCCGCTTTTTCCAAATTGACAACCGCCTCCGCCGAAAAGGTCGGGACAAAATTTCCGAGTATTTTTGACGCGCATGTAGTCAGCATTCCCTCTGTACACAAATTGTCTTTAATTGCCACAGGCACGCCTGCAAGCGCTCCTGTCAGAACGCCCGCGTCAATCTTTTGCTGTGCCGCTTTTGCCGCCGCAAGCGCACTCTCCTTGTCAACCGTTATATAGGCGTTGATTTCGCTTTCCTTTTCCTCAATTTTTGCAAGCACTGTCTCCATAGCCTGCATGGCAGTGACCTTCCCTTCTTTGATTGCCGCTGAAAGCTCCACAGCGCCGTATGATAATATATCCATTAAAAACCTCCATACTTGATGCACCTGCAAATTGGGCGCAATTTCTTTCTCATTCCGCGAAAATTTTTTACACTGTCATTGGCACTATGAACATATTATCCTTTTCGCCCGGCGCATTCCTTAACGTTTGCTCACACAAATCACCGTTTGTCACCACATCTTCCCGAAATACATTCTGCACGGGAAACACATGGGACATCGGCTCAATCCCAGTCGTATCAAGCTCCCCAAGCTTGTCAATGTAATCAAGCATCTTTCCCATATCCTTCTTTGCCTGCTCCCTCTCCTCATCGGAAAGCGCAAGCTTCGCCAAAATTCCTACGTATTCAATCGTTTCATCTGAAATTACATTTGCCATTTATATCCCTCCGTCTATTCTATACGAAGAACGCCGCCCTTGCGTTCTTCTGCACGAAACTTTAGATTTTCTTAGTCCGCGTTTTGTGCGGACTTAGAAAATCTTTTCGTGCTCTAGTCCCGAACCTTGATATGCACCTCCCGAAGCTGCTGCTCCGTCACGTCATTGGGCGCGCCACACATCAAATCCTGCGCGGAACCGCTCATCGGGAACACAATCGTCTCCCTAATATTCTCCTCATTCTTTAAAAGCATCAGCATCCTGTCCACACCCGGCGCCATTCCCGCGTGCGGCGGTGCGCCAAACTGAAACGCCTGATACAACGCGCCAAACTTCGCCTTTAACGTCTCCTCGTCATATCCCGCAATCGCAAATGCCTTTATCATAATATCAATATCATGGTTTCTGACAGCACCGCTCGAAAGCTCCACGCCGTTGCACACAATATCATACTGATACGCCAAAATCTCCAGCGGATTTTCCTCCTCAAGCGCCCGAAGTCCGCCCTGCGGCATCGAAAACGGATTGTGCGTAAATCCAAGCTGTTTCGTCTCCGGATCGCGCTCATACATCGGAAAATCATTTACATAACAAAACCGATAGGCATTCTTCTCACACAAATCAAGCTTCTCACCAAGCTCTGTCCGAAGCTGCCCTGCATAATAATTTGCCCGCTCCTCCTTATCTGCAATAAAGAAAATCGTATCGCCTGCCTCAAGCGCGGCAAGCCTGGCAAACTCGTGTTTCAGCTCCTGCGGAATAAACTTATCAATCGGTCCCTTATAACTCAAATCGTCCGCAATCTCAAGATAGCCGAGTCCGCCCATACCCAATCCGGTTGCAAAATGCAATAACTTTTCGTGAAAGCCCTTCGACATCTCGGCATGCACCTTGATTGCGCGCACCGTCCTGCCAAGAAACGGCTGAAAGCTGCACCTTTGGAAAAAGTCCGTCACATCGATAATACGCAGCGGATTGCGCAAATCCGGCTTATCCGTACCAAATTCGAGCATTGCCTGTTTATAGCTGATAACTGGATATGGCGCTTTCGTAACTGCATACCCTTCGGGCGCAAATTTCTCAAATGTGGCGGAAAGCACCTCCTCACCCACCTGAAACACATCCTCCTGCGTCGCAAAGCTCATCTCAAAGTCAAGCTGGTAAAACTCTCCCGGCGAACGGTCCGCACGCGCATCTTCGTCGCGAAAACAAGGCGCTATCTGAAAATACTTATCAAATCCCGACACCATCAAAAGCTGCTTATACTGCTGTGGCGCCTGCGGAAGCGCATAAAATTTCCCCTTATATTTTCTTGAGGGCACAATATAGTCCCTCGCCCCCTCCGGTGACGACGCGCACAAAATCGGCGTCTGAATCTCCAAAAAACCAAGCTCCGTCATTTTCTGCCGCAAAAAGCCGATAACCTGAGCGCGGAAAATCATATTGTCCCGTACCTTCGCATTTCTCAAATCGAGATAGCGGTACTTTAAACGCACGTCCTCACGCGTTTCCTTAGAAGTCATAATCTCAAACGGAAGCTGTCGGTACACTTTTCCAAGAACCGTTACCTTTTTTGCCTCAAGCTCAATCGTTCCGGTCGGTATCTTAGGATTGTAGGTTTCCGCGTCCCGCTGTTCCACCAGCCCTTCAACGGACACGCACATCTCCTTCGTGATGCCGTCCAAAAGCGTCGTGTCGCGCATCACAACCTGCAATACACCGTACATATCCCGCAAATCAATAAACGAAACGCCGCCATGATCGCGTATGTTTTCCACCCAGCCCGCAACCTGTAATGTCTTGTTGATGTGCGCCTCGCCAATCTCTTTCAAAGTCATATCCCGATACATTTTTCATTCCTCCTCTAATGTGTCATCTGATTCATCGGGCAGGAAAGGCTCCTCTCCTTCTGTCCCGCCGCGTGTCCCATGTGCTGCTTTGGCTTTCTGCATGGGTCTGTACACAGACAAGGAACGTCCCGGAATACAGATGTACGCCGGGACGGATAAGCTTCATGATTCGATTGACAAATGCATCACAAAAAACATCTATAATACCAGTGACGCCGTTGTCTTTTTCATTTCCATAAAATCCTGTATGAAATTCCTGTTTTTTACAACTTCATATATGATAACATACAAAACGGACACTTTCAAGCATTTTTTACAATTTGAACATTTTGAGCGCTTCCTTCAGGCTCTGTGCCTCATCGGAAAGCTCTACCGTGCTCTGATCTACCGAACCCATTAAAGCAGTCAGCTCCTCGACGGACGCATTTACCTGCTGGCTTGCCGCCGCATTGCTCTCGGACGCCTCGCCCAAAGTCATAATCTCGTTTGACACCTCCAGCAGTTTCTTATTGGTCTCGTCTACTGCCGCACTAATCAGTTTTACCTGATTTGATGTATCCTGAATCGCACTGTCTACTGCTGCGAAAGAGCTGATAACCTCCGAAATGCTCTTTGCGCTCTCACTGTTGTTTGCCACTGCGATATCAATGCTGTCCGCACACTCCTTAAAGTCGCTTGTTATGTTCGAAATAATATCCTTAATGCTGATGAGCTCCTGCCCTGTGTTCTCCGATAAGGTACGGATACTGTCGGCAACAACGCTAAAGCCCTTGCCAAACTCACCTGCTCTTGCCGCCTCAATAGATGCATTCAGGGACAGCAATTTTGTCTGTGACGCAATATCCTCAATGCCCGCAAGAATTTCCGACATCTTTGCGATAACCTTGTTTGTCTCGTCAATTTTATCCTTAATGCTGATTACACTCTCAGACATCAGCTCGCTGTTTTTCTGTGTCGCCGTAATCTTGATGCGCATATCGTTGCAGTTCTCCACCAGACTTGCCGAGCAGTTTTCAATCCCCTCAACGCTTGCGGAAATATCCGCTGTCTTTTCCTGCATAATACCGACGCCTGCCGTAACATCTGACGCAATTCCCGCCTGTGCCGTATTGTTCTGCGCCACGTCCTCAATCGCCCTTGCAATCTCCTCGCAGGCATGCAGTGTTGACGTTGATGTATCGCGCAGCGTGTCAGACGATTTTAAAACATCCTGACTGACACCGAGCGCTTTGGAAAGCAATTCCCGCAAATTGTTAACCATTGTCTTTACGGAATTGTTCATGGCAATCACTTCATCCCTGCCCTTAATGTCAGCCACCTTGCAGGTCAGGTCGCCCGCCGCTACGGAATGAACCGTCCGGCTTACGTTGATAATCAGTCCTGCAATTCTGCCGGAAACAATATAAGCGATCACCGCCACAACAATCATCGCAACTACGGAAAAGCCCACAATTGTCCCAACCAGAGCATTGATGTTCTGTGTAACCTCTGCCTGCGGTTTGCCCGAAAACAGCATGCCGTTTTCCGTAGGAATGTAATATCCGTAATACGGCTGCCCGTTTACGTTTGCATTCGTACTAAAATAAATCTCTTTTCCCTCCAACGTTTTGGCAATCACTTCGGCTGATGCCTGTGTTCCGACGACACCGTCAATTGAGCTGACCGAACGCGTATCACCGATAAAAACCGTCATATCAATGTCCTGTGCTCTAAATGCATTGACATTTCCGCTATAACCCTCACACGCAATCGCTAACTGTGTCTTCGTACTTTCCACCATAGAAGTTTTTGCGAGATACGCCGCGATTAACGCCACGCCTAACCCTAACAATACAACAGGAATCATAACCAGCATCAGTAATTTCTGTTTTAACTTCATACGTTTCTCTCCTTTTTATCGAATTTGGCAGTATATTAGTATAATTATACTTTAAAATGTCACTTTTTTTCAATACTAATACTGTCATTATTCAAAAAAACGGAACAATTGCACAAAAATGAAATATTCAATTTGTGAAATTTGGCATAAATTTGTAAAAAAGACTGTCACCCACAAAGCAACAGTCCTATCTGAATCTCTTATACCGCTTCCCCGTTCATCCGCACCAGCTTCGCTGCCTGATCCGCAGAAATACATGCGTCCAATATCTCGTCAATATCGCCGTTCATAATCTTGTCAAGCTTATACAGTGTCAAGTTAATTCTGTGATCCGTGACACGTCCCTGCGGAAAATTATAGGTCCTAATCTTCTCCGAGCGGTCGCCTGTACCAATCTGGCTTCTCCGCATCTCTGCCTCTGCGTCGTGGCGCTGCTGCTGCTCCATATCATAGAGCTTTGATTTTAACAATGCAAACGCCTTCGCCTTGTTTTGCAGCTGCGATTTCTCTGTCTGGCTGTACACCACAATTCCCGTAGGATAATGTGTAAGGCGCACCGCAGAGTCCGTCGTATTGACGCACTGTCCGCCGTTTCCCGACGCACGCATGACATCCACACGAATATCCTTCTCATCAATCACGATGTCAATATCCTCGTCCACCTCCGGCATCACTGCAACGCTGATTGTGGACGTATGAATCCGTCCGCCACTCTCCGTCTCAGGCACTCGTTGCACGCGGTGCACGCCGCTCTCGTATTTCATGCGGGAGTAGGCACCCTGCCCCGTAATCACGAACTGCACCTCCTTCATGCCGCCAATGCCGATTTCGTCCACATTTAACAATTCGACCTTCCAGCGTCTTCCCTCAGCATAGTGAACATACATTCTGTATATTTCCGCTGCAAACAGCGCTGCCTCGTCTCCGCCCGCTCCGGCTCTGATTTCCACAATCACATTCTTGTCATCATTCGGGTCTTTTGGCAGCAGTAAAACCTTCAATTCTGTCTCAAGCTCTGCGATGCGCTTTTTGGCATCATTGAGCTCCTCTTTTAACATCTCGCGCATCTCGTCATCGTTTTCCGATTCCAGCAAAGAAAGCGAGTCTTCCATTGTTTCTTTACATTTCTTATATTCCCGATAAGCCTCAACAATCGGCGTCAAATCACTCTGCTCTTTCATAAGCGCCCGAAAACGCGTCTGATTTTCCGCTACGGTTGGCTCACCCAGCTCATTCAGAATTTCTTCAAAACGATGAAGCAAATCTTCCAGTTTATCAAACATCTCAAAACCTCCCACGAATCTAACCTAATTCGGCCTTAATAACGCGGTCTAACCCCGCATAATCCTTTACCACTTCTATTTTCCCAAAACCATTTTCCCGCAAAATACCGCTAACTGCCTCTGCCTGGTCATATCCGATCTCAAAGAACAGCAGCCCGCTGCTTCGCATATAAAGCGGCGCTTTTTGCGCAATTTTTCTGTAAAAATAAAGCCCATCCTCCATGCCGTCAAGCGCGGCAGGCGGCTCATGGTCTTTTACCTCCGGCATAAGCGTTGGTATCACACCGCTTGGAATATACGGCGGATTGGATATCACAATGTCAAACAGTCTGTCGCTCGTCTTGTCGGACACAAATCCGGCAAGCGGCTCAAGCAAATCCCCGCAAAGAAACACAGCATCTAAACAAAGCCGTCGGGCATTCTCCCTTGCCACCAAAAGCGCTTCCCCTGAAATGTCGATTCCGATTCCCTCGCATTCATTGCTATACTTTAAAAGGCTTAGAAGAATACAACCGGATCCGGTACACACATCCAAGATGCGCATGCCGTCCCCCAAGTACCGCATTGCCTCCTCAACGAGGATTTCCGTATCCTGCCGCGGAATCAGCGTGTGCTCGTTTACCCAAAATACAAGTCCCATAAACTCCTGTTCACCGGTAATATGCTGCAAAGGAATATGCTGCCTGCGCTTATCTATCGCTATTTTATAAAATTCTTCTTCGATCGGACTTCGCACGCGCTCTCCGTGAACCAAAAGCGCATTTCTATCCGTACGGCATACATACTCAAGCAACAGCCTTGCATCCAGCTCCGCCTCAGCAATATCCGCCCGTTTCAATGCTTCGACACCATACTCATACAATTCCCTGTAGGTCATATCTCCTCCGCCCGCTAAAGTTCTTCTTCCGCCGACAGGTTCTCATCTGTATAGCCAAACTCTTCCTTCAAGTATGTTTTCCAGTCAAACACTGCCTCCACAGATGCAATCGCAACCTTAACCATGTCCTCGTCCGGTTCTTTCGTGGTCAGCTTTTGCAGCCACATTCCGGGTCTTGATATAATCTGCACAACAATATTGTCACTTCTTCCCGCAAGGCGTATCAATTCATACGAAATCCCTGCAATAACAGGCACCAGCAAAAGCCTGATAATAATTTTCAACGCCAGATTATCCACGCGGATAAAGAAAAATACAATGACACTGACCAGAACAACAAACAGCAGAAAGCTCGTACCGCAGCGCTTATGCTGCCTTGAACTGCGCATCACGTTTTTCACGTTTAAGGGTCTGCCGCGCTCAATACAATTGATGCATTTATGCTCTGCACCATGATACCGGTAAAGGCGTTTGATGTCCTCCATAAGGGATATTGCCGTAATATATCCTACAAAAATCAGGATTCGGATAAATCCTTCAAAAATCGCAATCAAGCTTGCATTTCTGACAACCTTGCCAAGCAGGTCAGAAAGCAGAAACGGAAGTACCATAAAAAGCGCTACGGCAATAATCACAGCCAACGCTACCGTAATGCCCATCATAATGTCATCAGACTTGCTCCCGATTTCCTTTTCCGGCTTGCCACCGCCCTCTTTGTTCTCCTCGTCCTCCTCATAAAATGACGCAGAATGCATTGTCACCTTCATGCCAAGCACAAGGGAATCAATAAAAGAAAAAATCCCTCTGATGAACGGTATCTTTGTGAATTTTTTATCACCGCAAAAACCTTTATATTCCTCCGTCTGTATATCAATCTCTCCGTCAGGCTTTCTCACTGCAACGGCATACTGATCGCCGTTTTTCATCATGACACCCTCCAGAACTGCCTGACCTCCAATTCCTGAGTAATGGCTTTTTCTATTTTTAGACATTTGAATACCTATGTCCTTTCTATCTGTCTCCTGTCCGCCGTATATCATCTTCTCTGCATTAGCGCATGCATTCAAACGCAGCACGCTTTGCACAGTGTCTTATAAATTATCAAAAAATAGGTTGAGATAATACACTTACCTCAACCTTTTCTTTTATGATACGCTTCCTATTTGCTTTCTACGCCGTACTTCTTATTAAATCTCTCAATACGTCCGCGAGCCGCTGCTGACTTCTGCTGTCCTGTATAGAACGGATGGCACTTTGAACAAATTTCCACGTGAATCTCAGGCTTTGTAGAACCTGTTACAAATGTGTTACCACAGTTGCAGGTAACAGTTGCCTGATAATAGTTCGGATGTATTCCCTCTCTCATCTTTTTCACCTCTCTATAAATACATTTATTAATTTTATTCATTGTTATAAACAAGCTTATTTAGTATATCATAGGATTTTGTAATACGCAAGCACTTTTTTTATTTTAATAAGAATATAATATTTATAAAATGATATGCAACTTTTTATGTTAAGTCAACCGCATTTTTCTACAGGAATCTCATCTTTTTTACGGTGGCAACAAACTCTGCGTTATCTCTCGTCCGCGTAAAAATATCAAGAATCTTATCCACTGCCTCTTCCGGCTTCAAGCCGTTTAATGCCTTGCGCATAATGTTAATTGCCTCAAGCTCTTCCGCGTCCAAAAGCAAATCCTCACGCCTTGTGCCTGACTTTGGAATATCAATTGCAGGAAACACTCGCCTTTCGGAAAGCTTTCGGTCAAGCACCATTTCCATATTGCCGGTACCTTTAAATTCTTCGTACACCACGTCATCCATTTTAGAACCTGTCTCCACAAGCGCTGTTGCAAGAATCGTAAGGCTTCCTCCCTCACGCATGTTCCGCGCTGCTCCGAAAAAGCGTTTCGGCATATGGAGCGCCGCCGGATCAAGACCGCCGGAAAGCGTACGTCCGCTGGGCGGAACCGTAAGATTGTAGGCGCGTGTCAAACGCGTGATGCTGTCCAGCAAAATACACACGTCCTTCTTGTGCTCCACAAGACGCTTTGCACGCTCTATAACCATTTCTGAAACACGCTTATGGTGCTCGGGCAGCTCGTCGAAGGTAGAATAAATAACCTCAACATTCGGCCCCTCGATTGCCTCCTTGATGTCTGTAACCTCTTCCGGACGCTCATCGATTAAAAGAATAATCATATGCATGTCCGGTGCATTTTTTAAGATTGATTTTGCAACTTCCTTTAATAAGGTAGTTTTGCCCGCTTTTGGCGGTGACACAATCATACCGCGCTGTCCTTTCCCCACAGGACTCATCAAATCCATGATCCGCATCGCCACACTTGATTTTGCCGTCTCAAGCCGGATTCGCTCATTGGGGAAAATAGGAGTCATGTCCTCAAAATTGCGTCTTCTGAGTGCAATTTCCGGCGGATAACCGTTAATCTTTTTCAAATATAAAAGCGCACTGAATTTCTCATTCATTGTCTTAATGCGCGTATTGCCTTCGATAATATCACCTGTGCGCAGATTAAAGCGGCGTATCTGACTTGGCGCTACATACACGTCATTCTCGCCCGGCAAAAAGTTTTCGCTTCTGATAAAGCCAAATCCGTCCGCCATAACCTCCAAAATGCCTCTCGCCGTCACGCCGCTGTCAAGCTCTGTCGGATATCCCTCCTGCGGTTTCTCACCTTCTGCCTGCGGTTGCGGCTTTTCACGCCGGCTCTCGCGCCGCTCGCCGCCTTCCCGCTTCTCATGAGAAAGGCGCTCGCTCCTCTCCGCAGGTTTCTCCGTATCGCGAATTCCCTTCAGTACAGGCCTTGGCTCTACGTCTTTCCCGTCTGCCTTATCCTTTTCGTCCGCCTCAAGCATGTGCGCGATTAATTCCGCCTTTTTCAGCGTACTAATTCCTTTTAACCCGCGTGCTTTTGCTATTTCCCTGAGCTCTGAAAGCGCAAGTGATTCGTATTTTTCTCTCATGAATGCCTCCTAAAAATATTGATCAATGGGAAAAACTGCTCTGAAATACTTCTATAATATAAAGATACAGCTGCTAGAATTATAATTTAAACATATTATACCTCATTTTTTCCAAAATAGGAAGAAAAATTTAATGCAAACGGAAAATCGAGGAATACGAAGGTTACCGGAACGGAGTAAACAGTAACCTTCAAAGCATTTCCTAAACCGTAATTGTATACTCCGCGTAAAACGACTCTCCGGCCGCAAGCGCAATTCCCCATTCGCGTTCCGAGATATCCCCTGTAAATGTTTCCCTGTCACATCTGCCATACCAGGGCTCAATGCAGACAAACGGCGCATTTTTCTTTGCCGGAGACCACAGACCAAAAAGCAGCGCGTCAAAGCTGACCGTCAGATACGGCTCTCCCTCCTGATTACAGAGTGACACTTTATGCGCCTGATTGTTCTCAATAATCAGCGCATCATCATCAAACAAGTCCGCGGTAATATCCAGCATTCCATGATTGAGCGGGTACTCTTTCGTACGTGCCGAGAGGGTACCGCCGCCCCCCTATAATAGCAGATGTTATTTTATCTTCCGCATCAAATGCGATTTTGTAATCCGTCTGTGTCCCTCGTTGTTAAGCGGACACACCATAACGCTCTTCTCCTTTCGCATAACAGCCAGCTTTGCAGGGCTTTTAAACAGTTATTGAAATTATATCACACATTTCCTTTATTGTCACTCGCCTCAGCCATTCCACGCAGCTCTTTTATCACCATTTTAATGATAACATAAGTCAGCACAAACGTAAGCGCGTCTGCCACAGGCTGTGCTAACTGAAGTCCCGTTACACCAAAAAGCTTCGGCAAAATCAGAATTGCCGGAATAAAAAACAATCCCTGCTTACTAATAGAAGTAAGGGTCGCCCGAAAACTGTATCCAATCGACTGCGCCAGCATATTCCCCATAATAACATACGCCTGAAAAGGAAGCAGGCAGCACTGCATCTTGAGCGCCAGCGCGCCGATACGGATTACCTCCGCATCATCTTTTCGGAACAAATGCATCATTGGCGTGGAAACGGCAAACATTATCACACCCATAGTCAGCAAAAAGACAAGCGCTACACGCCGGCAGAAAAAATATGCTTCCAATACGCGGTCATAGCGTTTTGCACCGAAATTAAATCCACACACAGGCTGGAACCCCTGTCCAAAGCCAATCAGCGCGGAATTGATAAACATCATAATTCGTGTCACAATTGACATTGCCGCCACTGCCGCATCTCCAAAACCGGAGGACGCCACGTTTAAAAGGACGGACGCCACACTCGCCAGCCCCTGTCTCCCAAGCGTCGGCAGACCTGCGGAAAGAATTTCTTTATATACCCACCACTGAAACGTAAAATATTTTGGCAGCGGTTTTAATACATTTTGGGAGCGAACCACCAAAGTCAGCAAAATCATGAAGCTGATAAACTGACTGAAAATCGTGGCAATTGCCGCTCCGGAAATCCCCAAATCAAATCCAAATATCAAAACAGGGTCTAAAATCACATTCAGTATGCCGCCGGTTGTAATGCCGATCATGGAAAGCGCGGCATTTCCCTGAGAGCGAAGGTGGTTATTAAACACAAAGGAAACCGTCATATAGGGAGCCGCGATCAATATGTACCTGCCATAGTCTTTAGCATAGGGGGCAATCGTGTCCGTTGCGCCAAGTACCCGAACCATGCGGTCAATATTGGCAATTCCAAAGACTGCCAATATCAGCCCGAACGCAAAAGCTGTGTATACTGCCACAGAACAAGCCCTCTGTGCCTTCTCCTGCTCTTTGGCGCCCAGCATTCTGGACATATAATTTCCGCTCCCCATGCCAAGCGTAAAGCCAATCGCCTGAATCATTGCCATAAGCGAGAAATTCACTCCAACCGCACCGGAAGCGCTTGTACTCAGCTGGCTTACAAAAAAAGTGTCCGCCATATTGTAAATGGAAGTGATCAGCATACTGATGATCGTTGGAACTGCCAGTCTGGGAATCAGCCTGTTGACAGGCGTCTCAGTCATCATTCTATATTTTTGTTCATAACTCATTGTCTTCATCTTGTGTTCCTCCATATTGTGTTATGTCAACTCATATATGAAATTTCCAAAAACGGAAGATAAATTATTTATTGCGAAGTTTCCAAAATTATTATACAGTAATATAGGAACAAAATCACATATAACTTTTTAATAATTCCAGAAAATTTTTAAAGATAGGAGATTTTACATATGACACTTCAGGAAAAGGCACTTGCACTTCACAAAGAATGGAACGGTAAACTTGAAACCGTATCAAAGACCCCTGTAAAATCAAGAGAGGCACTCTCTCTTGCCTACACGCCCGGCGTTGCAGAGCCTTGCAAAGTAATCGCCGAAAATAAAGATGCCGCTTACCAGTACACCATGAAGGCAAACACCGTAGCCGTTGTTTCTGACGGAAGCGCGGTTCTCGGACTTGGCAATATCGGACCTCACGCGGCGATGCCCGTCATGGAGGGAAAAGCTGTTTTGTTCAAGGAATTTGGCGGCGTAAACGCGGTCCCTATCTGCCTTGACACGCAGGACACCGAAGAAATCATCAAGGCTGTCACATGGCTTGCACCTGCCTACGGTGGCATCAATCTTGAGGATATCAGCGCACCGCGCTGCTTTGAGATAGAGGAACGTTTAAAGGAAATCCTTGACATTCCTGTCTTCCATGACGACCAGCATGGAACGGCGATTGTAGTGCTTGCGGGCATTATCAACGCACTCAAGGTTGTCAAAAAACAGAAGGAGAACTGCAAGGTTGTTGTAAACGGGGCAGGAAGCGCAGGCGTTGCAATCACCAAGCTCCTTCTCACATACGGTTTTACAAATGTCATTATGTGTGACAAGGTGGGTATTGTTTCGACTGCAACAGAAGGCCTCAACTGGATGCAGGAAAAAATGGCGAAGCTCACAAATCCCAACAATGAGACAGGCTCCCTTGCCGACGCATTAAAAGGAGCAGATATCTTTGTGGGTGTTTCCGCTCCGAATATCGTGACGCCGGAAATGGTCAAATCAATGGCTCCTGACTCTATTTTGTTCGCTATGGCTAACCCGACTCCCGAAATTATGCCTGATGTGGCAAAAGCCGCAGGCGCAAGGGTTGTTGGTACCGGAAGAAGCGATTTCCCGAATCAGGTAAACAATGTGGTTGCATTCCCCGGCATTTTTAAAGGTGCGCTCGAGGGCCGCGCCACACAGATTACAGAGGAAATGAAGCTTGCCGCCGCTGCCGCGATTGCAGGGCTTGTGCCGGACGAGGAACTGAGCGAGGATAACATCATGCCCGAGGCATTCAATCCGAAGGTTGCGGAGCTTGTCGCAGAGGCAGTAAAGTCGCATATCATACGATGAAAGGCAGGAATTGGAATGACACAGGATCCATTAACGCTCTATAAGCTTATCGTCTTGTATATGCTCGATAAGGTAAAATATAAGCTTACCAATTCGCAGATTAGCAGCTTTATTCTCGAAAAAGAATATACCAGCTATATGACGCTCCAACAGGTCATCTCCGATTTACTGGATACGGAGCTGATCAAATCGGATACGATGATGAACCGCACCTATTTCTCCATTACAGAGGAAGGGCGCAATACACTGTCTTACTTTGGAAACCGCATCAGCGACGCGATTGTAAATGATATTAATACCTTCCTTGAGGAGAAGCATTTAGAGCTGAAAAACGAGGCATCGATCACCGCGAATTATTATAAATCCGTCTCCGGAGAATTTGAGGCGGAGCTTGTCGCAAAGGAAAAGGACACCACGCTTGTCAGCATCAGGCTCTCTGTCCCCACAGAGGAAATGGCAGAAACAATCTGCGACGGGTGGTACAAAAAAAACCAGCAAATCTATAAATATCTAATGCAGGCGCTTTTTTAAACGTCCTGCATTTTTTCCGCCTCACTTTTGATGCGTTTCATATGCTCCCTGATTTTCGCCTCATACCCGTTCCACGACGGTTCATAGTATTTCTCTCCCTTCAATTCATACGGAAGATACTGCTGCTCCACATAATGGTTTGGATAATCATGGGCATATTTATAGCCTGTCCCGCGTCCCAACTTTGCCGCCCCCTTGTAATGCGCGTCCTGCAAATGTGTCGGAATTGGCAGATTTCCGCTTTTTTTGACTTCCTCACCTGCCGCAAAAATCGCGTTGCACGCCGCATTGCTTTTCGGTGCACACGCGACATAAATAGCCGCCTGTGACAGCACAATCTGCGCCTCCGGCATTCCGATGCGCTCCACCGCAAGCGACGCGCTCACTGCCACGTTTAGCGCCTGCGGGTCTGCGTTTCCTACATCTTCCGACGCGCAAATCATAATGCGCCTTGCGATAAATGCCGGCTGTTCGCCCGCATAGAGCATTTTGGCAAGATAATATACCGCCGCGTCCGGATCGGAACCCCGCATGCTTTTGATAAATGCCGATATCGTATCATAATGATTGTCGCCGTTTTTATCGTACAACACGCGGCGTTTCTGAATACACTCCTGTGCCACGTCAATATCAATATGAATTTTCCCGTCCGCACTCCTGTCGGTTGTCATAATGCCAAGCTCCACTGCATTCAGCGCATGCCTCGCGTCTCCTCCCGACAAATCCGCCAAAAACTCCAGCGCCTCTTCGCTGATATCCGCGTTAAAGCTTCCCATTCCCTTCTCACTGTCATAAACCGCACGCTGAATCAGCGTCTTAATGTCCTCCCGTTCCAAAGGCTTTAACTCAAAAATAATTGAGCGCGAAATCAACGCGCCGTTTACCTCAAAGTACGGATTTTCCGTCGTCGCACCAATCAGAATAATCGTTCCGTCCTCAACAAACGGAAGAAGATAATCCTGCTGCCCCTTATTGAAGCGGTGAATCTCGTCTATAAACAGAATCGTGCGCTTTGCATACATGGCAAGTGTATCCTTCGCCTTATTAATGACCTCCTCCATATCCTTTTTTCCCGCCACCGTCGCGTTAATCTGTGTAAATTCCGCACTTGTCGTATTGGCTATCACTTTTGCCAGTGTTGTTTTTCCCGTCCCCGGCGGCCCGTAAAATAAGATAGAACTCAACTTATCCGCCAAAATCGCGCGGTATAAAAGCTTATCTTTTCCTATAATATGCGACTGACCTACCACCTCATCGAGCGTGGCAGGCCGAAGTCTTGAAGCAAGCGGAGAATCCTTCTCCTTTGCCGTATTTCTCATATATTCAAACAAGTCCATATTTGGTCTCCCTTGTCTTTTAAAGTTTTTCCTCAAACCGTTCCCGCGGCAGCGGCTTGTCAAAGTAAAAACCCTGTGCCATAAAACATCCAAATTCTTTCAAAAGCTTTACCTGCTCAATGGTTTCCACGCCCTCGCAGATCGTCACCATTCCCATTTCCTGCGCAATCGCAATTACGTATTTGAGCATTGCGCGGTTCTTGCCCGACAGCTCGTTTCCCTCGCCATGCAGAAAGCTCTTATCTATCTTAATCACATTCCAGGGAATTTCACGAATCAGATTAAAGGACGAGTAACCCACGCCAAAATCGTCCACCGACGTGCTGATTCCATGCTCCCGCAAGCCGTTTACCATATCCTTTAAATCATTAAAGCTGACATCTGTCGTCGTTTCCGTAAGCTCAATCTCAATATACTCATGCGGAACATTGTGGCTGTCTATAATGTCAAGAATGCTCTGCAGCAAATGACTGTTTCCCAAGTGGCATCGTGAAAGATTTACCGAAACCTTCACCACACGCCGCCCTTCGTCCATCCAGCGCCGGATATCCGCGCACACATGGTCAAGCATGTAAAAGTCCAAATCACAAATATCCTTGCTCTGTTCGAGCACCGGAATAAATTCGTCAGGCGGAACGATTTTATCTTCATGATACCAGCGGCAGAGCGCCTCGGCTCCCTTTAGCTTATAATCCTTCATAAATACCTTTGGCTGGTAATAGACCTTAAATTCCTCATTGCGCATGGCATCCGGAAACATTGTTTCAATGCGCTTGCGCTCATTTGACAGTTCAAGAAGGGCTTCACTGTAAAAAATTCTGTCTGTCGTCTTACTGTACTTTGCCACGTTTAACGCCACATTTGCCCTGTCCATCAAATCAGAAGGATATTTAACAGGCTGATTCACCATATAGTATCCCGCTATCGCAGAAACAAACGCACATTCTCCCGCATCTTCTGTGGCAATCTCAACCCCTTCCATATGTCTGATAACGGATTCCAGCTTCTCCTTTAAAAACAGCACAATAAAATTATCGCCGCCAACCCTGCACACAAGCTCCGTATCACCCAGCAGCGTTTCCAGCCGTCCGATATAGTCCACCATAATTTTGGTGCCCCTGTCTCTGCCAAAGCGCTGGTTTACCACCGAAAAATGCTTCAAATTAAAATAGCATACGCCGTAATGCTCCACCGTTCCCTCGGATATGAGCGCCCCTGCATGCTTCATTAAGAAGTTTAAATTGTACATGCCCAGCTGCGTATCGTGAAACGTAAACTGATCCGCAATCTGCGCAAGCCTTGCTCTTGCATTGTAGGCAAAGAGACATGTCTGTAAAACACCCACTCTTTTGCTTTCTTCCTCATTCCACTCAACACCGTCATTGATCTTATAGAAGCTGTAGATAACCACGTTTCCCCTGTCTGTACTCTCCCGTTTTATGTAAACTCTGTTTTCGTCAGGCTCCGCACCTTCATACAGGAGAAAATAGTTTCCGTTTTTTCTTTTCTCCAAGCTTATGGCATCATAACATTTCATGTCAACCTTTGCCACACGCAAAACCCTGCATACTTCCTCAAGTGCATGACCAATTTCGGGAGAATCCAGCTCACTGACATTAGCAATCAGAATGTGAAACCGGTCCATCGCATCTGCGTATTTTTTTGCATCAAAAACCATAATAACTTCCTCATTTATTTCATTTCGAGCTGAGGAACAATTACCCTTGTGACAGTCCCGCCATTCGGCGCAGACTCAAAAATAATTCTTCCCGAAAGCTGTTCCACAAGCATCCGCAGAATAAAAAGCTCCTTCTCCTCTTCTTCCTCACAATCCAGCAGATTCATATTTACATGCTGCATGTATTTATTTAACCCTGTAATGCTGCTCTCCCGCATTCCGTTTTCGTTATTCCTTACTTCTATGACAAGCATATCTGCATAATCCACTTTATCCGCCCATGCATGAATCTCTATAATGCCGTTGTTCATAAAACTGTTGCCGATTTTTACAAGCGTTGAAGTCAGCTGCCGCAGCCGTCCCATATCGCCAAAAAAACAGACCGACATATTATCCGGTGTATGTATCTGAACCCTGTTCCCCTTCTCCTTGATCGCTTTGCGCTGCATCATAATCGCGTCATTAATGATTTGCTTAAGATTATATGCCGACTCTTTTAAAGAAATCCCGCTGTCCGTCAGTTTTGCATATTCAACGGTATTTCCAAACGCCGTCAGAATTTCTTTCCCGTTTTTTATCAGTACTTCCAAAGAGTTTGCCATTGCCTCACGATCCTTATTGGCAAGCGAAAGCCGCGCGCTCTCAATCCACAGTGCAAACATCTTTTCCGTATTGGAATAGATATCCACCATATAACTTGTCTGACTCCTTGAAATCTTTTCAAGCCTCATACTGTTTTGCAGCGCAATATAATTCTGGTATGCCATGTCGGAAAGCACCGCCGCAAGCTCCGTCAAAAATTTTGCCGCCTTGCTGACCTGCTCCCCATCTACCAAGTGAATCTTTTTTGCTGCCTCCAAATAGGTTTCCTCGTCAATACCAAGCTCTCTTGCCATAGCACGCTCATGCTCCTCCTCTAAAGGAGCGTTACGCACCTGCCCGCCGATAACGCTGCCAATCATATATTCGTTTACCATAATCGGCGCCGCGTAATCAACCAGCCCTATATGGCAGGTATATACCGTGGGCGTTCCATTTTCATAGGTATTGATTGCCCCCATTCTGTCGCAGTTCTCACACCTGTGTCTTCCTTTGTCGCTCTTTCTGACAAGCTCTATGCAAAGCTGTGTAAATCCACTACTTTCTGTGACAGGCACACCCTTTTCGTCCGTCATAAGCGCCGCCATTCCCGTAAATTCGGAAAAGGCATCCTGTATGCGCTGCAGAATCTTCACATCTATCAGCTCGGTCAGTTTGATTCTGTTCATGCTTCACCTCCGTTTACGCCGCTATCCTCTGTTTTGGGCTGCCACAAGGCTCTCTCCGCCATACATCTTCCTTAGCTTAGGCTTCTCAATCTTTCCGGTCGGATTTCTTGGTATATCGGCAAAAATAATCGTTCTCGGGCGTTTGTATTTTGGAAGCTTCATACAATAGTCATTGATTTCCTGCTGTGTCGCTTCCATGCCTTCCTTTATCTCAACCACTGCCGCCGTAATCTCACCGAGACGCTTGTCGGGGATTCCGATGACCGCTACATCTTTAACCTTATCATTGGTACGCAAAAAATCCTCGATTTGTACGGGATAAATATTTTCGCCGCCGCTAATCACCACATCTTTTTTGCGGTCAACAAGGAAAATAAAGCCGTCCTCGTCCTCCTGCGCCATATCCCCCGTAAAAAGCCAGCCGTCTCTTAACACCTCGGCAGTCGCCTTCTCGTCATTGTAATAGCAGGTCATAACACCGGGGCCTTTTACCGCAAGCTCGCCTACCTCGCCGCGCCCTACGGTATTTCCGGCTTCATCTACAATCTTGACCTCCCAGCCGTATCCTGCCTTTCCGATTGCGCCTACTTTATGTATATTTTCCACACCCAAATGCACGCAGCCGGGACCAATTGACTCGCTCAGTCCATAATTGGTATCGTACTGATGATGCGGAAAGATTTTTTTCCACCGCTGAATCAGGCTCTGCGGAACGGGCTGTGCGCCAATATGCATCAGGCGCCACTGCGAAAGTTCATAGTCTCCAAGCTTAATATCGCCTCTGTCTATGGCATCAAGAATATCCTGCGCCCAGGGCACCAAAAGCCAAACAATCGTACACTTTTCTTTCGAAACTGCATCCAATATAAATTCCGGCTTTGTGCCCTTTAAAAGCACTGCCTTTGCCCCTTCCAAAAAACTGCCGAACCAGTGCATTTTTGCGCCTGTATGGTAAAGGGGCGGAATACACAAAAATACGTCCTGCTTTGTCTGTCCATGATGTTTTTGCTCCACCTTGCAGGAATGCATCAGGCTCTCGTGGTTATGCAGGATTGCTTTGGGAAAGCCTGTCGTTCCCGATGAAAAATAAATTGCCGCATTGTCCTTATCAGTCAATGATATCATGGGTGTCTGGCTTGAACAGTTCAGCGTAAGGCTTGTGTAGTCCTCCGCAAAGCTAGGGCAGTTATCCCCAACAAAAAACAGAAGCCTGTTTTTGCTGATGCTGTCTGCAATCTCCTCCACACGTCCGATAAACTCCGGACCAAACACAAGCACATCGACCTCTGCCAAATTCAGGCAGTACGCAATCTCGTCGGAAGCATAACGGAAGTTTAAGGGCACCGCTAATGCTCCCGTTTTTAAGATTCCAAAATAAATCGGAAGCCATTCCAGACAGTTCATCAAAAGAATTGCCACCTTATCGTCTTTTTTCACGCCTCTTTGAAGCAAAAGATTTGCAAAACGGTTTGCCTTCTCATTAAACACGCTCCATGTAATCTCCCTGCGGTAGTGTGTTACGGGATTTGGCTCTATCAGGTCATATTCCTTCCATGTGACACGTCTTGTCTCCTTAATCTCCGGATTAATCTCCACAAGACAAATGTCATTTCCGTATAATTTACAGTTTCTTTCTAAAATGTCAGTAATTGGCATTGTTATAACTCCTCGCTTTTGTTTATCGTAACTTTTATTTTATCACTATTGTATTAAAATTGCTACTATTTTAAAGACTGATTGTGCAATTTGTTTGTCCGTTCCCAATTTCCCATGAAGAATGCACGACCTTTGGGCATTCTTCTGCGTGAAGTTTTCGATTTTCTTAGGCGGCGTCCTTTGGCGCCTTAGAAAATCTCTTCACGCTATTGCCTCTATCACGACAGCGTGTGCAATTCCCGGAACATTCTGTCCCTCATTAAACGAAGTCTTATTCAGCAGCGCGCCTGTCGGGACAAACAGCACGCGTTTCCACTGCTTTTTGGCAAGCTTTTGCAAAATATGAGCAGACAGCACCACAGCAGAGCAGCCGCAGCCGCTTCCTCCCGCATGGACATCCTGTTTTTCGGCGTCATAAATCAGCATACCGCAGTCATAGTGATTGTCAGATATGTCTATGTCCTCCTGCGAAAGCAAATTAAATAACGCCTGTTGTCCTACACTTCCGAGGTCACCGGTGAAAATAGCATCATAATCCTTTGGCGTCCTGCCAAAATCCTTGAGGTGTGTCGCAATGGTCCATGCTGCTGCCGGAGCCATTGCACAGCCCATATTGAAGGAATCCTTAATGCCAAAATCCTCTATTTTTCCTACTGTAACGCCTGTGATGCCGACTTTGCCGCCATGCTCCGACTCAAACACATTCTTAATCTGTCTGCCGCTTGCCGACTTTCCGTTTGCGTTCACTCCCTGTAATAAAAATGCCGCGCTTCCTGTCACCGTCCATGAAGCATAGAGCGGGCGCTGGCTTCCGTATTCCAGCGGAAAACGGAACTCCTTTTGTGCGCTTGCAAAATGACTTGAGGTGAGTGCGATTACTCTGTCTGCATAGCCTGCCGCAATATTCATGCTGCCAAGCGTCAGCGACTCTCCGCATGTTGAACAGGCTCCGTATAACCCGAACAGCGGAATGTTGTAGTCCTTGATGCCGAAGGAGCTTGCAATATTTTGTCCTAACAGGTCTCCGGCAAACAGATAGCGTACGTCATTTGCCTGTGCACATGTCTTTTGCAGTGTCAGGGCTACCGCCTGCTTCTGGAGCGCGCTCTCCGCCTTTTCCCATGTATCCTCGCCAAACATGTCATTTTTGTCATCGCTTACCTTGTCAAAGCTGCCTGCAAGCGGCCCTTCATTTTCCATTTGACCTACGATGTTTCCGCTTCCCATGATCAATACAGGATTTGCATATGCCACGCTTGAGGTTCCCAGCGGTTTATTTTTTGATAAATTATTTTCCATATGAAATAACCATATCCTTTCTATAGCTTGTAAGCTATCCTAATACTCTAATCATTATTTTTGCTCAAATTTTCTATACTATACTTATAGGGTGGATTTTCATTTGAAAAATTGATTTGCGTGGGGCTGCGCATAAAAAAACAGGAAACTTTTTATCAAAATCTCCTGTTTTTGGATAAGCATCATGTCTGACAACAGCTCTATTTTGCGTACCGCCTGCTCTGTTCCTGTATCATCTCCATGTCCTCAAAATAGTCTATTTTCATTGCATTCTTTACTTGGGATAAGGTCTGTGCAGCAACCTCTCTTGCCGCGTCGGAGCCTTTCTTTAGGATATTGTAAATCTCGGGAATATCCTTCCCATACTCCGCGCGCCTGTTTCTGATTGGCTCAAGTTCTTCCTGAACGACATGATTCAGGAATTTTTTCACTTTCACATCGCCAAGTCCGCCTCTTTGGTAATGCGCTTTCATCTCATCCAGATTTGCATAGTCCGGACAATAACGTTCAAAGTGCTCATCTCTTGCAAATGCGTCAAGATATGTAAACACTGTATTGCCCTCCAAATGTCCGGGGTCGCTTACCTGTAAGTGGAGCGGATCTGTATACATGCTCATGATTTTTGTACGTACTTCGTCTGCGCTGTCTGCAAGGTAGATACAGTTTCCAAGGGATTTGCTCATTTTGGCTTTTCCGTCCGTTCCGGGGAGCCGCTTGCATGCTTCCGCTTCGGGAATCAGCGCCTTTGGCTCAACCAGCACCGGATTTTCGGACGCGTATATGGAATTGAATTTGTGTACGATTTCCTTTGTCTGTTCAATCATCGGAAGCTGGTCCTCGCCGACGGGTACAACGTTTGCTTTACAGAATGTGATGTCTGCTGCCTGACTGATCGGGTATGTGAAAAATCCGACAGGAATGCTTGCCTCGAAGTTTCTGAGCTGGATTTCGTTTTTTACGGTCGGATTTCGCTGTAATCTTGCAACGGTTACTAAATTCATATAATAGAACGTAAGTTCTGTTAATTCCGAAATCTGTGACTGGATAAACAGTGTTGACTTTGCCGGATCCAATCCCACCGCAAGATAATCAAGCGCCACCTCTATCACGTTTTGGCGCACTTTCTCGGGATTGTCCATATTATCCGTAAGCGCCTGTGCGTCCGCTGCCATAATATATATTTTGTCAAACTCTCCTGAATTCTGAAGCTCCACACGCCGTCTGAGAGAGCCTACATAATGTCCGATATGAAGTCTTCCTGTCGGTCTGTCGCCGGTTAATATTATTTTACTCATTTTGTCCTCCATCTAAATTCATAACTTTCTGTTATACTAACACCATTTTAGAAGTGCGTCAATGTTTTTACGGACAAAAACAGAGCTGCCGCTCCATAGATAACTGCCTGTCCATTTTGCAACAGCCCTGTAAAAATATCTATCGTAACCGATAAAGCACAGTCCAACCTTAATCAAAATCAAATTTCGTGAACCGTTTCGCCATATCCCGATAGCGGAACCTTACCATCTCGTTTTTCTCAAGCACGTCTGCCTCTTTGCCTGTGTATTGGCAGCGCATGCAGTAAAATTCGTCTTTTTCCTTATCATAAAACATATCAATGTCCAAATCTCTCATAAAGCATGAGGGACACCTGTAATTTAATTTGCCTTTTCTACCTTGAGACATGTCGCAAATACCTCCTTATTCTTGAGCATAGTCGTGTAACCTAATGTGAGCATCGGTGAGAATGCATACCCCTCCTTCACATAGCCTGTATAATCCTTTCCGCAGGCTGTGAGTGATACCTTTGTCTCTATTGGAGGAATGACTGCCGACACTTCCTTTGCACTTGCAAGACTCTCTTCCCTGCACTTGTATGCATAGTCAATCGTCTTTGTCTCCTGCTCACCCACGCAGCGCAGTGTAATGCCGTTCATATCCTCAGAATACTCTGTCGTGCCGTAGCAGCACACAATATATTCATTGATTTCTACCTCTGCGTCAGGCTTGGACATCTCTAAGATATTGCGCTCGATCTTAATGTCTGAGCTGCCTTCCTCAAAAATAATCCTTGACTGCAGCTTAACCGTCAAATCATAAAATTCAATATCAACCGGATCCAGTGTCAGAATACGTGTTTTGCCCTGTCCGTTTGCATTCGGCTCCTCGGAAAAATGTGCCTTTGTACGGCATAAGCAAAGATCAACCTCCTCGCCGTTGTAGCAAACTTTTGCACTTCTTACCGTACCCTCACCTGCATAATGCGTAAAGTAACCTGCCCGGTACTTTTCCTGAATCAGGAACGGATACGATGCATCCCAAACGTGCTTTGTTCCAATACCCGTCTTCCATTCCAGCTTTGCAGCATAAGGACGTAAATCCACGATTGCGCCGCCCTGATCCATATTGACACACGCTCTCATAAACGGATCGCAGTACCAGAAAAGCTGCTTCTTTGAACCATATAAAATATCTCTCCAAAGCGCGCATTCCGGTTCTGTATAGACACCCTTTGTCACGCCCTTCTTTTCCCTGTAATAGTCCGCAAACTCCGACATTGTCATATCGTCCAGTTTGCCCTCTTTCTTCAGCTTTCCATAATAAGCGCAGCCGTCTTCATAAGATTTCAGCAGCAGCTCGTAAGGCGCCTCCCAACGTCCCATCTTGTTCATCCAGCCGGGACCGACAAACATCATGTTATAAGCGTAACCGTTGTTGTATTTCTCCAAATCCCTGTACTGGTCAATCAGATTATACATATAAGGGAAGTCCCATGTCTTGGAATCGTAAATCATTCCGCGCAGCACATTTTGCGGATGGGTACCGAAGTTTGAGCCGTTTCCGTCATAGCATGCAATCAAATCCCTTGACAAATGCGGAATTGCCACAATGCCCGAATCCTCCGCCTCATTTGCGGCAGGGGCATGTGTATTCTGTTTCGAAGGAATCCAAGGCGCCCAGGGACCGCCGTCCATAAAGGTATACCATGAGTTGTTACAGGTGTGGTAAGCCTTCGGACCTTCCTCCCAGCAAGTTGCAACGGCACACTTCACCATCGGATATTTGCTCTTTATGTAGTTGGTAAGGTCAGCGTCCATGTAGTAAGAGCCTGTCGACTCCGGATAAAAGCCAAACCGCTCATAAAACTTGCCAAACACATCATCCACAATAGACTTCTTGTCCTCCATTGAGAACATCCAGATACAGAAATCTTTCGTCTTGTATTTCTCGCGGAACTCTGTGCAGGGAAGTCCTAACAGCGTAAGCGCAATCTCATCACCGTACTTCTCGTGATGTTCTTTGGCAAGCGCTACTGCCTCATCATTGAAAAGGCTTGCATAGGTCATCTGAATCGTCGTTTTTAAACCGTTTTTATGCGCACATTCCTGCTGTGTTTTAAAGATGTCGAGCGACTCCGTAAGCAGCGCTTTTCTGCCAATATCCTCCGCTTTTCCATGTCCGGTCACCTTTTCCGCATACTCCGGAACCATCTCCGGCCGATGGATAATGTTTACTACAAATTTATCCACTGTTCTTCCTCCTTATCTGAGGCGCATACCTCTTAAATTCTTGTTTGCCATTAACAACCTGTGGTCAACAGCCTATAATAAAAGTATAGCACTTGTGTACATTTTTTGTTTCCAATATCCATTTATTTTCGTGCAATTTCAATCATTCCGTTTACTCTACTCTCAAATGTATGCAGAGAATGCCGCCCTTTGGCATTCTCTCGTGTGAAGTTTTAGATTTTCTTGGGCGGCGTCTTCCAGTCGCCTTAGAAAATCTCTTCACACTTACCAGCCCTTCAATGCAGAAATTTTGTATTCCGCAAGTTTTCTCTCATGACTGTCGGGACGTTTCTTCCACTGATACGGAGAAGTTCCCACAATCCGCCGAAAGTTTCGGTTAAAGGTTGACGGCGTGATAAACCCGACCTTCCCTGCCACTTCCTCCATGCTGATATCCGTCTTGTCAATCAGTTCGCACGCCTTTTTAATCCGCACAAAATTGACATATTCAATTGGCGTCATGTTCATTTTTTCCTGAAAGACACGCCGAAAATGTGTTTCACTCATATGACATTCCGCTGCCAGATCCGAAATCCGAAAATTTCCCGAATAATTCTTCTCCACATAATCAATCGCTTTTTCCAGTTGAAGGCTTCCGTTTCTGCCAAGCGTACGATTTGCATTTTTGCCGTTAAATCGCGCAATCTCAAACAAAAGCGCATAGACAACGCCCCGCACGCATTCCTGATGAAATTCACCTTTGTACCGCACCTCATCAAAAATCGCATGCACCAACGTCACAAGAATCGGATTTTCCTGTGCCTGTATAAAAAATGCCCTTTCGTTTACCGTTTCCAAAATATTTCTGATTTCCTGCGGCGTTTTACCGCAATCCTTGAGTATTTCCGAAGGATTGATATAAATGTATTCCCAATATGCAACGACTCCCGCATCGCTTCTTGTGACATGCAGAAAGTTTGCCGGAATGCAGGATATCATCTGTCCGCCAAAACGATATTTGTCATCTTCAATCACCAAATCGCCCTCGCCATAGTGGCAATAGCCGATTTCAAGCAGATTGTGAAAGTGCATATTGTTAATATTTTCACCATATACCTGTTTCCACTTATTCCCGATTAGCACAAGCGCAGGCTTATCATTGGTAAGATCATAAAACCGAAATTCTGCAGATTCCTTTTTTTTCTTGGACATGTAAATCCCCCTTGCGTGTTTCTGTCAATGCGGTTTGCACCGCTTAAGACAGCAGGCAATCAATAAAACGCATAAATGCCGCCTGTCCCTTCTCATCCCGTTTGTAAACGCCCGCATGTTCAAGCACCTGCCCAAAAACAATGCCAACCTCTTTCTGAAGCATTTCCATAACGTTTTCCTCTGTGACATCGCCGTATTTCGGAAGTATTTCCGCTACCCAGTCCGCATGCTTTTCCAACATTTCGTCCGCGCGGATATCCGCTTTCTTCACAATTGCATCGGCAAGAAGCTCAAGCTCCGCCTTTAACCGCGACGGTAACACCGCAAGTCCCATAACCTCAATCAGTCCGATATTTTCCTTCTTAATATGATGTAATTCCGCATGTGGGTGATAAACGCCAAGCGGGTGCTCTTTCGTCGTGATATTATTTCGCAGCACAAGGTCAAGCTCATAATTTTCTCCGCGCTTTCTTGCAATCGGCGTAATCGTATTGTGCGGCTCGCCGTCCGTTTCCGCAAAAATAAATGCGTCCTCGTCCGTATACCCTCTCCATTTTGTCAGAATCAAATCCGCAAGCTCAATGATACGGTTATAGTCCGCATGCGAAAGCCGAATTACCGACATCGGCCATTTCACAATACCCGCCGCAATATCCTCGAACCCTTTTACGCAAAACGATTTCTCAATTGGCGCTTTTGCCATTGCAAACTCGTAATTTCCCCCCTGAAAATGGTCGTGGCTTAAAATAGATCCTCCGACAATCGGCAAGTCCGCATTGGAGCCGACAAAATAATGCGGAAACTGCTCTACAAAGTGAAAGAGCTTGACAAATGTATTATGTTCGATTTTCATTGGAATATGCCGTGAATTGAACACGATACAGTGCTCATTATAATATACATACGGTGAATACTGAAATCCCCACCGGTTTCCCTGAATTTCCACAGGAATAATTCTGTGATTCTGACGAGCGGGATGATTTACCCTGCCTGCATATCCCTCGTTTTCCATACAAAGCTGACACTTCGGATATCCGCTCTGCTTTGCATTCTTTGCCGCGGCAATCGCTTTCGGATCTTTTTCCGGCTTTGAGAGATTAATCGTAATATCCATCTCGCCATATTCTGTGTCAGCCTTCCACTTTATATCACGTGCAATGCGGTATCGTCTGATATAGTCTGTATTCTGGCTAAAAGCATAATACCAGTCTGTCGCCGCCTTTGCTCCCTTTTCATCGTAAAGCCGCTTAAATGTATAAATCACATCCGACGGGCGCGGCACAAGCCTGCCCATAATTTTTGTGTCAAACAAATCTCTGTACACGACGCTGTCGTCCGGTAAAAGCCCCTTCTCCGCCGCGTAATCCAGCATTTCCTTTAATAACCCTTCCAAATTAAACTCCGCAGGATTGATGATTTCAGGAAGGCTTTCAGGCTCCTCATAATCTTCTATTCCAAACAGCTCCAAAAGACTGTTCACCGCATAAATTCTGTCGGATTCATCCAAAAGTCCGGCTGTGATACCATATTGTACAAGTGTCGCTATATTCTTTGTGATCATGATTGTTCTCCTTTTCCCTTCCACTAATGATTCGGCTGATAATCTTTGATAACCAGCAACGCCGGTAGTGCATTTCCGTCATAGTCAAAAAGCGCCTGATTTGCCCATTCGTTTCCGCATGGTCCTTTTTCCTTAATATATGCAAGCGCAGTCTCCGTCGCCCAGCCGCTTCCCTGTACAGGCAGCCACGCTGGCTCCCAATAGAAAAATCCTCTGCCCTTGTTTTCCGGCACGTTTTCTATTGTCTGCAAAAATGCTTTCATAAAATCGCTCTGCCCTTCCTTTGTCATGGCAAACGGCACCTTCGCGCACAATTCGGGCTTTGTCGCCATACCCTTTCTTTTATCCGGAGCAAGCTTTTCGTAATCAATATAATCCTCCACCGTATGTCCCATTGATACCTCTGCAACAACCAGCTCTTTTCCAAAGCGTACGGCAATATCATTCATATTGTTAGCAAGATCATCCAGCGTGCCATGCCAGAACGGATAGTAAGAAAGCCCGATGATATCAAAATCCTCGCCTTTATTGACATTGATATACTGGTCAAACCAATTGCGGTAAAGCTCATTCTTTCCGCCGTTGTCAAGATGAATCATAATTTTCGCCGCAGGACATGTTTCCTTTACCGCCCTGATTCCGGCACTCACAAAACGCGCAATGTTATCGTAATTCGGCACCTGCCCTTCCGGCCAAAGCAGTCCGTTCGTAAGCTCATTTCCAACCTGCACCATATCAGGCGCCGCACCATCACGCATAAAATTAGTCAGCGTTTGCTTTGTAAAGTCGTACACTGCTTTTTCGAGCTGCTTCACATCATATCCTTCCCATGCTTTGGGTTTGCGCTGTTTACCGGGGTCAGTCCAAAAATCACTGTAATGAAAATCAAGCAAAAATCCCAGCCCTGCTTCCTTTGCACGCTTTGCCATGCGCAGTGTAACTGCATAATCATTGTTTCCCGCACCATAAGGCACTCCCTCCGGCGATTTGGGATCATTCCAAAGACGCAGGCGTATGTAGTTTACGTCATAGCTTTTGAGGATTTCTATCAAATCCCCTTCCTTTCCCTGATTGTAAAATTTCGCTCCGAGCTTTTCAATTTCGTCAAGTGATGAAATGTCCATTCCTTTGATATAATCCAACATGGTATTCCTCCGTTTCTATCTTTTTTATACCTGTTTTTATAATAGCAATTTAAAAATCATTCGTAAATATGATTTTTTTCAATTCGTTCAAATTTTTTATTTCATAATCAATGCGCAGTCCCCTCGTGTTTTTGTTTCCTTTGGGATTGTACCAGCAGCATACAATTCCTGCATTGTTACCGCCTTGCATATCACTTGTGAGAGAATCCCCCACAATCATAATTTCATTCTTTTCATAGTGTTTTACCTTGAAAGCACTCTCAAATACCAGTTCGAAAAATTCAATATTAGGTTTCACCACACCCACCTCATCCGAGATAAACGCACCGTCAAACAGCCTGTCCAGTCCCGATGCCGCAAGCTTCCTTCTCTGTGCGGCAAGCGTTCCGTTTGTGACTGCATACTGTGCAATCTTGTGTTCCTTGAGCTCCTTCACAAGCGCTGCACCGTTATCGTTAAAAAACACTTTATCGCCAATCCGAATCTGATATTCCTGATTAAATAAAGCTGCTTTATCCATCGGAAGTTTCTCTGTTTCAAAAAATTCCTGAAAACGTCCGACCAGTGTTTCCTGTTTTGTAATTTCATTTCGTTCCAAGCGTTCCCAGTACTTTATGTTAATCGCCGCATATCGCGCTACCATTTCATCTGTACATACGCCCATTTCTAAAATTTCAAAACATTTTTTCATGGCATAATTCTCTGCCTGCCCAAAGTCCAAAAGCGTTCCGTCAATGTCCCACAATACAACCTGAATCATTTTCCTACCTCCCAATACAACAGAATAATACAATACAACAAAATAAAAAAGGAAGCAATGCAAACGAAGCTTATCCATTTACAGTTCTCCCCTCTGCCAAACCTTCATCTAATATAAATCCGCTCTTTTTCAATCGCAGTCTTATATTATCATCTGATAACTTTTTCCTTTAATATAGTATCATACACTTTGATAAAATTCTATATTTTTCCCAAAAGTCAACACTGTTACTGTTCACTCTCAATGTCATTTACTTAAAGGAAAATTTTACCGACAACCACAATCGGAAACCAAACAGCAGTCAACTTATTTAAAATGCAGTAGACATTTTTGATCGAACTATAATTTATGGACAGTTAAAGCTGGATAATTCCGCCTGCATATACCTCTGGGTATTACGTTGACCGTCAGGAAGGCATGACGACAAAGCCGATTCAATGATTTTGTTTAAAACAGTTGAATCCGCCTGCAGACAGGTGTGTATTAAAGATGTATTGGTTTGTTTCTGCGATCAGCTACGATAGCAGAAGCTCATGGGGATTTTGAATCTTTTCTGCCGGGGGAACGTCCTTCCCGGCCTGACCGCCTCAATATTACTGGTGATCAGCCCCTCCACATCCAGGGTGCTTTTTCCATCATGGATGCGGAGAAAATCCCTGCATATCTTGACCGCTTCTGAATAATCTGCCTGATACTCATATTTCCTCCCATGTTCTTCAATCTTCACGGTTTTCTGTGGTGGGAATCTGGATGATTTTGTGTGATTTTCAGGGCTTTTTCGGTGGTTTTTTCTTTGATATGCACCTTGTATCTGACGTTTTTCAGATTTTTGTTATCATGATGTTATCATAAAACTCTTTCTAAATTCATTTGTGCAGACCGTCTGCACAATTGTAAATAATATATTATCTCTTACTCGCTGATGTTTGTTCTTGAGAATCTATAATAAAAAGTTCCGGCGGATTTTCCCCATTATTCAGTCTTGATGCATGAAGTTCCTCTATCCTTTTATCTCGTCCAGGATTTCCAACTTTCACATACACAAATACTCTTTGTTTTGTTCCTTCTGCTTTGGCATATTTCTCAATCTGTTCTTCATATCCATGAATATAGTCAGCATTTGAAGAGAGTTTTATCTCAACATCAGTCTTGTCGTTTCCTCTGCTCATCTTCAAATCAACTGGACCCGAACCTTCATTTACCTCAAAAGTCATGTCTATGTTATTTTGGCTACAATAATATTTCCCCGAAAGATGTAAAAGTCTTTGTAACGACTTTTCCCTTTTACTTGTGGAAGCGGATAATACTTCATCCCATCCTCTATTATTTTCAACCCAGTCTTTAAATATCCAAAGCAATTCAAGTGTTGCATCCCAGCTGCATAACTTTTAATACTTATCTTCCGTCATACTACATCAGATTCTTTTATGACACTAAGGAACTGTTAAAGAATTAATCTTTACATCTGACTTGTCTAAATCTTCTTATGCCGCGTTGTCGTCAATCGGCGTACCCCAGTACGCCTCATTCCTCCGCCTTGCATAAAAAGA
>CAJTMC010000028.1 GCA_910577115.1 uncultured Lachnospiraceae bacterium
GGAAACAGTAAGGGAAAGCTCACCTACGACAAACTTAGTGTTTTCAAGGGTTAGCGGAGATTTTAATAACAAAATATAACAGCTAATATTTCCCTTAAAAATCATCAAATCACAATCGGAATTTATCTATTCATCAATTCAAGATTTTTTTCAAATGAAATACATTCTGCGTATCTTCCGTTCCACATGAACTCATTATAATATCTATAAGAATTTTCCGCTGTCATATACGCATTATCAAGCGTACTGTTTGTATTTGCTGGAACAATCATTTTAAGCCCATGCTCAAAACCACATTTCACTGTTGCATCTATGCAGTAATCTGTTTGTAGTCCTACAATTCCACAGCAAAGAGGGATCGAACTTGATATTAGAACCTGTGGGATAATAAAAATTACACTGGAAATGAATCTTTTTTTCTGCCTCTGTTTTCCATTCCCGCAGGATAACATCGGTTACAGGATTCCCGCTTTTCATATCACCTACCGTTTCAATAAGCGCAGCCTTTAGGTCTTGAACATAGTCCTTTGCTCCTTTTGTTTCATTCCTGACATTGATAACAGAAGGAATCTATTTTTTGACAATGCTTATGCTTTACGTCATGCCGCATAATGAGGCGTTTATGGCATATGCATTGGGAAGCCTTACAGCGTTTTTGGTGATGTGCGGGCTGTATACTTTTCAAGTAGTATCGCTTTTTAAGTCTTCCCAAGGAACAATAAACAGAAAATCCCCATCCGCACCACAGCCAATGTCATAGATTCCATAATAAATTCCTATCCCATCCGGAAACAGGAAAAACTGCTCTGGATCATATACCGCTGTCAGCAGATCGAAATCTTTCAGAAAAAAACTTTCGCGCCACCCTATTCCTTCCATATATTTATAAACAGACCCCATCAGATGCGCAACGGCTTCCTGCTGCGTCATTCCAAGAATGTCTTCCAAAGAAACGACCTCACCGCTTGCTTTGTCAAAAGTAACGGGCGACGGCGACACCCAGCTTCGTATTCCGCCCCAATATCCGTTCACGCATTGTCCTACCGTAATATACTTCTCCCCTATATAAACATAAGTGTAATCCGTTCGTTGATACCAGCCATGCCACAACGTATCCCCCTCCTCCAAATGCATCTGAAAAAATTCTTCTTTTTCTGCCAAAGCCTCTTTGTATGCATTCTGAAAATAACGGTTTATTTTTTTGTATCCGGCAATCCTGCTGTTAAACTGCGGAAGGCATATTTGATAGGGATCGTGCCCCTCGCCGTCCTCTCCCACAGTATAGTACTCCTCATACTCCAAGTCTTCTGAAAGATACGCCTCATATCCCTGCGTACTTTCCAGCACGTGCATGACCGTAAGACGCTCGCCGTATTCTACGTATTTGGCAGGCAGCGTGACAGGGATTGTTTCTTTGTCCTCCAGCTCCCACGCTTTCCCATCTTCCGTCAGTCCCAGCCACTGACAACCCTCCTGTTCAGAAATAAACCGACGAAAAA
Source organism: uncultured Lachnospiraceae bacterium (assembly GCA_910577115.1). GTDB lineage: Bacteria > Bacillota > Clostridia > Lachnospirales > Lachnospiraceae > COE1. The sequence continues at coordinate 1,500 of CAJTMC010000028.1, forward strand.
AAACGCCCTGCTGTGTCGCATACAAATCTGACATCGGAACGCGGCCCTCCCGACTCCAATAACGCCATTCTTCTCCACACGATACACTCTCCTCATAAACAAGCTCCTTGTGCCGATTTCTCAAGTCCACCCGATAAATGCTTATTTCGCATTGTTCCTCCGTTATTTGCTCACAAAGCCCATAAAAGCCTCCCTTATAAAAGCAGTAATCCGTATATTTTGCAATTGCAAGGGAATGCAGTTCTCCACTCTCCGGACAATACCCTCTGGCTGTTTTTGAACCGATACAATATATGTAATCACTCCATACCGCGATTTCCCCACAATAATCAAAATGATATAATGCTTCCGCATTGTGTCCGTTCAAATCCATTTTATAGACAGTAAGTCCATCATCCTCATACCGACTGCAATACACTGCGCCGCTATAGCGCATTTGCCAACCATGCCTACCACTTAGCGCACATTGGTAAATGCCGTTTGCAATCAATGTTCTTTCCGAGCCGTCTCTTTTCATGCGGTACAGGCAGTTTTTATCATTTTCCGGCGAAATAGTCGGAAAAGCCAGTTTCGGATCTGATGTATCGTATTCCATATGATATTCGTCACAAAAATACACATATTCCGCGCTAAGCTGCAAGTCATGACCATATGCACACAGCTTTTTTAGTCCGGTTCCGTCTGCATTGATGCGGTAAATTCCGTTTTCATCGCTCAGGTTCACAAAATAAACCACACCGTCCTGTGCGCAGATATCACTTGCATGAAGCTTTGCCAGACATTGAGGACTGCTGCCGTCCTCCTTCACCCGATACAAAAAGTAGTGGTCGGACTGGCTGGCATAGTAATAATATCCGTCCATATAGCAAATCCTGCTTTCGTGCGTGTTTGCCCAAACGCTTTTATCCTCCTCTATCCACCATTCGACGACTTTTGGCGTGCCGTCCTCCTGCCAAGTAATTAGAAATTCCGCCGTAGCGACACAATGTGGAACGGCTCCCTCTCCCATTAGATATTCCGATGCCTGTAATGCCTTTTTACCATGATATTCCGCGACACACAGGTCATAAAATCCACGTACATTTTCCCCTACGCTCTGCGCTGTGGCGGGTATTTCCCCTCCTTCCACATTCTCTGCATGAAACGGAATCCACTCATCAAAATAAGGGCAGTAGGCACTGTAGCTGTTTTGCTCCGCTTCCTGTATTACTTCAACGACACAGCCATAATCGCTCTCCAAATCGGTTGGCAGCCGCATCTGCTCTATGGCATGGTTTTTGTATTTAAAAATCGCCTTATAGATATCCCCTGTCGCGCCGACTCCTATTCCCTGTGAGCTGAACACGATTTCCACATTTTGATCGTTATCAATATCTTCCCAAAATAATTCAAAATCTCCCTGATAGGGGCACGATTCCTCCGAAAAGCAATAAGGCTCGTCATCGTTCATGTAAAACCAAAGACCGCCGGAGCCATAAAAAGGCTTTTCCTGTGCATCTGCCACCATGACCAGCATATCCACCACGCCGCTGTTATCAATATCATCTATCCAAAGCTCTCTGAGCGCCATTTTCCCGTTCTCGAAAAGATTATCGCCTGGCAGACTTCGCAGACAGGTCTTTGCGGTCTGTTGATCAATCCCCTGTCTTTCTACTTTATCATAAAATTTTTTTATATTTTCTTTCATTTGCCGCTTGGGAGAGTATTCTTCTTCTGTTTCCTGTCTGACTGAATCCTGCAAAAAAGTTTTTCCTGTTTCCTCTTCTGCCTGCTGTTCTTTGGCTGGCAAAACAGCCTGCGTTATTTCTTGTTCTTTATCAGGATTCTCCGATTTGTCCTTTGATGCACAGCCGAAAATTATTCCTATGCATAACAGTATTAAGACAATCCTTCCGGCTTTTCCAACTTGGTTTTTCATCGCGCTTTTCTCCTATGCATTTATTTACTGATACCTATTTTAAAGGAGCGATGCATCAAGATTGTGTTAAATATGCATCAAAGTTGTATCATATTATTCAATCCATTCGTTATTCAAATCGCAAATGAATTTTTCCTTTTAAAAGTCTTGGTCATTCGCATTATTCCAAAACCGTATTTTTTACACACAAAAAACGGTAAACCTGTGATAAGTCTACCGCTGTTTCATTCATAGTTTTTCTTTTCTTTTTTAATCAGTCCTGCCAAAATCTATCGAACGGATTGTATATAAAAATCTAATAGCTCATAAATCCAATCATGAAGCGCAGAAAACCGAAATCCGAATGCTTTCGCCTTTTCTGTGTTGATACTATATTCCGGCTCACCATTATACGGGGCATCTTCTCCTGCTCTGTCAATCACTGCTTTTGCTCCTGTTTTTTGTTCAACATACGTGATGATTTCCTTTATGGAAATCGTTCCTTCTGCGCTTCCGTTTACTGCTCCTCTGATATTCTTGCCCACCAAAAAAGCCAAAAATTTTCCGGCTTCATCTGAGCGGATATATCCCATCTGAGCGTCCAAATTATCAATATTCATTGGAATGGATTTCATGGTATGTTCCACATAAAACAACAATCTTTTCGTATAATCATCTTTTCCTAAGGTAAAAGGGTACCTTACCGCAACCCAATTTCTGTCGGAATACTCCTGCCATAAAGCATACTCCGCCTGTCGCTTTATTTCCTCATACAAAAAAGCCTTTCTGTCACACCATACCAGTTCTTTTGAAACGCCGTCAAAATCGGTTTCTATCGTGTCGATATGCTTCGGATCATAAACCGAAGTACTTGACATATAAATATATTGATCGCAGTCCACAGATTCCATTACATATTTTATATCATTTGAGCAATATGCAATCTTATCAATTACGACATCATAATGCTTTCCGCTTAGCGCATTTTTCATGCTCTCTTCATTTGTTCTTTCAATCGTAATCCGCTTCACTTTGTCGCCATAATCATCAGAAGCTTTTCCTCTCGTAGCAATCGTAATGTCATGACCTTGTTCCAAAAGCGCATTTACCATATGTATACCAAAAAATCTGGTGCCACCAATTACCAAAATATTCAATTTTATGACTATGCTCCTTTCTCAATCTTTTCACATTGAGCAATTTCACCGTCAACTACATTGAAATAATACCATTGAGCAAATAATCTGTAAAGTATTTTGCACGAAAAAATGACGAGCATTTTTACTTCCCATCATCTTCTTTGTAATATTCAACAATATCAACGATCGAACAGTCCAAAATACCGCAAAGCCTGTCTATTGTATGCAAACTGCAAATCTGATTATGCTTCATTTTAGAAAGAGTGGAGCTTGAAATCTCATAATATTCTGTCAGCATGTATTGACTTATATGCTTTTTCTTCAGTGTCTTCCAAAACGGATCATATCTTATCATATTTCGTTATATATCCTCAGCTTTTGTATCAATCACAGAAATAATCTCCTTGTATATTGTCAAGTATAAAGCTATAATCGAGATATTAACAATGTCGATTTCTCGAAGACAAAAAAGACAAATATGGAGGAAATGAGCATGACAAAACAAGAATTATATGAAAGATGGGCAGCATTTGGAGCAGTAGACTATGACAAGTCCCTATTCATTGAATATATATACCTGTGCAATTATATCAGCGACGAAGATTTTTACTGCTATCTTCACCCTGATGAAGCAACAAAAGCGCAATTTCTGTCCGTTTTACATTTTTTATATTGTCAGGGCTGCTATATGCTTTTGTACAGATTTTTACGCGATAACAAAGACAAACTGGTATTTCCGGATTTTAAACGCTTAGAAGGCATTACACTTCGGGATGATATCGAAGAGCGGTTTAAAAGATACTGTTTTTAAAATTTATTGTCAGTTGGGAAACATTAGACTATAATCGGATTATATCTATCAATTGCATTTTTGAAGTGAGGTGTGCCATGAAGACGAAAGACGAATTGCCGGAATGTCCTGTTGCTACAACTGTTTCCATAATCGGAAGCAAATGGAAGCTGTTAATTATCAGAAATCTTCTTGTCCGTCCCTGGCGTTTTAATGAATGAAAAAAAGATTTGGACGGTATCAGCCAAAAGGTTTTGACGGACTCTCTGCGTGCTATGGAGGAAGACGGAATTATCACAAAAACCGTCTATCCGGAAGTTCCGCCCCGCGTAGAATATGCACTCAGCGAATTAGGCGAATCCATGCGCCCGATATTAGATGCGATGCAGCAATGGGGAATGGCATATAAATCATTGGAATAACGTCTCTGAAATGTCAAAAATCGCACTTGTTTGTACAACGCATAGCTGATATAATTTCTTTTGTGATATACAAAAACAAATCTTAACATCTGACAAAATCTAAGAACTTCACAAATCTAAGAACTTCACAAAAGAAAGGATTATCTAATGCGCAACATCCAAGAAAACACATTTCAAAATGCCACCGGCAAAATTGACTACACACTTATGAACGACTACATGTTTCGTGCGGTATTGCAGGAGAATGAAAAAGTTCTAAAAGGGCTCGTGTCTTCCCTGCTTTACCTGAATCCTGAAGCAATAAAATCCACCATTATTCTAAACCCGATTGAGCTTGGCAAATCTTTTGACAACAAAACCTTTGTGTTGGACGTTAAGATTATGCTTAATAATGAGAAAATCATCAACCTCGAAATGCAGGTTGCAAACCAAGCATTTTGGGCGAACCGTTCTCTCTCCTATCTGTGCAGTATCTTCCAAAATTTGGAAAGCGGCGATGATTATTCACAGGTGAAGCCCGCTTATCACATCGGAATCCTTGATTTCTCTCCATTTCCGGACTACCCCGAGTTTTATGCTACAAACCAAATGATGAATGTCAACCAACATTATATTTATAATGACAACTTCACCTTAAATGTGCTAGACTTAAATCAGATACACCTAGCAACCGAAAAAGACAAAGCCAGCAAAATCGACTACTGGGCAAAGCTCTTTAAGGCAAAAACATGGGAGGATAAATCACTGGAGGTGATTAAAAATGTTAGCACAGGAAAACAATGTTTTTGAAGAAACCTGCGAAACGGTTTACAAGCTGAATCAGGATCAAGAAGTGCGCTATTTATGTGAAATGCGCGAAGAAGGCCAGCGCATTCTGCGAACCTATCAAAGCCTTCTAAAGGCGAGTGAAACTGCCCTTGCCGAAAGCACTGCTGCTCTTGCCGAAAGCACTGCTGCCCTTGCCGAAAGCACTGCTGCTCTTGCCGAAAGAGATGCAAAGCTTGCGGAAAAGGACGCTCTCATTGCCTCACTTCAAGCCCAATTAGAGGCACAGCAGCAATAAATAATTCGTAAAAACAAACCTGACTTTAAGCGCAACACGCCAAAGTCAGGTTTCTCTTTGCCTTACTTCTATCCCAAATCAATTCACCAACAACAAATAAATCATCGTCAACCCAAGCCCGACGCAGAACATAAACAATCCAAACGAAAGGCTCCTCTCAATAATACGCATGTTTTCAAAAAGATCCATACTCCGCAGCGCCAGCTTATGTTCATAACGCTTCGCCCGATACTCCTTTTTCCGCGCCGCGCAGTAAATTCTGTAAACATTCTCCATACCTTTCCCAAGCAAATGCGTCATACGATTCCCCTCAGGCAGCGTATAAGGAATCGGTCTGTCCTTATAAACGGTTTTCCTAAGAAATACAACAATACTATCCACAATACTGTCCAAAATCCGCGCAATTATCCCCAAAAGAAAGGCAAAAAACCGATAAAAAATATCCCGATAAACATACTTCTCCAAATCAAGCCATGCAGGAAAAATTTCATGATAACCTTCGTTTTTCCTGCGCAGCATCAAAAACCGCACCACCAGCAGATAAACGACAACTGCCACTACAACAGAAATCACCGCACCGGACAAATTATTCAGTGAAAAATAATATACCTGCTCTATAAACGGCGAAAGTCCTCCGCTAACCTCTGCACCATAAGTTGCCAAAGAATCCGCCACAAGATTTGGCAGTACTCCAATCAAAGGAATCGGAACCGCACACAATGCAATTGCCGCCTTGCTAAGCACAGACGCATACTTCTTCTTTCCCTCGTATTCGTCCTGAAGCAGCGTATCCTCATTCCGCTCCACAAACAAGACCACAAAAAGCTTCGCCATATACGCAAGCGTCAAACCGCCCGAAAACAGGAACAAATACTCCACTGCCTTTACAAACGCAGGTGACAATCCCTGAACTCCCATCGTGCCCTGAACGCTCCCCAAAAGCTTTGCATACTCCGCAATGCTCTCATGCAAAAGCGTTTTACTTACATATCCGTTAAACAGCGGAATACCGCCCACGCCGCAAGCTGCAAGCAAAAAAGTCACCAATAAAAACGGCTTCCCATGTCCAAAGCCGCGCACCCTATTCAGCTCATAGCTGCCCGCATTCATAAACACAACACCGGCAATCAAAAACAATACCAGCTTGACAATCGAATGGTTCACCATATGCAAAAAGACGCCATTCCTTGTCATATAAAAGGAAGCAAGCTCCTCATCAGTTACAAACATCCTGCCCTGCCCCAAAAATTCCACAAACTCCCCATGCAACGCCAGCATTCCGATCCCCACGAGTATAAATCCAATCTGAGACATGGAAGAATACGCAATCGTCGTCTTTAAATTGCCGCTCATGACAGCCCGAATCCCGCCAAGCACCATTGTAATAACACCGGCAATCAGGATAAGCCTTCCCCAGCTGCCCCAAAGCAAAGGCGGCATCAGCTCACATGTAATAAGAATCAGTCCAAAAATGCCCGTCTTGCTCAAAACAGCAGATAACAGCGTGGTCGCAGGCGCAGGCGCCTCCGTATAAGACGCAGGCAGCCAAACATGTACGGGGAATGCCCCCGCCTTTGCGCCAAACCCCAAAAACATACAAACTGCCGCCGCCAAAACAGGCACCGTATTTTCCACAGATATCGTGCCAAGCTTCTCAAATTCCAGCGTCCCGAAATTCGCATACACAATAAAAATACCCATAAGAATTGCCATTCCGCCCGCAACCGCAATCCCTAAGTAAGTTCCCGATGCGTACTGCGACGCATAAGTCTGCCTGTGCGCCACCCACATAAAGGACGTAAACGACATCATTTCAAAGAAGAAAAACAAAGTAAAAAAGTCTGCCGCATAAAAAATACCCATCGTCGCACCAAGCGTCAGAAGATTAAAAAAGTCATACCTTATGACACGCGTGTCATTTTTCATAAACTCCTTGGCATACAGAAATGTCACAAACCACGCAAACGCGGTAATCACAGCAAAAACACCCCGAAAACCCGTATAAATAAAATGCAGCCCAAGACCGCTTACCCCGACATATATCTCAGCAGCAAAGAATCCGGAGCCAAAGAACCCCCAATCACACAATAAATAACATAGAACCACAGCAAGCTCAACCGCACTGATTACAAGCATCACAATGGCAAGGACGGATCTATCCCTATCCAAGCGTTTATTCCGAAAAATAAGCCAAACCGCAAACGCCGCCAAAAGCGGAAAAATTACTGCAAAAATCGTTGTATTCATCATAATCGCTCCACTCCTCTCACAATAACCCGTTTGCCACATTTGTGAAAAATTCCACAATCAGTACACTCTTAACACCAAGCACAAGCATCGCCGCCGCAAACAAGATAAGCGGCAAAAGCATTCGCCAGTCCGGATCCTTTACCTCGTCGGCAATGCTCCCATAGTCAAAATCATTTCCTGGAAAATACGCCCTGATTACAATGCTAAGCATATAAACCGCCGTCAGCAGCGCCGATACCAAAAGCGCACCCACACCCACAATCTCCAGTATGCCCCCGCTCACAAACGCCGCATGCGCCAAATACCATTTTGACACAAAACCGCAAAGTCCCGGCACACCCATGAGGGCAAAGGACGACACCGTAAAAATTGCAAAAACCTTTGGCATCTTTTTCGCCATACCGTCAATCTCATGCACATAATTCGCATGCGCCTGCGTAATCATCGCACCTGCGCAGAAAAATGCACAAATTTTCATTACCCCATGAAATACCATATGGCAAAGCGCACCCACAAGTCCAAGCGGCGTCATAATCAGCACGCCAAACAAAATATAAGAAAGATTGGATATCGTCGAATACGCAAGACGCCTCTTAATATGCGTTTCCTTAACCGCCATGCTGCACCCGTATACAATCGTAAAAATAACCACACACAGCAGCAGATACTGCGCCCAGGTCCCCCGCAGAAATTCCGTTCCAAAGCCAAAATACGTAAGACGCATAATCGCAAACGCACCCGATTTCACAACCGCCACCGCATGCAGAAGCGCCGTAACAGGCGTTGGCGCAACACCTGCCTTTGGCAGCCACGCATTAAACGGACAAATCGCCGCCTTTACGCCAAAGCCCATAAATGCCATTACATAGATAAACAAAAGCAAATCTTTCTTATTCCCAATTGCCTCCAGATTCAGAACACCGCCATACATAAATTCCAGACTATCCCCATAGACGATCAGAAAAATCATGCTGACAAACGCAAATGCCGCTCCGCCAAGTGAATAATAAAAATATTTACGGCTGGCAAGCACAGCCTCCTGTGTCAGCGTATGCATTACAAGCGGCACTGTCACAAGTGTCAAAAGCTCATAAAAACAGTACATTGTGAGCATATTTCCCGACATCGCGATGCCAAGCGTCACGCCGTAAGTCGCCGTATAAAATAAATAGAACGTATTTTCGTGTATTCGGCTGTTATGCTCGTGCTCCATATAAGAAAACGCATAAAGTACGGAAAGCGGCCAAAGTGTCGATACAAGCCCTGCAAACACCATTCCCATGCCGTCCAGCTTTAACGAAAAATTAAGCTTTTGTCCCGCAAAATTAATCAGCTGAATATCCTCTGTAACGCCATGCGCAAGCAGCACATAAGTCAGCAGCGTGTTCAACATAACATACCCGAATATAAAGCACTGTTTATTCCTCTTATCCTTAAAATTTAACAATTGGAGTAAAAGTCCACCTGCAAAAGGAAGGAATATGACAATAATCATCAATGACAAAACCATAAAAGCCCCCTGCCTTTCCATACTCTGCGAATTTAACCTTAGCCCGTTACATCAAAGGGGCTGCAATCCCGCTGATAAACGAAATCAAAGGCGCCGGACAAAGACCAAAAAATATCGTAAGCGCCGCAAAAATAAGAATCGGCACAAGCATCAGCGGTGAAGGCTCGTGATACTTTGTAATCAGCGACGAGTCCACAGGCGCATACAAAAATCCCTTGATGCTAATCGGCAGCAAATACCCCGCTGTCAAAAGCGCCGACACCAAAAGCGCAGCCGCGCCAATCCACGATATACCGTTTAATCCGCTTTCCAGACAGCCAACCGCCAAATACCATTTGCTCACCAAACCGCTTGTCGGCGGTATCCCGATCAGCCCCAAAGAAACAATTGTATAGCACCAGTAAAGAATCGGCATTCGTCCCGCAAGCCCGATAAAATCATTTACCTTTGTCCGTCCTGTGTTAAAAATCAAAGCGCCGGCAAACAGAAAAAGCGCACTCTTTATGACTGCATGAAATACCACATGCAGCATACTTCCCACAAACGCCGTCGTATTCAGCATGGAAAGCCCAAGCAAAATATAAGAAAGATTGGAAACCGTAGAGTAGGCAAGCCTTTTTTTGAGCACCTTCTCCTTAAAAGCAAGCGACGAGCCCATAATCAGTGTCACGATCGCCAAAACTGCCCACACAAGCTGCACCCATGTACCGCGCAGCGCATCTGCCCCGAAACAGTAAAATACCGTTCTGATAATCGCAAACACCCCACCCTTTACAATAATTCCCGACAAAAAAGCCGATGCAGGCGCTGGTGCAACGGGGTGTGCAGTCGGCAGCCACGCATGCAGCGGAAATAACCCTGCCTTTACGCCGAATCCAAGAATCATCAAAAACGCCGCCACAAGCGCCAGTCCGCTGTTTCCTGACTCTGCAGCAAGCCCCATGACATACCAGCCGCCTTCTTCAAAAGCCCATACATACGGCATTCCAAGCCCCATCCCTTTTGAAAAAACCGGCACAAACTGATACAGGAAAAAAATTCCAAAAAGCGCCATATACGCGCCGCAGAACGAATAAATCAGATATTTTAGCCCCGCCATAACGGCTTCTTTTGTACCTTTATGGAGCACGAAAGGCATTGACACAATCGTCATCAGCTCATAAAACAGATAAAGCGTCACGATATTTCCCGCAAAATCAATCCCCATAATTACACCATAGGTAATCAGGTAAAAGCCGTAATATCGTTTTTCGTGCTCCTCATTCTGCATATAGGAAAGCGAGAAAAATCCGACCAAAACAAATACAAGCGTCACCAGTCCTGCAAAAAGCCTTCCTAAGTTGTCAATGATAAAGAAAACAGGAACCTTGTGTAAAATCTGACTTATTAAAATAAATTCGTCCCCTGCCGCTCCGCTGATTACAAAACAACTCAACGCCGCACACAAAAGAAATGACACGCCTGTCATATTTATCAGTATTTTTCTGTTTGCAAATATCCTCTCCGGCACAAGCAGCAGCACTATCCCCAGCAGAACCGGCAGAACAACCGGCATTATAACCATATAGCTCATATTAACAGCCTTGCTCCTTTCTCAACCTTCACCTCAACCAAACATGTCAGCCAAACATGTCAAGTCCGCTCATAATCCAGTTCACAATCGGCTGTGAACAGCAGCCAAGCGCCATATTCAGCATAATCAAGAGTACCAGCGAAAGCGTGTAAACAGGGTAATCCTTTACATTCCTGCCCACCGCACTTTTCAAATGCTTATATCGCATGACATTTGCCGGCGTATAAATGCAAATTACGGTTCTCATAAAATAAATCGCATTCAGCACCGTACTAATCGCAAGGCAAATCAAGGTAGGCAGCAATTTCACAAGGTTATTCTGCACCGCCGCCTGTGCGAACAACAGTTTGCTGATAAATCCCGAAAACATCGGAATTCCCACCATTGAGCACGCGCCAATCGAAAATGCAAGCCCTGCCACAGGATTTCTGTAACCGCTTCCGACTAAATCCTCAAATTTCCTGCTGCCGTCCGACACGTCCGTCAGCCCCGCACTCGCGATAAACAGCAGCGATTTTGTCGCCGCATGCGAAAGAATGTGGAAAATACTCGCCACTACGCCAAAGGTCGAGCCAAGTCCAAAGCCCATGTAAATATATCCAATCTGCGCCACCGAAGAAAAGGCAACCATACGCCGGATATCCTTCTCCAAAATCGCGTTCACAGAACCCATAATCATGCCAAGCAGACCAAACGCAAAGAAGATATTGACAATCTTGGAATCAACAATAATCCCAAAGCCTACTACCCGATAAAAAATCTTAATTAACAAAAAGATATATCCCTTCGACACAAGACTTGATAAAATCGCCGCACTCGACACCGTAGAGTACCCGTACGCATCCGGCAGCCATGTGTGAAACGGATAAAGCGCGCTCTTAATCGCAAGACCCACGCAGATCATGCCAATCGACGCAATCAGCGGCACGTTGTAGGTTCCCTGCGCATAAACATACGCAACGCTTTCCTTAATATTGCTCATGAGCAAATGCCCCGTAATATCATAAAGAATACAAAGTCCCATCAGCAAAAGCCCGGAGCCAAGCGAGCTCATAATCATATAGCGCATCGCCGCTTCAATCGTGCGCCCATGCTGTGTAATCATAATGAGGCCGCAGGCGCTCAGCGTATTAATCTCAACAAAAACATATGCCGTAAAAAGGTCATTCGTATAAATCAACGCAAGCAGCGAGCTCAAAAGCAGATTAATCATAATGTAAAAAAGATTAATCTTTGTCTCCTCAACCTCCTCGTCAATATGCTTTTCTCCGCCCTTCATGGAAAGAAACATAATGATGCAGAAAAACAATGCCATTCCTGCCTCAAGAACGCCTGCCCTGATTTCATTTCCCCAAGGCGCGGGAAAATGCCCCATCATAAAAACAAACGGTGTCTTTACAACCAGCATATAAAAGAAAAGCACTGCCGACATCGCACTGACTGCAATCAGCACAAACGTGTTCCAAATGCGTGCAGCCTTCTTACTCATAATGGAAGTAAGCACGCCCGAGCCCAGCGACAGTAGGATACTGAAAAAGGGGAAATTCTGTATAAAATCCATTATTTATCCTCCTTTTTAAGCTGCGTCGATATTTCGTCCATATCCAGCGTATGATACCTTCGGTAAAGTCTGACCGTAAGCGAAAGCATCAGCGCAGTCGTTGATACGGACACCACAATTCCCGTAAGCACCAGTCCGCTGGGAACCGGATTGATATACGCATCAACGCTCGTCACATTGTCTGCCACAATCGGCGCCGCTCTGCCCACAATGTAACCCTTTTCCGCCAAAAACAGGTAAGTCGCAGTATCCATAATGTTCAATCCGATAATCTTCTTAATCAGGTTTTTCTGCAAAAGCAGATTGGAGAATCCGATGCCAAATAAAATCATGGCAACCGCCTCCCCGTAGTTTACAAGCAAATTTCCACCCATAGGAACCTAGAACCCCCCTTTTCTGAACATGGCGTAAAACGCATACATTGTACACGCCACCACAAGTCCCACGCAGATATTCAGCGGAAGAATCAGACCCGAGCTCAAAATTGCCCCCGGCGTACCAAGCGGTATCCCCGTTTCCAAATGATGCGCGCCGCAATAAAACGAATATGTCTTTGCAAGACAATAAAACAAAAGCGCAGCGAAACAAATCCATTTATAGGTCTTCTGTGTAAAAAAGCGCTCTATCTTTTGAAAACCAAAAGCATTCACGTACAAAATCAGTGCCGAACCGATAATCGCACCGCCGGAGAATCCGCCGCCCGGAGAAAGATGCCCGTTCAAAATCACGTAAATACCAAAAATAATTATCATGGGAACAAGAAAAAATGCCACCTTCTGCACAATAACATCATTTTTCGGCTCATAGAGGCGGTCATTCTCTTCCTCTTCCTTTTTCTTTGATTTGGCATCAAGCCGCAGAAGAATAAACACTGCACAAGTTGCGGTAAACAGCACGTTAGACTCGCCTAACGTGTCAAACGCACGATAATCCAAAATCATGCCCGTAACAATATTCACAGCCCCCGTATCTTTCATGCCGTCCTCAATATACTTTGCCGCAACCTCGTTATTATCAGGATTTGCAGCATTTCCCGTAGGCGGAAGATACGATACGATATAGAGCAGAATGCCAAGCAGCACAAACACGAAAAAGACAGACACAATGCGATAAAGCCTGCGAAAAACCGCAAGTTTTTTATTATGCTCAATATCATAAATCATTCTCCTGACCATTGCCTCATCATGCGTCCGCTGCTTTGCCGTCTCTACATCTTCCTGAAACGGCGTCTGCGGCTTTAGCTCAACCGTCCCGAGGTAAGGATCCTTCTCACCGCGGTACCAGCGTTTGATTTTAAAGGCCTTCGTTTTACGGTATTCCTGCTCTGATAATAAACGGCTCACTCTTTTTCCTCCTTATCCTCATCCTTCTCAATCTCCACCATCGCGTGGATTTTTTTCAGCGTCACAAAGAAAAGAATACTCGTAATTCCCGCACCGACTGCTGCCTCTGTAATTGCAAGATCCGGAGACTCCAGCAAAATCCAAATAATCGACATAATCAGACTGTAGGACATAAATATAATAATGGAGTTCAGCAGATTTTTTGAAAAACTGACAGAAATCGCGCATACAATTAAAAAGACAAAAAGCACAATCTGAAATATCTTCATACGCAATACCTCCTACCAATCCTATGACTTCTTCGTTTGATCTTCATAACAGCTGTCCGGCTTTTCATTTGTGGTTACCTCAAAGCGCGCCAGCATATGGGACGCCACAGGCGATGCAAACCACAAAAAGACCACAACCAGTATCATTTTCACCGACGTGAAATTGAGTCCGCACAAAATAACCAGTCCAAGCATCGACAGCGCAATGCCGAACGTGTCGCCCATTGCCGCCGCATGCATTCTGTTCAGCACATATTTCAATTTAAACACGCCGAAAAGCTCTATTCCAAAAATAATCGTGCCACAGATTAAAAAAGCAGTTCCTATTAAAAATCTAATCCACTGTAATGCGATCACCTGTCTTCTCCTCCCCGTTTTTTGTTTTCTCTTCGTCTTTCATGCCGCGTTTCCTGTTATATTCCGCGTAAATTCCCATATATACCTTTGTCAAAAGCGACACCGCAAGGAAGGAAATCATGGCATAAATAATGCAGATATCCACAAGATATCCTTCGTCCATTTTCACTGCAAGAATTGCGATAATCACCATCGTAAGCGTACCCATCATATTGATTGCCACAATTCTGTCAGCCGTTTTCGGCCCTTTTATCGCACGAACCAGACACATCAAAACCATGACCGCAAGAATAATCGGAAGCACCGTAAGCACGATATGATACGCCTCATTCAACGCCGCGTTCGCGCTATACATTATGACACCACTCCTTCCATTTTTTCAAGAAGCTGAACAAACTCCGACGTATCAATACCCTCTGCAAGCGACTTGTCAAGACAATGCACTGTGAAAACATCGCCTTCTACGGAAACCGTAATTGTTCCCGGAGTCAGTGTAATGGAATTTGCCAGCAGAAACTTCGACATGTCATGCTCAAAATGTTTCTCAAACTGTATCAGCGCCGGCTCCACCTCATGGCTTGACGAACATATCAGGCGCAGCGTCGCAAAATTTGCAATCACAATCTCCCGCAATAAAACACAAAGATACCGGATCAGATAGCCAAGTTTCTTTATAAATGCAAGCTCCTTTTTCGGGCTAAAATCCATAAACCTGCAGATAAACCAGTAAACCGCAGCCGCAATCACGAGTCCGAATACCACGATTTCTGTCGTTATTTTTCCGTTAAAAACAATCCATAGCAGAAAAAACAGTATATACATGCCAAAAACCCTCCATTCCTTCTATACTTTATGCCTTGTTCCCATGTCTATCTCAATCGTACCGGCCGGTCATTGCCAAATCCCCCGTTCCATTTCCCTTTATGTGCAAACGGCTCATGTACCACAAAACGGCTGTCTGCAATCATCTCTCTTGAACCGGTCACATTTCTAAGTCTCATGTAAATCTCCTTTATTCCGGTGGCTGCTTTCTTAACATCGCTTTGCGAATCCACCTCTTATTCACATTATTTTACTCCTTGCAATTCTATTTGTCATTATAAAAGTTGTGTAATTTTTTACAAAAATTTATCAAATTAAGAATAAATTTATATAAATTTTAGAAATATACCACTTTGTTTTTTAGTTACATTTTTTTCAAAATAGTGTACAATCTAATTAATAATACGCGAAAAATCAAAAAGTCATAAAGGACGTTTAAAATGAAACAAGTTAAATTAATATATCAATTCCTTTCTTTTCTGACCGCATTAATGCTGTTTGCAACAAGCGCAGGTATTACAGTCTGCGCCGCAGAGCCGGACCGCGAGGCGGAGCGGGAAGAGCACAAAGCGCTCCCCATACAGACCGACGCGATACAAAACTGGCCCAAGGGGCCTGCGATTGGCGCGCGTTCTGCAATCCTCATGGAAATGAATACGCATACTATATTATATGCCAAAAATATCCACGAAAGAAACTACCCTGCCAGCACTACTAAAATACTAACCTGTCTGCTCGCAATGCAAAATTGCACAATGGACGAAATTGTCACCTTTTCATATGATTCTGTCCACGATGTTCCCACCGATGGTTCAAAGCTCGGCGACGTTGACGAGGGTGACACGCTGACAATGGAACAGGCGCTCTACTGCGTCCTTGTGCAATCCGCAAACGAAGTGGCAAGCGCTGTCGGAGAGCATGTCGCCGAGAAGCTTAATCTGATGGGCGAAAACCAAAAGCCCATAGAAGCCTTTGCAGACCTTATGAACCAAAAGGCGGCAGAGCTTGGCTGTGAAGGCACCCATTTTACAAATGCTAACGGACTGTATGACGACAATCATTATACGACTGCCTATGATCTTGCACTGATTGGTTGTGAATTCTTTAACAATGAACTTCTTTGTAAAATGTCTTCAACGCCGCAGTATCATTTTCGGCTAAACCAAACCGATGAGGACGAGCGGTGGATGGCGTCGAAAAACCAGTTATATAAAGGAAAACCCTACGAATACAGTTATCTTCTCGGCAGTAAAACAGGCTTTGTCTCACAGTCAAGGCAGACGCTTGTTTCTGCCGCGGAAAAAAACGGAATGAAGCTTGTCTGCGTGGTTTTTTATGAGGAAACCCCTTACCAGTTTGAAGATACCATTGCACTGTTTCAATATGGTTTTGAGAATTTCCAGAGATTGTCCGTCTGTGAAAACGAGACAAACTACAAGATTATCACAGGCGATTTATTTGATACGGACAATGACCTGTTCGGTGACTCCACACCGTTAATGTCAATGGAAGAGGACAGCTATATTATCCTGCCAAACACAGCAGACTTTACGGACGCCGTTTCGTCACTCGACTATGAAAACCAGGCAGTCGAAGACGGTCAGGACGTTATCGCCACCATAAACTATACCTACTCTGACACGCCCGTAGGCAGCTGTAACATTATTTTTTCCAAAAACAGCAAAACCGACTTGTCATTTGCGCTTGGGGATCCTATCCCTGAAATTGCGGAGATTACAAAGGCAAACGAAAATGCTGCACCAAACGACGACGGTTCTCGCAATGACGGGAACAATGTCATTTTTATCAACGTACAGAATGTCATTGTCGGTATTTTAATTTTAGCCGCACTTGCAATTTTTCTTTTATTCATTATTTCCATACTAAAAAGCTACAATTTTTCACCGCGGGGGCAAAGTAACAAGCGAAGGAGAAAACGCAGGCAGGAAAGCCGTCTGGAACAGCTCCAGTCATTCCGGCGCAGAATGCGGGAAAAAAAGAATCAGCGAAAAAAGAGAAAGGCATATAAGAAGCGAAAATGATTTGCCGCTTTAAGGGCAACAATTAAGAGAAGGCACGACTATGGCCGATGCCTTCTCTCTCTTCTGCCTTCCCGAATTTGATTTCTTTTTGTAATAATATCGTTTACTGTTTCTGCATTTACCTGTTTCATGGTTTTTACCACAAAAATTCTGTCCTGAACAGATTTTTTCATACGGATCTTGCCCTTAATACTTCCATGCTTTGGACAAACCATTACGGAATAATAGTTTTTACCGTTATTTGAAAACCAGGGAACCTTTTTTCTTGTTTTTGCACCGCAAAGAAAACACTTTGTGGAAACCACGTCCTTGTCATTCATTGCGGAAAGCTTATTTAGAAACTCACGTGATATGTATTTCGCGTAGTCATCAAATGTGACATTGATTTCTTCTGCTTTATTTCTTGGCAAACGATAAGTGTCAAAGGAATAATTCTTCAGAACGCCCTCAATATCTGCCACCTTTTTAAAAACCTCCGCCGTATAAACTGCATCGGCATCTGCCCGATGAAAAGGCACTTCTTCTTCGATATTTAAAAACTCAACCGCATACTGAAGCGAGCGCCTGTTCTTTTTATTTTCATAAGCAATGCTGAAAAGCTTCTGCACATCATAATATTTCATCGGCCGTTTTGACAGGCTTGGCATTCCATAAAAGTCCATATTTTTCTGCAGTTCGGTCAAATCAAGGTTTCCCCATGTACAGAAAATATAATCGCTGCCGCACCAGCGTATAAAGTCGCCTGCCACTTCGTTAAAATTCCGACAATTTTCAAGCTCTTTCATGCTGATATGAATTAATTCTCCTGTTATCTGATTCATGCGGTCAAAAACCTGTGGTTTAATCAGTTCATGAAAGCTGTCAGCCTGCTTTGTTTCACTATCTAATTTTATCGCTCCAATTTCTATAATCTCAAACATCAGGTCACTCTCGAGCTTTGTCTTTAAATCGTCCGCCTGATTCCATTCCAAGTCTAAAATAATATAATTCATTGACATCTTCCATTCCTGTCACTAATCTATATTCATTAGAATAACATAAATTGAGCTTTTTCACAACCACTATAATCTTTGCTTTACTGCTTGCTCTGTTGCGGCAGCTATCTGTTGCATTGTCTGCAATCCATTATGAATCTTTTATTGCAATTTTATAAAAATCGGCACAGAATTCCCTCATTTCGTGCTGAGGTTTCTATTTTCAAAAACGTTAATAAACAGGTCTCTCCCACTGATACCGCTCCATGTCCACATATCCGTCAATGAATTCCACACCTTCTGCCTGTAACAGCTCCACCTGACGATTCCCGCCTCCGAATGCAAACGCGTCCGACACCCTGCCTTCTTTATTGACAACACGATAACAGGGAATATGATCGGGATCAGGATTGACATGCAGCGCATATCCAACCACGCGTGCCCACCGCTTATTCCCCGCAAGCGCCGCTACCTGCCCATATGTCGCCACCTGCCCGTACGGAATCTGTTTTACGACCTCATATATTTTTTCAAATGCAGATTGCTCCATAGGAAACCTCCATTCTTACCCAAGCTGCGTTTTCCTTCCGCCTGTTCTTCCTGCTTGGCACTCTCTCTGTCTTATCAAAAGACTGCAGAAGTTCTTTGACCTTGTTCAAATCAAAATCATTTGCCAAGCAGATTAGCGCCTTTCTATCCTTCCAACTGTCAGAATTGGCGGTAAATATGGATTAAGTATACCAAATCCATACCTGAAAAACAAATAGTTCCTTTCTCCAATGTCTTCCCAATACTTTCCGGCATGGAAGCCTGACAGTTATATATTAGAAAGCACACTTGCAGCTAACACAAAAACCAGATTTTGTGTTAACTTGCATGTTTTATTGTATTGTGTTGTTTATTTTTTCGTTAATTAATCTTGCAAACCGCGGTTTTCATTTGCCCGAGTGAATATTCTTTTATTCTTTTCCGGCTGGTATAGCGCCTCCTGTTTTCGCATAATATACAACATAAAACTTCATCTTGCATTTTTGCTAAATATTATATACAATAATTTCGTTAGGGTCTATTCTTAATGGGATTATGGATAGATGAATTTGAGAAGGGAGCATGTTTATAAAATGAAGAACGAAAGAGTAAAACATTTAGGACGCAGAATTAACGCTTTGATGACCTGTCTGCAGGTAGCAAGCATGATTTTAGTTGTTGCTCTATGCATTTCCATGTTTTATAACCTTGCTATGAGTCTATTGAGGGACCGCTGTGTCAACGCGACCAATGTCCTGGCATATGAGCTGGACGGTTACGTGGGATCGGAAGACAAGAACGAAACATTGGATGAATTAAAAGAAATGTTTGGCTGCGAGTTCACGATTTTTGACGGGGACGTAAGAACTTATACGACCATTCAGCAAAACGGAGAACGGGTTGTCGGCACAAAACTGTCGGAAGAATTGTCTGACATCATATTAAAGCAGGGACAAAGTTATACCGGGAATGCAGAAATTCTTGGCGTTGAACATATATGTTCGTATGTACCTACCAGAGATGAAAATGGTCAGATTAACGGCTTGATTTTTGCGGGTATTTCGTTGCAATCCGCTACCGAACAGATTAACGGAACGGTAAAAATGGCTTGTGTGGTAGGCATTATCGCTGTTATCATCAGTATTATCATTATGTCTGTTTTTGTTGGCCGTTCGGTATCCAAACCGCTTGCAAAGCTTACCGGTTTGGCACAGCGAATGGAGCAGGGTGATTTGGGACTCAAAACAAATCATGCATTAAAGATTGATATTCGTTCCAATGATGAAATCGGCTACCTCACGCGTATTTTTCAAAATATGATGGAACATCTGAAGGGATATATCGGTGAAATTTCTGTTACATTGGCGGCAATTTCGGACGGAAATCTGACAGTGGAAACGACGCAGAATTATGTGGGCGATTTTGTTTCCATCAAGGATTCCTTAGATGAAATTCTGAAAAAGCTTAACGGCACAATGTCGCAGATTATGGAAAGTACAGATTATGTGTCGAATGGTGCGGATCAAATGTCTGTCGGTGCGCAGTCGCTCAGCCAGGGTTCCGTAGAACAGGCGAGTACGGTTGAGGGACTGGAAATGAATGTGAAAGAGATTTCACAGCACATTTCACAGTCGGCAGAGAATGCACAGCAGGCGAGCCAAATGGTAGAAAACGTCGGAACACAAATTATGGAAAGCAATCAGAAGATGATGGAAATGATTGATGCAATGCGTGATATCAATGATAGCTCGAATGAAATCAGCAAGATTATCAAAACAATTGAAAGTATTGCATCGCAGACGAATATCCTTGCATTGAATGCCGCAGTCGAAGCGGCAAGGGCAGGCGAGGCAGGCAAGGGCTTTGCGGTCGTTGCGGAAGAGGTTCGCGCGCTGGCAGGCAAGAGTGCAGAAGCCTCCAAGACAACAACTGATTTGATTGAGAGCTCTATTCAACGGGTGGAGCATGGTTCCATGATTGCCAGCGAAATGGCATCACAGTTGGAGTTTGTTGTATCAGGAGCAAATCAGGTTATGGAGACGACGACACGAATCGCGGACGATTCCCGTATGCAGGCGGCGGCAGTTTCAGATATCCAGGAGCAGATTAGTCAGATTTCGTGCGTGGTACAAACAAATTCCGCAATTGCGCAGGAAAGCGCAGCTACAAGCGAGGAGCTTAGTTCGCAGACAAAGATGCTGAAGAATTTGACGGATATGTTTCATGTGAAGTCGTAAGTAAGAAGTACATATTTCAATGATAAAAACCACAGGGCAGCCAATACACTGCGCTGTGGTTTTACTTTTGAACCTTTTTATTTTAAACTGTTACGATTGCTCCTGCCTGTTTGAACAACCGTAAACGCTGTTTTCTTCTGATTTAAAAATCTGTCTTGCGTACTTATTCAGAACATTTAAAAGCACCATACCAAGCACGCCGCAGGAAACGATTTCACCGATTCCTACCGTTATTGCAAAATAAATCAAACTTCCCTCAAACTGGTATACATACGCAAGCACAAGCGGCACAACGATGATATTTGCCACGATTGGCGGTACCGGTGTCAGCCATTTATATTTTCTAAGCTGATAGGTTCCAATGGCTCCGGCAAGTGTTGCAAGCGATCCGAATACCACGTCCAGCGGTGCACAGCCAGTAAGAATATTGCTCAGAAGACACCCGGCAAATAAACCGGGAATCGCCGCAGGGGTGAAAAACGGAAGAATTGTCAGCGCCTCCGAAAATCGCACCTGTATGGCATAGTTTGCCAGTCCCAAAGCGTTTGCCAACAGTGTCAGTACCACGTACAGGGCTGCAATTACGCCTGCCTGTGTGATGTAAACTACTTTTTTGTCTCTCATATTCAATTCTCTCCTTTAGTTTTATTTTACGTGAGGAAGGTTTCGAACTCACGTTGTATCTTTAGAAAAACCATGATTTTATGGGCTTTTCCAAAAATTTATTATACATTGATTTTGGGAAAAGTCAAGCGCTGACTCAATTTTTGACGGCGAGTGTCAAAGGCAGACAAAAGGAATAGAGCCTTTTTAATTATGCTGCATGGTTGTATAAAGTTATAACTCTTTTTTCGATATATCAACAACCCTTGTCGCAATCCTTTCTGCAAGATGCTGATTGTGTGTAACTGCAATAATACCCATATTACGCTTTGCAGCTTCTGCCAAAACCACATTCCAAATCTGTGCCTGCGTAATCGCGTCCAGCATAGTGCTAATCTCGTCGCAAATCAGATAATCAGCGCCGCTAAATAGTGCACGCGCCACGCAAAACCTCTGCAGCTCCCCACCTGACAGCTCCCGCGGAAAGCGGTCTAGCCATGCCCGCTCAATGCCAAACGCATCCGGTATATCCTCGCGCAGTGCCCCGCTTTCCTCCAGCACACGCTTTAGCCGCCACCGCGGATTAATTGCTTTCTCAGGGTGTTGATAAATGAATTGCACAGGGCATACACCCTTTTGCGGCAAAGGTCTATTTTCCAGCAAAATCTGCCCCTTTACCGGTTTCAGATATCCTGATAAAAGCATTGCAAGCGTTGTCTTACCGTAGCCGCTTGGCGCAGACACAGCCAGGCATTCCCCTTTCTCTACTTTCAGCGTACAATCTTCGAGAATCCACGATTGTTTCTTATCATAACGAAAATACACATTCTTCGCCTCAAGAGCCATCACAATCCTCCCGTCTTTTGCATAACAAACAAGCCCATTTTAAAATTCATACGTCATAATAACACCGCACTTCACCGCCCCGCACTTCCCGTATCGGGGGAACATCCGCCGTACACTGCGCCTTTTTGTAAGGGCAGCGCGGCGCAAACAGGCAGCCTTTCGGAAGATTTCCCGCATAAGGCTGAAAACCTTCAATCGGCACAAAACCATTTTGCGGCAAAGCGTTCCATAAAGCCTTTGAATACGGGTGCCGCAGCGCATCAGAACCGTTTTTAAAGTCAGACGCAAAAGCCGTTTCTACGGTTGTACCCGCATAGAATACCGCAACTCTGTCCGCAAACGCAATTGCCAAATCAATATCATGTGTTATTAAAATAACTGCTTTTCCTTCCTCTGCCATTTCGCGAAACAGCCGCAACGCCTCCAATGCCTGCTCAAGGCCCATTCCGGGCGTCGGCTCATCCGCAATAATAAGCTGTGCATCTGTAATAAACGCAGTAGACACCAAAACACGCCTCGCCATACCGCCGGATAGCTCAAAAGGATAAAGCTGCGGCGTTTTATCCGGCAAATCAAACCGCCGAAAAAGACTTCTTCGTTTCTCTGTTGGCTGCGATTTACGGTGTCCGTCTACCTGCGCGCCCACCTTCATTAAAGGATCCAGAAAAGCCACTGACTGCGGTACAAGCGCAATTTCCGTTCCCCGAAGCTGCCTCTGCCGCGCGGCTGTCAGCTCCTCTCCCTTATAGTGCAAATGCCCGCGCACTGTGGCATTATCGGGAAGGATCCCCAATATCGCAGAAGCGAACACGCTTTTACCGGAACCGGAAGAACCGGCAACGGCAACGATTTCTCCAGGATATACGGTCAGATGAAGATCCGAAATAACCTGCAAATCCGTCTGCTTCAATCCCCGGTATAAGTTGCTATTGCCTATACCATGCTCATACATCTGAAAGGAGACTGACAAATCATGAATCTCAAGTAACGTCCCGTTTTTTTGCTCCATCTTGGCAATACCCCTTTTCCTTTATTGCTGCGCACTGTACGGATCCATGATGATCCGCAGATGTTCACCCAACCGATCCACAAGCAGCACGATTAGCACAAGAACAAGTCCGGGCAGCACCGCCGACCACCACATTCCCGTTGACAGATACCGCATACTTTCCGAAAGAATAATGCCAATCGCAGGCTGTTCCGGCGAAAGTCCGAATCCCAGAAAGGAAATGGATGCTTCATGCAAAATCGCATGAGGAAACATAAGAATCAATCCCACAAAAAACTGCGGAACCAAATGGGGCAGCAAATGATGCATCAATATCCACCCACCGGATTTCCCAAGCTTACGGGATACTGCCACATACTGCTGCGCGCGAAGCTGCAAAACCTCACCCCGAGTCAAACGTGCAAGACTGCACCAATGCGTAGCAGCAATTCCAATCAGCAAACCTTTTAATCCGCGTCCAAGCGCAAACGAAATCAGAATGATTAATATGGTATGCGGCACGCTCATCACAAGGTCAATCAGCCAGTTCACAAAAGCGTCTGCATATTTGGAACCCGTAGCCGCCGCAATCCCCACAACCACTGCAATTACTGCGCTGATCAGAGAAGCGGCAATTCCCACTGTCATGCTTACAGACACTCCCTTGAGCGTTCGTATAAAAAGATCCCGTCCAAGCGCATCTGTACCAAAAAAATGCTCCCACGAAGGCGGCTGTTTTGCATCTAAAAAACTTCCGGCTGCTGCCTCGTCAGAAGCAAAAATACCGAACATATATACGAAAGTGAAAACAACCGCCATAACCACAGTCCAAATCACAACCTTCGTGCGGCTGTTTATGGAATGATGTTGTCCTTTCATACGAATCCCCCCATTCTTGCCAACTCCCGCGAATTTGTGCAGTGGCACAAATTGCTGATTGAAAAATCTTTGATTTTTCAATCTAACTCCTATAGTTCTGTGCGGAAAATGCCCGTACCTGCGGATCAATAACGCCATAAAGCAAATTCGCAATCATGTTTCCCACACAGACAAACAACGCGGAAAAAAGCGTTATGCCAAGAAGCAAAGGGACATCACCATTCAACCCCGCAGCCGAAACCGCACTGCCAAGTCCGGGATAACTAAACACATTTTCTGCCATGACCGAGCCGCCGAACAGCTCCGCAAACGATGCAAACTGCAAAGTCAGCGCCGGAAAAAGGATATTGCGCAGTCCATGACGGCAAAGAACTGTCCATTTTCCCTCACCTCTCGCACGCGCAAACAATACATATTCACTGCTAAGAACATCTATCAGCTTTTGGCGGGTATGCAAAGCAATATTGGAAAAAGACATCAGGCTAAGCGTGAAAGCAGGCAAAATCAGATGATGCATTCTCTGCCCGAATGTGACGTCTTCACTGCGTACACCGATAGGCGTAGAAAAGCCAATCGGAAACCATTTCAGCCATACGCAAAATACCAAAAGTAACACAAGCCCTAACCAAAAGACAGGAACGGAGCTGAGAATATAACAACATTTTTTGAGAATTTTGTCCGCCCATTGGTCCTGATACATTCCCATGACACAGCCCAGCCCAAAACCAATCACGCCCGACAATAACCACGCGCAAAACATCAATGCCAGCGAATTCCAAAAACGTTCGCCAATAATTGTCGCAACAGGTCTGCGATAAAGCGCCGATTCGCCCAAATTGCCATGCAGCGCCTCGGACAGCCAGCCCAAATAGCGCTCTATTGGCGGCTTATTCACACCCCAATACGCCTCAATCTCCGCCCGCTGCTGCGGAGAAACGGCTGTCCCAAGCCCGATTAGGTACTGCTGCACCGGATCAATTGGCGACGCGCTGACAAGTACAAAGGAAATCACACTCACAGCAAACAATAACGAAATCGTCCTGATGCTATATGTAACGAAAATACGGACAATCCGCTTCAAAGCTTCCTTCATTATAGTCTCCCATTTTCACTCTTCCCAAGTCCATTCCTGCAAATTCTGAATCAGCGGCAGTCCATGACCATGTCCATGAATTGGCTGTTCACCGATAGAAAGTCCATCACGCACATAAGTTACATGATCCAAATTGACCACCCAAACCCAAGGACATTCTCCCTGCATAGCCGTACCGGTCATGCCGTCCCACTGTACCTTTTTCCAGTTTTCATTCGCCTCCTCGGAGGTCAGCGCCTCCATCGCGGCATCTAAATATCCGTCTGTCACGTCACTCCTATAACCTTCCGGATTATAAAAATCATCTAACAAAGCGCCGTCGGAGCGGTACAAATAATACGTTTCATTGGGGATTGCAGACCCCCATCCCATCATAACCGCCTCAGAGAACATCCGCTGCATAATCTCGTCCCAGCTTGTGCCTTCCACGTTGATTTGGATTCCCAGCGCTTTCACCTGCTCCGCAACCGCAACGGCGACAGCCTGACGCACCGAATCACCGGAAGGATAAATGCAGGAAAATTCTGCTTTCAGACCATTTTTTTCGATAATACCGTCACCGTCCATATCTGCCCAGCCGGCGTCGGCAAGCAGTTTTTTCGCATACGGAACATCTGTTTCCATCACAACCTCCGGGTTATTCCAAGGCATACCGTCATTTTCAGAATAAGCAGGTCTTCCAAAGCCGTTCAAAACGATATCCGCAATCTGCTGACGATTGATACCGTAAGCAATCGCCTGACGAATTTCATGATTACAGGTCACATCATTTCCAACCGGCGCACCGCTCTGTGTCGTCTTTCCTTCATTCGGCAGAACGGGAAGTGTAAAACCGCGGTTATCCGCAGATGTAATTGCTTCAATATGATAGCCGGCAACCTCTGTCGTGCCAAGCGTTGCCGTAGAGTACGCGACATCAACCTCCCCCGCCTGTACTGCCGCAAGTGCAGCGTCCTCTGACATGAAAACAACCGTAACATTTTTGATTGCGGGAACAATGCCGTAGTAATCTTCATTTGCCGTAAACAGAAGCTGCTCCTGTGGTTTCCATTCTACAAACCGATAGGGTCCGGAACCGACAGGGTTCGTGCCGTAATCTTCTCCGTATGCATGTTCGGGAACGATGCCGACAGAGGCAAGTGTATTGAGAAAAATGGACGTTGGTTTTGACAGTGTGACAACAACGGTTGTATCGTCCTGCGCTGCCGCGCTCTCCATATAAGTCAAGTCAACGGAACCCTGCGCTGCTTTTGCCGTTTCCAGAGTGAATGCAACATCAGACGCTGTCACTTTTTCGCCGTCCGTAAAAAACGCGTCATCACGAATGAGAAACGTCCATGTCAAACCGTCAGGCGAAAGACTGTAGTCTGTGGCAAGGTCATTTTCAAATGTCAAATCAGCAGTGTATTTTACAAGTGTGCTCTGAACAATGGGTGAATTGCCATGCCCCCAGCCCTGCGTCGGATCGAGAGTTTCCGGTTCGGATCCAATCGCGATTACGACACTGTCTTTTTCAGGTTCTTCGGATATCCTTTCCGATTGTGGAATTACATTCTCATTTGAAGGTTCCTTGTTACGATTTCCACAGGCAGTCATTGTGAAAACCATTGTTGCGGATAATAAGATTGTTAAAAATTTATTAATATGTATCATCTCTGTCTTTCCTTGTTTGTATCATCGCTCCGATCACAAATTGCTTATCAGATCTTCTGCTTCGGAAAGGCTGATGTTTCGTTCTTTTGCAATACGTGCGAGATCGTCATATTCATATTTTTTGCGCTCTACGCCATAGCCCGAAGATATTTTGCACCGGACAGAACCGTATGGTGTATCCAATGTCTGAATACTGCGGTCAAGTACGTAGCGGTGAAGCTTGGTTTCCCGAATGCCAATTGTTGTCGTATGTTTGAATATGGACTTGAGAATCGTTTCCCTGTCCGCCTCGCGGCACATCACATGAATCAGAATGCCCGGGCGCGATTTTTTCATGCCAATCGAAACCGTATATACATCTAGCGCACCGTCCTTGAAAAGCTGCTCTGTCGCAAATCCGACTGCTTCGGCGGTCATATCGTCCACATTACAGCTTAATTCACAAACTTCCTCCTGTATGGAAACGGTTTCGCCCAACATCGCACGAACGCAGTTTGCCGCCTCAAAATCTTTTTTCCCCATTCCGTAGCCGATTGCGGTTGTCTGCATTATCGGCATTTCGCCGAAGCTGTCGGCAAAATATTTCAGCAGCGCCGCACCTGTAGGCGTACACAATTCCCCTTTGATGCTGCCTCCGTAAATCGGTACATTTTGCAGAATATGCGCTGTCGCGGGAGCGGGAACCGGCAAAATGCCATGCGCACAGCGCACCTGACCGCTTCCCACATGGACTGGGGATACGACTACTTTATCCGGTGAAATTCTGTTCATCAGCAGGCATACTGCTACAATGTCGGCAATCGCGTCCATTGTGCCGACTTCGTGAAAATGGATCTCGGTCACAGGTCTGCCATGCGCTTTGCTTTCCGCCTCGGCAATCAGTGTGTAGACAGCCATTACATCGTCCTGTATTTTTTGCGGCAGATTCAAATGTCCTCTGACAATATGCTCAATGTCATGCAAGCCGCTGTGGTGGTGACTGTGATTGTGGTTGTGATTGTGGTCATGCTCGTGACTGTCGTGCTCATGATGGTCATGGGCAAAATGGTCATGTTTGTCATGTACATCATGGCTTTCTTCTTCCTCGCCGTTAATCGACACGCAAACATGTGTTCCCGTAATGCCGCATTTTACAGACGTTTCCTTTTTGACAAGAATGTCAGGAATTCCAAGCGCATTCAGTTCTTCCATAAATTGATCCGCATCGGGAATCAGTTCAAGCAGCGCGGCAGCCAGCATATCCCCCGCCGCACCCATCGAACAGTCAAGATAAAGTGTTTTCATTATTCTCCCCCTATTTCTTCACATTCATGTGATTCATCATATTCGCAAGATATCCCGCGCCAAAGCCGTTATCAATATTTACCACCGAAACACCGCTTGCACAGGAATTCAGCATAGACAACAGCGCAGACAACCCATTAAACGAAGCGCCGTATCCGACACTGGTCGGCACAGCAATAACAGGACAGTCCGCCAGACCGCCGATTACACTCGCAAGCGCACCTTCCATTCCGGCAATCGCAATAATCACACTGGCACCCATAATATCCTCAAGGTGCGCAAGCGTCCTGTGCAGTCCGGCGACGCCGACATCATACAAACGAACTACCTCATTTCCAAGTACCGTAGCAGTAAGCGCCGCTTCTTCGGCAACCGGAATATCGCTCGTTCCGCCCGTCGCTACAACGATTTTTCCCATTCCGTCAGGCGTTGGAATCTGTCCTATCATTCCGCATCGGGCATCTTTATAATAATTTATCGGGTGTACCTCTCCCACAAGTGCAGCCGCTTCTTCGGCAAGCCGCGTAATGAGGATTGTATTCTGTCCGTTTTTTAACATCATTTCCACGATTCCAATGATTTGCTCCGGCGTTTTCCCGGCACCATAAATCACCTCCGCGGTTCCTTGACGCAGTTTGCGGTGCATATCCACCTTAGCGTAGCCAATATCCTCAAACGGCTTTGTTTTCAGCTTTAAAAGCGCTTCCTCAACAGAAACACTGCCGCCTCTGACGTCCTCCAAAAGCCTTCTGATGTCGTTATTCATTTCAACAATCCTGCCCCTTTCTCAATTTGCAAATTTGTGCATTAAGTGTAAGGTTTTCAACCTCTCACCTCCAAATCCAGTGATACGGTTTTATAATAAGCTTTGAATTTTTCTAAAATATCTTTACGGTGCTTTAACAAAAGCTCCAGTTGTTTTTCCAATACCTGCAGCTTTGCATGACCATCCTGCGAGCGGACGCGAAAATCTGTAAATCCAAGCGAAAACAGATATTCTTCCGCCATTTCCGTCGCACACAGCTTTTTTTCGGTAATCTTTTCGCCTGACGGGATTCTTGTCGCAAGGCAGGCATACGCAGGCTTATCCCATGTAAACAGGTTTGCCTCTTTCGAAAGCTGACGAATTTGGGGCTTTGTCAGCGCACATTCGCGCAACGGCGAAAGTACGGACAACTCCTGTAATGCGCGTATACCCGGACGCTCCCGTACGTCATCAGAGGCATTTGTCCCATCTAGCAAAACCGTATATCCGTCTGCTGCCGCCGCCTCCATAATTGCGCCGAAAATTGCTTTTTTGCAGTGATAACAACGCTCGGGTGGATTTTCACCCACACATGGAACGGCAAGAATATCTACGGAAAGAACATTGAATTTTGCTTGAAGCTCCTTTGAAAGCCGTACTGCGTCTTCCAATTCAAAGTTTGGCTGGAATTGGGATTTCACATAGTAGGCGCACACATCTTTTGCATATTTTTGCGCGGCATATAAGAGAAATGCAGAATCCACACCGCCGGAAAAAGCAATTCCCACCTTCGGGTGCAGTGTAAAAAAATCCTGTAGCGTCATGTCATCACCTCTATTTTATTTATCGAAATTAAGCAGGAATAATCTCCCTGTTCAGCTCACACGCCGCTTTAACTGCATATTTATGGTGTAACCGGCACGATATGTTCTTAAATTTACATTAGTCTAATCATAAAAAACACACAGCTTCCCTTCAGAGAATTTGTGTGCCTTCTAAGCATTATTTCGATATTTGATTGTTTGATATAATTGTTTGTTTTTATCGGCTTATCTGTCTGAACCTGTGACAATAATGCTTCTGCATTATTCCCGGCTGCTTCTTGCAACCTTAGATATTGTATAATATAATACATTGAAAATCAATATCTTCTATTCAAAAATTTTTTCACAAACTTTTTGCAATTCCTTTATCACATCCTGCAATAATTTGCCAACGCTTAAATCGTCCACTCCGACAACAATATTGTCACAATGATTAATCGGAATCAGAATACGCTTTGCCGGACTTTGCGCCACAGCCTTTGCCATAAGCGGCGTAATTTCACCAAGAAGCGCATCTGCAATCACAATGCCGATTGGCCCGACAATTACATCCGCTTTTTTGCTGTTCACAACAACTGCATTTTCCCCTGTTGCGGCATTTTCCGCTCCTGCCTTTATCATCGCTGAAGTTGCCGCCGCATTTGTCCCAACCGCCGTAACAGACACCTTTGGCATATTCTTTTTTATGGCGGAAACAAGCTGTTTTCCAATTCCGCCACCCTGTGCATCTATAACCAGTATATTCATTCTGTCCTCTTTTCTGTCTGTCCTTATTTTACAGGAACTTCCGATGCAGCCATTTCTGCCTTCTCTATCACACAGCTATGCGGCTTGTTAGGATTATCCTTATCATAGTTCACTGCGACAAACAGGATTTCACCGGCATAGCCTTCCAGCGCCTGTGTGTAACTTCGCTCTTTGATTTGCTGTACGGCAGAACTGACAGACTTGTCATATTTTAATTCTATCACCAACGCAGGCTTTCCCGCATGCGGCATTACGCATATCATTCTGAAAACTGCCTGTATTAACCTTAACACGTCCGCCTCCAAGCATCTGTACAATATCTGACCGCAGTCCCTCAAAATCCATGTCATTGCCTCCCAAAATTTCTTATTCTTTGGATTCAGATAAATTCCCATACAAATCCTCCATTCTTGCGCAGCCTGCAAATTTATGCCATGAAAAAGCGTAAGTTTTTTGACGTATACAGCACAGAACAATGTATGCAAAAAGAACAAGTTTGTTCTACAATTCTCTCCTATAACATTATTATACAAAACAGACAATAAATTAACAAGTAAAATTCCCAAAACAAATTTTCGGTGTCATTTATTCCAATACAGCCGCAGTCATGCCATGCCCTTTAAACCATACTCCTTTTAAAATTCACCCGCCTCTCCTGCGTTCATAATCAGGCGAAACACGAATACGCCGTTATCATTTTGGAAATCATATTTTCCCCCATATTTTTCTGCGGAACGGATTATGCTAGAAACACCTATCCCGCCGGTAAACTCCGTTTTTGGCTGTCCGTCTTTCAACTCCATTTCTATCCGGCAGGTATTGCGGCAGGAAAACACAAGTTTATTATTTCGTTTTCTGAGCATCAGGTGAATGAAGCAGTTTCTTCCGTCCTGACTCTTCTTCACTTCCATACAGGCATAAATTGCATTTTCATAAGCATTGGCAAGAATTGCCACCAAATCAATACTGGGTATTGTCAAATTTTTACCAATCTCCACGTCCAGTATTACCTCTATTCCCTCACCCCTCGCCTTTTTGGTATATGCGGACAGAATATTGTTGACTGCGGCATTGGCACAGATCATTTCCGGTGTTCCGTAATCCGTTTCCTTTTCAAACTCTTTCAGATATGCAAGCAATTCCTCTTTCTGCTCCCTGCGGACATACTCCGCTATGACAGCATTATGATGTCTTGCGTCATGACGGATTCGCCTGCCCGATTCCACAGATTCTTCCAAAATCTCGATCTGCCGCTCCAAAAGCCTGTAATTCATCTGTATCATTTGATTTTCCCGCTCGTATTCTTTCTCGTTACCGACATGGCAATAAAAATGATAGATTAAAAGCTGCAAGGTTCCTGTCAGAACAAAATTTGATGCAACCTGATAAATACGCTGCGGTGTCACTTCCCGACTCAAATACGGGTTCAAAATGTATCCAATTCCTAACAGAATACTGATAATCATAACGGCAACGCTAAACGTGTCTACCTCTTTTTCAATAAAATCTCCAAAGCCCTGAATGGATTTTTTTACATATTTGTCAATCAACCATATAATCAGACCGATAATCAAAATGCGCACGATGATATCCGCCCATACATTTCTATGAAAAAAGAGAATGGAAATCTCCAGCGAACCAACGACGAAGACAGCCATAAGATAAAAAACCAGTGCCAATTTATAAAACGACAGATAAAGCGATTCCCTGCTAATCCAAATGGCAAAAACCGCAAAGCACAAGTACATCACAAAAGCCACCATCCGCACACAGCTAGTCCAGTCTGCTACATACCAAAGACATCCCACAAAAGCCACAGCGACGCAGAAAACCACATAACACAGGGCTGTCTTTTTTTTCGAATATCTTGATTTGCTAATATTTAAAAATATTAATATGACCCCTACAAGACTGACTACAAAACGGATAAACGCAATATAGACCGATCCACCTAACATATCTATAACCATACTCCTTTAAATGAATTTTATTGATTATATTTCACTATAGTAAATAAGAGTATAG
Source organism: uncultured Lachnospiraceae bacterium (assembly GCA_910577115.1). Taxonomy (GTDB): domain Bacteria; phylum Bacillota; class Clostridia; order Lachnospirales; family Lachnospiraceae; genus COE1. The sequence continues at coordinate 33,964 of CAJTMC010000028.1, forward strand.
TGGCAAGATGTTTGGTACAATTTGCTGTTTTGGTGGTACTATTTGCTGTTTTTACTTGTGTGCTGTTAGAAAATCGCTCAGCCATGTTTCTCTTTTTGAACGTAAAAAACGTATGGTATACTATTGATTGTACCATACGTTTTTACATTCAATTCTAATCTCCGACTGCTAATATTGCAGCTGCTAATTTGAAACATGCAGTAAAATTCTTTTCACTATTTTTCTCCTGATTAAAATGCTGCCGTTTTTCTGCTTATAGCGGCTTTTACTCCACCAGAACAATGTTTGCCATTTCAGATGTTGTATATACAAAGCGAAAAGAATTATAATACAGCAAAAGTACTGCATTAAATCGTAAATTTATTCACACCCTCAATCAACGTTTCAACCTTCCCTTCCAGCTCTTCCACAATCATGCCCGAATCGTCGACCACCTTCGCAAGCTCTATCGACATCGCCGATGTCTCCTGCGCGACAGATGCGTTGTCCTGTGCCAGATTATTTAAGACAGAAAGCGACTCCGTAACATTCGTTCTCTGATTCTCAATCTCCTGTGTCATCGTGTCAATTGACTGAACCGATGTGAAACACTTCCTTAATTCCTGATGCAGCATATCCATAATATGCTGTGTTTCCGTCAAAGAATTTACCTGCAGGTCAACCGCCTCGTTCATCTCTTTCATCGCAGAAACGGATTGTTCCGCATTTTTCTGCAGCTCGTCTACCGTCTTACTGATTTCCTCTACAGAATCGGCAGACTGGTTTGCCAGCTTTGCAATTTCATCTGCAACAACAGAAAAGCCTTTGCCGGCCTCTCCGGCTCTCGCCGCTTCGATGCTTGCATTCAGCGCAAGCAGACTTGTCTGATCGGATATTTCATTTATCAGATTTGCCGCCATATGTATCTGCTCAACGGATTTGTTTGTGTTCTCCGTCTGCTCTGCCATTACGGAAATGCTTTCTCTTGTCTTGTTGTTGACCTCAACCAGTCGTCTTAAGGTTTCCATTGACTGCTCACTGATTCTGTTCATCTCGGCTGCATTTCTGTCGAGATTTGTAATCTCCTCTCCGGATTGACTAATTTGGTCAGCCATTACCATAACATTGTCGTTTGCTTCGTCTGTGGAAGCGGCCTGTTTGGTTACATTCTGTGCAATTGCGTCTACCGCACTTGACACCTGCGAGATAGATTCCTTCATATTGTTGAACGCTGTATCAAAGCTTCCCAATGCATTGCCTACGCCATTGGAAACCTCTGTAATTCCCTGTAGCAATCCGCGCATATTATTCTGTGCAGTCCGTAAGGACGTTACCATCTGCCCGATTTCCGTCTTGCTGTTTACGTCTACGTCCGTAGTCAGATTTCCCTCTGAAATCTTCTCTGCAAAATGCTGAATTTTCTTTAACGGATCTACAATACGCCTGCCGACAATGTACGCTGTAATAATTGACACTAAAATTACCGCGATAAATACAATGTCCGTCCGCATTAATGCACCCTTATATTCCTTATCAATCGCCGCTGCCATATCCTGCTTTGCAAGATCCATATCGTCTATGTAATTTCCGGTCGAAATAATCCAGCCCCAAGGCTCATATATTTCAGAATACGCAATCTTTGGCGCAACCGTAACGCCGTCGGACTTTGTGAAATCAAACTGGTTATAACCGCCCTTATCCGCACTCTGACAAACCTTCATAATTTCCTGAATAATCATAACGCCGTTTGGGTCTTCCAGCGTGTAGCGGTTGTTTCCCTCCTGCTCCGGCAGAATCGGGTGCATCACAAGAATATAATCTGTGTCGTCAATCCAAAAATATCCGCTCTGATCGTCCCTGTAGCGCATGCCGCGGATAATCTCTTTTGCGTCTTCCTTCGCCTGCTCCTCTGTCTTTATTCCCGCCTGTGCTTTGGCATTTTCACTCTCCAAAATCGAAATTGCGCTTTGCACCTGTGATTTTATTTCGACGTTATATCCGTCGTCCACTGCCTCTTCGTATTTGTTATACGCAGAAGTTGACATTGTTTTAATTGATAAAACAGCATTTCCGCCAACTCCTAAAGCTGTAATGACAGATATCGCAGCGCATACCTCAATAATGGAACTGATTAAACTTTTTTTACCCTTCGCCATCCCAATAACCATTCCCTTTCTGTTGTTAACCTTTATTTGTCTACAACCTGCAAGTTTGGGTTACACAAACTTGTGAGTGAAAAATTTATCATTCACTCTTTATTCTTTGCATCTCTAACTTACAAGGCATGACATATGTTTCAAATAATAAGCTTTTCATACAATCCCCCTTAATATTTTATTCTAATTGTCGAAAAATTGCAACAAATTTGCAATAATATAAAAAGACCTTATCCTCTGAATAAGACAAGGTCTTGCGCGCCTTTTGTATTATATACCCTAAAGGTCAACATTTTTTCTTGCTATTAAAATGATTAATCTGAATACAGGAGTAACGGTTGCAGCTCATAAGCAGACCGATAATCACAGCGTACATAACCGTACCGCTGCCGCCCCGGCAAAGAAAGGGAAACTGCGGGCTGCCCAACGGCAAAAGTCCGAAATTCATGAAAATACCGGTTGTACAATTAAAAACGATTAGCAGGAAGCATGCTGCGGACAGTATCATTCCAAGCTGATTTTTTTGACGCCTGACAACGTGCAGCGCAGAATATACGACTGCCCCAAATGCAGCAATCACTGTCGCTCCTGCAATAAACCCGTACATTGCGACCACCTGCCCAAAAATTAAAAACGTATCCTGCTGCACAAATTGTTTTATAATCATGCCCTCTGTACTCTCTCCGATTATTTGGGCGCCGTTCATGGCGTGGCGTACTGCCATAAGCTGATAGTTTGCATCCATGTACTCTTCCGGATGAAGAAACGCCAATATCCGCATTTTTTGATAGTCCCCCGCAAAGCATAGAATATATACGGCAAATACAGCCAGCATGAGCGCAAATACTGCAATAAATGCCTTTATCCGCTTTCCTCTTACCTGAAACCAGTCTTTCACGATGGCATACAAAAACAAAAGCGTACAAATTGTGCCGATGCCTAAGCCGATAAACAAGCTTGACGCAAACCTTTGCGAAAAAAACGTTGTAAATAATAGGAAGACAAACGATTTCATAAGGTTACTGATTTTCTCTCCTCGATATTTGTATAATAGTCCGGCATAGACTGGCACGTACAAATACACAATGCTTCGAAGAGCGGGAACAATCCCGTTTACTGTTATGCCTGTATTTTGATATACATAAAAGGCAGCCGTCATAATCAGATAAATCTGCAATGCATATTTTCCGATAAATGTGTAATCGGCAAAACAGATTAGGACGATAATGCCAATTCCTAAAGAAGTAAAAAAGCATTGTCGAATCAGCTGAGATGATTCACCCCCAAGTGCGCCTGTAGCATACATGATAAAAACGCCTGCTGCGCTGAACAGAACTGTTATCATAAAGAGCCGCCAGTCAAACTGCGGGCGATGAATGCGGTCAAGCGCTACGCCTGCCTCAACCGGATCCCCCATTTCGCGCACTGCCATCTCGACTGCCTTTTCGTGCTCCATTCCGTTTTGCTCAAATGCCTGTGTTTGGTCTGATATATGATTTCTGATTTCCTGTGCCACTCCCGATCTTGCCTGTTTAAAGCGGATTTGCTCTGTGAGCGTGGTGATATATTCTTCAATATTCAATTTTCTCCCCTCCCTGCTTATGACATACAGAGCACTTTAACGACGGCTGTCTGATACTCGTTCCATTCTTCTTTCTTGGACCTCAGGTATTTCCTGCCGCTTTTTGTGATGCTGTAATACTTGCGCACTTTTCCGTTTGCCTCGGTTTCATAGGCGGTGAGGTAATCTTTTTCCTCTAAAGAATGCAGGAGCGGATAAAGCGTTCCCGCCTTTAGTGTGAATACATTGTTTGATTTTTTTTCGAGTGTTTCTATCATCTCGTAGCCGTACATATCCTTATCTTCCAAAAGACGAAGGATTAGCATGGAAGTACTGCCGGAGATGAGTGATTTGTCAATTGCCATTTCAATTCCCCTTTCGTCAATTTATATATAGATTATCTATATAACAAATTATATATCGGCAATCTATATATGTCAAGCAGAAAATTTGTAAAGACACTTTTGCAATAATCAGGCAAGATGTCAATTGTTTGCATGAAAAAGGAATAGGCGCTTATTTGGAGTATAAAATTTCTATATCACCGTCCACGAATCCTACGCCTACACCTGCGTATGATTTTAAAAGCGCGGCATGTAATCCGTTCTCTAAGTATTGTTTTAATGCATCTGTTACGTCGTCGAGTATTTCATCCCATTCCGCTTCTTTTTCCCATGAAAGCGGTTCGTCTCTCGTGTCGAAATCCGTCACTTCATCACACGCCCAGTCGGAATCGTCGATATCAAATCGCTCCGTCCCAACCAGCTCCATCGACCAAGTATCGTCTTCGTCCTCATAAAGATTAAAGCAAAAAGCAACGGTTTCCGACGGAATTTTCTGCTCTAAAACATTGTTTATCCATTCTTCGATTTTCTTGTACATTGCGGTTCTCCTTTTTGAATTTCAACATAATTCCGATATCGGGATTACGTAGAGGTGCAAAGGTCAAATAAATCAGAAAACATATATGCTACTGACAGGCCTTGAGGAAAATCATTCAGATATTGTTATCATCGGCTCCAACATTCCGGAGGAATTAGTCTTTGCGGCAGGCAAAAAGCCTTACTGGATTTTAGGCGGAAGCAGGATTTGCTCCATGTGGGCAGATGATGTTGTACCGAGGGACACCGATCCGGTCAGCAGTTCAGCGCTCGGATATATCCTTTCCGGTTTTGCCCCAAAATTGTTGATATTAATCCCTTTAGTCAGTGACAGCACAAGAAAACTGGCTTATATCCTAAAATCAAGGGGATTCAAGGTACACACCTATCATTTTCCGACAGTAAAAGATGCTGCGTCGTTTTTGGAATGGAAACGGCAATACGAAGCGTGCCAAAATGCGGTTGCACTGCATCTGAAAAAGCCATTGACAAAACGAGTCCTGCAAAAAGCGCAAAAACAGGTTTCCATAGCAAAAAAGCAGATACAGGATTTTATGGAAGTATCACAAGGCAAGCTGAACGGAACTGTCAGAATGTTCATTTCAGGCAGCTATTATTGTACGGATAACCTTTCGGAATGGAGCTTCCGGCTAAAATGTCTGACGGACAGACTGCGAAAAGAGCATAATCGCCAAAACAAGGAAAAAAGTAACTTCCTGCTGCTTGGTTCCCCCGTTTATTTCCCGAATTACAAGGTTCCGTTCCTGATTGAGGAAGTCGGGCTTGAACTATTCTTACAGGCGGATTATACAACACTATCCGTTCAGGGGGATATGGGGTTAGAACCAGTACAGAGCGTGTGTGCGGCAGATATTTTTTATACGAACGACACTTCTTCTGCATATGTAAAAAACGATTCTCTGTATGAGCGCATCCAAAAGCTGCTTACGGAAAAAGAAATAGACGGTGTTGTCTATCATGTACTAAAAGGACAGATTGAGTATGATTTTGAATTAGCGCGTTTTGAGGAACTATTTGAAACGTTGCATATTCCGGTATTTCGGCTGGATCTTGTAACTTCTTATAACGGGGAGCAAAAAAGCTACCAAACAGATGAACATGAGTGGATTCATGGACTCACCAACAGGGATATACGGGAGGGGTTTACGGCGGCGCCACTCTCTATAGATGTGCCGCCGTTTTTGTATGTAATAGTTTAATATGAATCTTACTTCCCACTCTTACGATGCGAAACAACATCAAAGATAACTGCAACCAGCAAAACGCCGCCTTTTACAACGTACTGCCAAGAGTCACCGATACCCATGATTGACATTCCCATATTGATAACACCAAGCAGGAGTGCACCGATGATAACGCCTGAAATCTTACCGCTGCCGCCGTACGCAGAAGCACCGCCGATAAAGCAGGAACCAATCGCGTCCATCTCAAAGGAAGTACCTGTAGAACCGTTCACAGAACCTACACGCGCCAAACATAACAGACCGCACAGACCGGCAAGCAGTCCCATATTTGCATAAGCGATAAAATAAACCTTATTGGTATTAATACCGGAAAGCTTTGTCGCCTTCTCATTACCACCCACCGCATAGAAATACCGTCCGAATGCCGTCTTAGAGGTAATAAAATGATAAATCAGGCAAATTGCCACAACCCATACCAGCATAACGGAAATTCCCTTATACCGGCAAAGCAGATAACAATAGAACAACAGTACGACTGATATAATGATATCCCGTCCGAAATCAGCAAGCGCACTATTCTGACGATAACCCTTTTTTGCCTTTTTTGCACGAGATGAAATCGTACTGTAAAAAATAATAGCAACAACCACAACGCCGATTACCATCGGAGAAAGAATGCGCGTATCCGTATCCAGTCCCGGAATTTTAATGTAAGCAGTAAAGATATTCAGGAAAGAAACATCTTGAACAGATACGGTCTTGCTGTCAAGAATCAGACGGCCAAATCCGCGGAAAATGAACATGCCGCCCAATGTTGTGATAAAAGGCGGAATCCGAACATAACCAATCCAGTAACCCTGCCATATTCCGGCTAAAAGTCCGACAATAATACAAAGCGGAATCGTCAGAAAAATGCTGACGCCATGATTTGTAATCAAAACTGCTGCCAAACCGCCTACCATACAGATTACAGAACCCACAGAAAGGTCAATGTTACCGCCGGTCAGAATACAGAGCAGCATACCGCACGCCATTACCAATACATAACCGTTCTGCAAAAGCAGGTTCGACATATTCTGTGCATATAGTAAACGTCCGTTCGTTAAGAAGTAGAACAAAACAAATACAACAATAAGGGCAATAGTCATACTGTTCTTTGTTAAAAAAGCGCCTAAATTGAACTGGCTTGCGCTTGTAGTTTCTTTGTTAGTTGACATAATTGTAACACTCCCTTCTTTAATTTGTGGCACTGATAATATAACTCATAATCTTCTCCTGCGTAGCGTCCTCTGCATTTAATTCCCCACGAAGCTCGCCCTCGTTCATAATGTAAATACGGTCACACATACCGATTAATTCCGGCATTTCAGAAGAAATCATGATAACGGACTTCCCGTCCTCAACCATTTGGTTAATCAGACAATAAATGTCATATTTCGCGCCAACATCAATGCCACGCGTCGGCTCATCCAAAATCAGGATATTCGGTTCCGTAAACATCCACTTCCCAAGCAAAGCTTTTTGCTGGTTTCCGCCGGAAAGATTGCCTGTTTTTTGTTCAATCGACGGCGTTTTTGTTCCCATAGCCTTTGTCATTTCTTCCGCCACGCTTTTCTCGGCTGTCGTGTCAATAATGCCTCTTGCGCAAACCTTATCCATGCGTGCTAACGTTGTGTTAAAGCGGATTGACTCCTCGAGAATCAGCCCGTTGACCTTTCTATCCTCGGTTACATAGGCAAGACCATGACGAATTGCCTGTTCCGGATTTTTCAACTCCACTTTTTGACCGTTCAGATATAATTCGCCGCTGATATTCGAGCCATAGCTTTTACCAAAAATAGACATTGCAAGCTCTGTACGTCCTGCACCCTGAAGACCGGAAAATCCGATGACTTCACCTTTATGTACTTTAAAGGAGACATTATTATCCACAATTTTCTCATGGTAAAGCGGATGATAGACTGTCCAGTTCTTTACCTCAAGACTGACTTCCTTCCGGATTTTATGCTCCCGCGACGGATAGCGGTCATCGAGCGGACGTCCTACCATGCCTTTGATAATACGTTCCTCACTGAACTCGTCAACGCCCTTCACAAGCGTTTCAATCGTAGAACCGTCACGAATAATCGTTGCTTTATCCGCGCAGTAAATAATCTCATTCAGTTTATGCGTAATAATAATTGAAGTTAATCCGTTTTTCTTAAATTCCAGCAAAAGATCCAAAAGCATCTTCGCATCTTCATCATTCAGCGAAGAAGTCGGCTCATCCAAAATCAGCAGTTTTACGTTTTTTGAAAATGCTTTTGCAATTTCTACAAGCTGCTGCTTTCCTGTACCGATATCTTTGATTAAAGTCTGTGCAGACTCATATAATCCGACCTGCCGCATGTGCTTTTCCGCCTCATTGTAGGTCAGATCCCAGTCAATGTTTCCGAACTTATTCTTTTTCTCATTCCCAAGAAACATGTTCTCACCGATGGTAAGCAGCGGAATTAGTGCCAATTCCTGATGAATAATAACGATCCCCTTTGATTCACTATCCTTCAGGGTCTTGAACTGGCAAAGGTCACCGTTATAATAAATTTCACCTGTATAGGTGCCCACCGGATACGTCCCCGAAAGCACGTTCATCAAAGTGGATTTCCCCGCACCGTTCTCGCCAATCAGCGCATGGATTTCCCCACGTTCAACGGCAAGATTGACATTATTTAATGCTTTTACCCCCGGGAACTCTTTGGTAATGGATTTCATTTCCAAAATAATATTAGCCAAAAGAAATTTCCTCCTCTCCCTTTTTTCTGTAACCGCGTATGAATCGAGTAAGGGAAACGCCTTTCCCCTGCTCGCCGCGCGTCCCATGCTCCGTCATATTTCCTCTGCATAGGACTGTGCACCAAAAAGAAAGACGGGGCAGATGCCCCGCCCTCTTTCTAAGGTTATGGTATTGTTCTTATATTTTAGTTTGTTGCAGACAGATATCCGTCCTCACCCATTGTGTACAAACCTGTGTCAACCAAATCCTGTAAATTGTCTTTTGTAATTACATTCGGTACAAGCAGGAAAGAAGGACACTTGTTTCCTGCAGAAGTTTCATAAGATTCGGTATCATATGCGCATTCAATGTCAAAAGAGCTCAGCAGAGATTCGTCAATAGTCTCGCCTGATAAAATCGCCTGTGCAAGGGAAAGCGTAACAACTGATTCATTGCTTACGTTCTTATAAACAGTCATTGTCTGAATACCGTCAACGATGTTCTTTAAGTTTGCCTCGTCACCGTCCTGACCTGTGATCAGTACAGAATTAGAGCCTGCATAATCGGAAGTAATCGCCTGTGCAACACCTAAAGCCGTAGAGTCGTTCGAGCAAAGCCATACGTCAAGCTGTGTTCCGTCTGCATAGTAAGAAGAAAGGATATTCTGTGCTCTTTCAAGCGCCGTATCTGTATTCCACTGCTCTGTGGCAACCGTATCGAAATCTGTCTGACCGGATACAACATTCAAAGTACCTGACTCAATGTAAGGATTTAAAACATCCATAGCGCCATGATAGAAATAGCCTGCATTGTTATCGGCAGGGTCGCCTGCTGTAATTTCCAGGTTATATACGCTGTCGCCTGCATTCTCAAGGTCAAGGTTTTCTACGATAAACTCACCCTGTAACTTACCAACTGTGTAATTGTCGAATGATACATAATAAGAAACCGCATCATTCATAATCAGACGGTCATAAGCGATAACCGGAACGTTTGCGTCTGCCGCTTCGTTCATTACCATGTTCAAAGCCTCGCCGTCAATTGCGGCAACAATCAGAAGATCAACATTCTCGGCAAGCATATTCTGGATATCATTTACCTGCTGTTCTGACTTATTGTCAGAGTATGTAAGAATGGTCTCATAGCCTGCTGCCTTGAACTGGTCGTTTAAGTATGCACCGTCACGATTCCAACGCTCTAAGGACTGTGTGGGCATGGAAATACCGATTTTACCGCCGTCTGCTGTGGTTGCAGGTGCTTCTGCCTGTGACTCTGCCGGTGCTGCGGGCTCTGCAGCTGCTTCCGTATTCGCCGGTGCTGCGTCATTACCTCCGGCATTGTTATTTGCTGCCGGAGCAGAGTCACCGCTGGAACCACATCCTGCCAGCAAAGAAACTGCCATAGTTACGCTTAATAAAGTGCCAAGTAATTTTCTTTTCATTAAAATAACCTCCCTAAACTTTTTTGATATTATCAATATATCACAAAATAAACTGGATTTATTTGCTTTATTCTGTATATTTTTCATATGAACTTCTTTTCTTCCTGCATGAAAAACAGGATAATATTGTCATAGCAATATTATCCTGTGCAAAAAAATCCTATTTCGGTATCAGGGCATTTTGGACGGTACGTTCAGATAAACGTCCTCCTTTAAGTGAAATCCGCTGTTGATAATGACCTCATTGATATTGTCTTCCGTTACGCAGACAGGCTTCAGCGCCACATAGGGAATTTGGTATTTGCCGTTATTGAGCGTCGTGACGTCCTCTCCAACAATGGTTTCATTCTGCACCAATGCAACCGTACATTCCGCCGCGCGCTGTGCAAGCTTTTCAACAGGCTTGTAGACCGTCATAAGCTGTGTGCCTTCCACAATTCTCTGACACGCCTCAAGATCGGCGTCCTGCCCTACTACCAAAATCCTCCCCGCCATTCGTTTCTCGGCAAGCACCGGCACAACGCGGCTGGCAATGTCGTCATTTCCGCACATAATCGCATCTGCCCGGGAAACAGCAGTCATATGGGAATACATATACTCGGCGGCAAGCTCTGCAAGCCACCCGTCGGCATGAAAGGAATCCAAAACCGTAACATCATTTTCCGCCATAATTTCCTTAAATGCCCCCTCTACCAGCGGGACATTGTTGTCACTCAGAGAACCGCCGAGCATCAGCACACTGCCGCCGGCAACACCGTTCTCAATCAGCGTATCTGCCATCATGCCGCCGACCTTTGCATTGTCAAAGGATATATATAAATCAATGTCCGCATCTTTAATCAGACGGTCATAGGCGATTACTTGAATGCCTGCCTCCTTCGCCTTTTCTACGGAACTTTTCAGCTCATCGGAATCAATACATATGATTACAATGGCGTCCATTCCTTTTTTGATAAAATACTCAATCTGCTTCTTTTGTTCCTCAATTTCCCCGTTTGCAATCTGAACATTGACTTCCGCACCAAGCTCTTTTGCCGTAGACACAAACACATCTCTGTCCCGCTGCCAGCGTTCGATAACGAACGAATCAAAGCTTAAACCGATTTGGATTTTATCTTCCTTCTCTGCATGGAATGTATCTTTTCTGTTGTCCGGACTGTTGCAGGAGGCAAGCACAAGCATCAGCCATAAAATTACAATCCACTTTATTATCCTATTTCTTTTCATTTTCTGAATAATGCTCCCTTTCTGAAAATCTTACGTGTTTTTAAACTCCGTCGGCGTAACGCCGACATTTTTCTTAAAAGAACGGCTGAAATAATTGGGGTCGGAATATCCGCACATCGCACAGATTTCTTTCATGGAATGCTCCGTTGTGCTAAGCAGCTCTTTTGCCCTCTCCATGCGGATATTCGTCAGATATTCAATAAAATTTTTTCCGGTTCCTTCCTTAAAGATTTTGCTAAAGTAATAAGGACTGATATTGACTGTCTTGGACACTTCATCTAAAGAAACATCTTTGTGAAAATTATCTTTGATGTATTCCTCCGCCATTTCGATAATACTGTTGGACTTTTCTTCCCTTTTTCCGACAATATTTTGACAGGCGCCCATAATCTTCTCTAAAAACCATTCGCGCAGGCTGTCAAGATCGTCCATATTCATAATCGTCGGCAGATATTCCTGACGGGAAGTGAAATGATACGTCATTCCGCCTTTTCGATAGGCAATATGCTCCGCATAAAGCGCAAATTCTAATGTTTTGAGGCGGATTGACATGATATTCTTTGCATTACTTTCCGTCATCCAGTGGAAGAATTTTTTCGCGGTAGAATACACATTATCGATTTCTCCCTTTTCCAGTTCATCAAACAGCTTTTTCTCCAAATGAATCGGGTAATCCTCCGCGTAATCGCAGCCAATCGGCAAATCATCTGCGTGTGCGACGCTTCCTGTCGTCATAAGAAGCGCATTCAATGCTTCCTCGTAGGAGCCTGCCATTTCCTGCAGCACGCCTGCCCTGCCAATCCCGATGCGGAAATTAATCCCTGTTTTCTGTCGCATACGGCGGACAAGCTCTCTTGTTTTTTCAATTAGCCCGATTCTTTCATTGTAATCCACGCAGTCTTTATCACATGGAACCAAAACCGCCAGTTTGTTTGACATGACGGTGCCCACAATACAGTCAAAATAATCTTTCACGCATTCGCGCACTTCCTGATAATGCTGCTGCATTTTCACGCTGCTGCCAACGGCATTCGTCATATGGTTTCCAATCTGCTCATCGCCGCACACAATGGACATCATGTATGCATAGCGCTTATCCAGTCCCAAGATTGTCTTATAATTATCAATGTCCTCCGAAAACTGCTCCTGCAAAAGAATGTCGTAAATCAGACCGCTCTCAATAATCGGAATGACAGTCTCTAACTTCTCTTTTACCATAAGGTCATTGCTTCTTTTTTCGCGCTCCTCGTCAATTCGTTCCATTCCTTTTTTCAGGGCGGAAACAATCTTCGTGCGTTCCATCGGTTTTGTGATATATTCCAAAACACCCAGCTTGATTGCTTCTTTGGCATAATCAAATTTGTCATAGGCAGACATCACAATAAACAGGACATTTGCGTTGTTCTTCCTGATTTCCTTCATCGCCTCAATCCCGTTAATTCCCGGCATCTGAATATCCATAATGGCAATATCCGGACGAAATTTTTCGGCAAGCTCTATGACGCTTCTTCCTGTTTTGGCATATTCCACGATACATTTCCCGCCAAATTCTTTCCCGATTATGAACTTGAGCGAGTCAATTACAATCCCTTCATCGTCTGCAAGCATAATTTTATACATCGTCTTCCTCCCGTTCTTTGACCGACAGATACAGAATAAATTCCGTTCCCTTGTCTGCACCGTCGCTGATAATCGACATGACCTCTTCGCTTTCCGTAAAAAGCTTTAGCCGCGCGATTACATTATCCATTCCGATTCCGTTTGAATCCGTTTTGAGATTTTCTTCTTTGTAGCTGCCGCCTATCATTTTCTCTATCATTTCTTGGCGGATACCAACGCCGTTATCCCGAATACTGATGCAGGCGGTGTCGTCGATTTGGTAGACGGACAGCCATATTCTGCCTTCTCCTGCCATTTCGCGGATACCATGATTGACACAGTTCTCCACGATAGGCTGCAATATCATACTTGGCATCTCAATCCCTAACAGTGACGGATCTACTTTTTTCTCGTAATGAATTTCTCCGGAAAAACGGACATTCAGAATGTAGATGTAATTATCCACCAGCTCAATCTCTTCCCGAATGGTGACATGTTCATTACTTTTTTTGACGTTATAGCGGAAAAACTCCGCCACATTCTGCACATACTGATATGTTTTGTCCGCACCCTCAAGCATGGCAAGCTGTGCGCCTGCATTGAGCGTGTTGAACAAAAAGTGGGGGTTGATTTGTGCCTGCAAATATTTTAACTGTGCGTCCTTCAAGTGCGCTTCCATCAGCAATTCCTTCTCCTTCATGACACGTTCTACCTCCATGCCATGACGGATACGCTCTATATACTCTCTGATACTGATAATCATTTGGTTAAAGGCTCCTGTCACGACGCCGATTTCGTCACGCGACTGCACCTCCAAAAGTTCAATGTCAAAATTCCCCTTTGCCACCTCGTCCGCAGATTTTGCCAGTGTCTTAAGCGGGCTGATAATGGCGCCGACCAGCTTAATAATGCTATTGATATTCATAAAAATGATGACCAAAATAATGGCAATACCGATCATTTCAAACAGGCGGAACGCCTGCGCAAGCTCATTGTAATTGGCGGAATTGTTTTTAAACTGCTGGTTGTTCAGGCTGTTGATATACGTGTTGATGTAATCATACATCTGTGTTGCATTTTCATATCGGATTCTGTATTTCTCGACATTACGGCCGCGTTTTGCTTCAATTGTCTGATCTGTGATTTCCAAATAACGTGCGGACATATGTCTGATGTTTCTTTTCATACGGTCAAACGCGCTGCCGCTGATTTCATCGTTCAGCTCTTCTACAAGCGCCTGATAGTCTTGCGAGCTTCGGTAATATTTTTCCAAAGAATCGCTTGTCTTTGCATTCAGATAGTCGGTCATATTGTTTTGCACATCGTCCAGTATGGCGAGCAGTTCATTTAGTTTCAGGTTGTCCTGATAGACCAGTTCCATTTCGTTTGACATTCTGTTCATTCCTAATATTAACAGAATATTCACCAGGCAGACGAACAGATTTGTCAGAATATAAATACTGCTGATTTTGCCTTGCAGGGACAGATTGAGCAGGCGATCCAGTTTATTCTTCATCTTCTGCTTCACCTCCCAGATACAGGGCAACGTTTTCTTTGTTAATCAAGGCGATATCGGCGATAAAAAACTGGCTGGTGTTGCCGTAGGTGTTATATTCTGTCAGCGCGTCAACACAAAACCTTCCCATTTGCATTGTATCAATGGATATCGTGGCATAGATTACGTTTCTGTCAATCGCTTTGATAATTGTTTGGGAATCATAATATCCGAGAATGTTTACCTGTCCTACTTTATTGTAATCCACGACTGCCTGATATACGCAGGTGGTATTAAGCTCATTGAGGCATATAATGATATCGGGCAGCTCATTTTCCATAAAGATGTCGCGTATTGTTTCTTCTGCGGAAAACGTATTCGTATCATCAACCGAAACAAGGGATAGTTCAATTTCTATCCCGTCCTGTTTTTCTTTTTCTATTGTTTCCCGAATGCCGGAGCAAAGAATGTTTTGTCCGGAATCCTGTGCATAGGCATTTACCAGAACTGTTATTTTTACAGGATTTGATATCCCTGTTGTCAAAGAAATACTGTTCTGCTCATCCGGCTGCATTGATATCTGTACGCCGGAATCCTGCTTTTCCTGCACGATTTCCAGTACTTCTTTGCCATATTCCCTTCCCAAATCATAGCTTCCGATTCCTACAAAGGTACATCTTTCGCTTTGCGTATTATCACTGTATAGCGTGACAACGGGTATTCCCTGCGCTGCCGCCTCGTTGATCAGGTCTGTCATTTCGGTGCTCTCGTCTGCCGCAACGATAATGCCGTCTACATCGGAAGCAATCGCAATACGCATTAAATCCTCTTTTGAGTAGTTATTATCAAAAGAGCTGTTCAATAAATCAACATAGCTGTTATTTTCAAGACCGGCTTGATAGGCTCCCTCATAGGCAGTCTGCCAAAGAGAGGACTTGGCGTCCTCCGTAATCATAACATAATAGTGATCATACCAGTTGGCGTCTGTCACTGTACGAAAACGATTAATATAAAAGAAAAATATAAGGATACCTGCGATGGTCATTGTCACAACAAGCATTAGCGTTATAAGCATATATCCCTTATAGTTATTCTTTTTTCGATTGATTTGGCTCATCGTTACCTCACATTGTATGAACTGCATTTATGTGCCGCGCTTATTCTATCTGCAGGCACGACTTCCAAATCATCTTATTATATTCCTTCCCTAAAGTCTAGGCTTTCTTTTAAAAAATCTCCCCGTCGAGTGCCGTTTCGTAATTTTTGTCAATGACTTCCCCAAAAATTGACTAATGATTTTCTTTCAATAAACATTACTATTTTTGTGCATTTACACCTTTTAATGCAGTTATTTATCAAGCCTGTATGTTAGTGCATATGGGACGGCAACAGCTTGAAAAATAGAGTGTGGCAGTTCTATGAAATCTAAGCCAAGTTTCAGGGAATTTTAATAGAATTGTGTGTATGCATATGGTACAATGTCGGCAGACATTATACCTGCCCGAATGGGCATGAACTTACCGTAATTGCGTCAGCAATTATGGTACAATTGACGTAAAAAGGAGGCACTTATATGAAATACAGGACGCTTGGAAAAACGGGGCTGAATGTCAGTGAGATTGGTCTTGGCGCTGAATGGCTGGAGCGCCATAATGCCGCGGAAGTGAAAGCGGTCATTGACCACTGCGCGCAAGTCGGAATCAATATCTTGGACTGCTGGATGTCAGAACCGAATATACGTTCCAATATCGGTGCAGCGCTGGAGGGGCAGCGGGGGCGTTGGATTATTCAGGGACATATCGGCTCCACATGGCACAATGGTCAGTATGTGCGCACGCGGGAGCTTGGAAAGGTTCAGGAGGCATTTGCGGATTTGTTGAAGCGCCTGCGCACAGATTACATAGATCTTGGAATGATTCACTTTGTAGACGAAGTCGCAGAATTTCATAAAATCATGGACGGCGAATTTATCTTGTATGTCAAAAAGCTGAAGCAAAAAGGGATTATCCGCCACATTGGAATGAGCACCCACAATCCTGATGTTGCAAAAATTGCGGCACAGAGCGGCATCGTGGAAATGCTTCTTTTTTCTGTCAATCCCGCATTTGATATGCTGCCTGCAAGCGAGGACTTAAATGAATATTTCAAGGACGAATATGCCCAAAACATTGGCGGAATGGCACCGGAACGCGCTGAATTATATCGCCTGTGCGAGCAGAACGGCGTGGGTATTACCGTAATGAAAGGATATGCCGGCGGAAGACTGTTCTCGGCAGAAACATCTCCATTTGGTGTGGCTCTGACAACGATACAATGCCTGCATTATGCGCTGACAAGACCTGCCGTTGCCAGTGTCATGGTTGGATATGACACGACGGAGCATGTAGATGCGGCTGTCGCTTATGAAACGGCATCTGAGGAAGAAAAAGACTATGCCAGTGTCCTCGCAAATGCGCCGCGCCATGCCTATGTAGGGCAGTGTACTTACTGCGGACATTGTGTGCCATGCCCGTCGGGAATTGATATTGCCATGATTCATAAGCTTTATGATTTGGCAAAAATGCAGGATACGGTGCCTCCAACGGTTCGCGCCCATTATGAAGGGCTTTCGGCGCACGCCGCAGACTGCATCAAATGCGGCGGCTGTGAAACGCGCTGTCCGTTTGGTGTGCATGTAATTGAACGAATGGCTGCAGCGGCGGAACTGTTTCAATAATGAAATTTAGGTTTAAAACTCTGTATGAACGTGATTCCATGCAATACAGATGGTGTATTCATACAGAGTTTATTTTTTTCTTTTTTGTCAGAATTTCTTTTCAGAAATTGCATTATTTAATGCGGAAAAAAACTCTTCCGTACCTTTATAATAGAAAGTTAAGTTGTCCTCCGATATCACGCCATATGTCATGCCATGAATCGCATTATCGTCTATAACCACTTTTACAAGATCCGAATTTTCGTAAGTTGTATATATCAGGATTCTTTCGTAAGCGTCCGCTTCCTCTGCCGGAATTACCGTAGGTGTCTTTTGCTGATATACATTTATGGTATATTGCGGTGTCAATCCCTCGTCGGAATATGTGATTGCGGTGTTCCATTTCCCGTCGTCATCGACAAAAAAGTCACCCATTTCTGATTGTTCTTCCAATGTTACGATATTCGTACCGTCCGCGTCTTGAATTTCGATACGGTACAGTTTTTCATCTTTATCTTCTTTTGCCTCTATTCTAAGTCCGCAGCCTGTTAATGTACAGATTGTAATCAATAGTAAAAATAAATACACTTTTTTCATTTCTTATCCTTCCCTTTCCGATATTCTTCGTTCATTGTCAATACCTTGTATGCGCGCCATATTCCCCATGCATAGACGGCAAAATATCCGCCGATTCCCGTAAGGACATCTCCCAGCCCCGACCATAGATACGTATATTGTCCGCTTTGGGAGATAAAATCACCGAGATCCTGCAATAGCATACAACCTGTCAGAAAAACAAATACACCGCCGATTAACATGATTTGGTTTTTTCTCTTGTTTCCCGCAAATTGTACCCGTAGCTGTTTTAATACTTCATTATCGAATACCAGCGGTTCTTTCCATATTTTTTTATAGGGATTATTTGATATCGCTATACTGATAATCAAAATAATTGTCAAGAAGAGGCGAGGCTTAAAACCCTAAAGTACAAACAAGAACGTGAAAGCAAGGCTGTCCAGATCACTTTTCATGCTGACAGACAGCTGGATTATGACAGGCAGAACTTTTTCCAGGACGGCTACCTTTTTTTACAGTCTTTCTACTACGGCCTGCAGTTACACAAGACCTGTCGGAAATTGAAGGCTAAATATAAATTTGAGTATGATATCAATGCCATCCTGTCCGACCTGATTTATTCAAGGATACTTGAACCTGCCAGCAAACGCTCTTCTTTTAAAACTGCCTCCGAGTTTCCGGAAAAGCCTTCTTACCTACTCCATGATGCCTACCGTGCTCTGGATGTCCTTGGGAACGAATGCGATTTTATCCAGTCGGAGGTATCATCCAGATGGGACTGTTCATGGACGGCGACGGCATCCCCCTTGCCTTCTCCCTTTTTCCCGGGAACGCCAATGAACAGACCTCGTTAAAACCATTGGAGAAAAAAATCCTCGGAGAGTTCGGCTGCCAGAAATTCATCTATTGCAGTGATGCCGGATTAGCTTCTGAAAGTATCCGTTCTTTTAACCATCTGGGTGAAAGATCCTTTATCGTAACCCAGTCTATCAAAAAACTCCCAGCTGAAGAGAAAGCATGGGCGCTGGATAGAAATGGTTTCCGGCGGGGTTCGGATGACAGACCCGTTGACATTACTAAAATACCGGAAGATGACACAGGGCTTTACTATAAAGATGAACCTTATA
>CAJTMC010000029.1 GCA_910577115.1 uncultured Lachnospiraceae bacterium
ACGGAAACAGGCTTCTACTACCTGAACGCAAGATACTATGACCCACAGACAAAGAGATTTATCAGTGCGGACAGTATAACGACAAACACGGGAACGGATGTCCTTGGATACAACCTGTACTCGTACTGTAAAAACTCACCTGTAGGGAAGGCTGATTATGACGGGCATGCCCCACAGACAATGATGTTGGAACTGTCATTGTTATCAGAACTGGGCGCAGCATGGGTAACATTTCAGGCAGCGGCAGCAGGGCTATCTGTGGGAGCCGCGGCAGCAACAGGTGCGGCATTCGTAGTGTGTACGGCAGCTGCTATACATAATATATATGTAGGCGTAAAGATAGTTAATGCGGTTGTTGATGCGGCAAAAGACAAGACGAGTGAAGATGCAGGAAAAGAAGGGACATCTAAAAAAATAAAAAAGTTGGGAAAACCAAAACCAATAATGTGCCTTATGATAATAACAAGGCGGATGAACAAGCCAAAAAACACGGATATAAAAATGCGCATGATTTAAAGAAAGACTATGTTGGGGACAGCGGATCATCTTATGACATAAAACATGATAAAAGTACAGGAGATATATACTTAGAAAGTAAAAATGGAAAAGTAGTGATACCAACAGGTTTAAAAAATATTCCATAAGAATAGAGAGAAGAGGTGTTTCTAAAATGACAGATTGTTTTCCGCATATTGAGGTTGTTTTTGGAATTGAAGGAAAAAATTTAAATAATAAAAGCTTTACAGAACAAGTAAAAATTTTACCGACATCAATAAGGGAAATTGATGATTGGCCTGATGCTATTAAAAATAATCCAAACCTTCCAGAAGAACTACAACCTAGATGTGTTTGGTGCTTATCTCAAAAAGCAGAGTTATGTAAACAAGTAGAAATACCCATTAATAAAATAATAGATTATATAAAGGGGAAAGAACAAATAATATTAGATTACTGCAAAAAAAATAAATTAAAAAAATACTTATGTATTATAATTCGTTCAGAAAAAATGGATTTGCCAGCATTAGTTCTTCCTTCAGACATGGTCTCTTATTTTGGAAAACTAGAAATAGAAATAAGTTTTGATTTATATATTTATTAAGAACATATGCCTACTCTGAATGGAGGCATTTAGATAAATGCATTTTTTATGTGGTTAAACGTAATTGGTTCAGTGATGTGTGAACAGTTAAATATCTGTTTGGCAGACATCTGATTAAAAAAATACAGGCAAAAGAATAAGATAATCATCGGGACCGGTTATAAGAAAGGCTCAAGCCCAGAGAAACATTATTTCCTTGGGAAAACGCCTTCGGAGATGTCATAGAAGTCTACAGGAATAGCGACTCTGTATTAATTGGAGGTTAAAGTAAATGGATCAAATTGAATGGTTGGAAAAATGGTATCAGAAAACTTGTAATAGACACAGGGAACATTTTTACGGAATCGAAATAGGAACATTGGATAATCCAGGCTGGTATATTAACATTGACTTAAGAGAAACACAATATGAAAGCCTAAAAATGGATGAAATAAAGAAAGAGGGGGATTGTGATTGGATGAGATGTGTAATTTCCGACGGAATTTTTAAAGGTGTTGGTGATTGTTTGAAGCTTAAAGAAATTATACAAGTATTTAAGGATGTAATTGAAGGAAAATAAGTTATATTTAAAGTAGCATTAGGAGGCCAAAATTAGCTACAGTTATAATACTTATACATAATATATATGTAGGTGTAAAGATAGTTAATGCGATTGTTGATGCGGTGTAAGATGGTAAGAATGAAACAGCAGGGAAGGAAGGTACAGGTGAAGCCGGTAAAAGAATAGGAGATTCTGAAAATAAACCTACTGATCCGTCTGATATGCAACGTCAAGTTAGAAAAGGAAAAGCACCAAAGGGAGTAAAAAGAGTAGATAAAGGAAATGAAGGTACATGCACGCAACCGTACATTCACTTTAGAGATGGAACTTCAATAAATCAAGATGGAAGTGTTCATGACAAAAGAAATGGAAAACCGAAATTAAATAATGAAATAAAAAAGGTTAGATGAAAATAATAGGAGGTATTAGGAATATGAGAATTTACGGACGCGAAGATAGTGAGTTAGAAAAGGTTATACCATATTTTTTTTTAGAACAGGTACATATAGTAGCAGATTTAGAAGAAATTGATAAGATAATTAAATTTCTTTTAGTGGCTAAAAAAGAACAGAGTGAAAATGCAATAGAAAAAAAGATAATCCCTTCGCATATGAAAGATGTTATTGAGTTAAAGTCACCGAAAGATGAAAGCCTAGATATTGTAGTTACTGTATTTTAAAATAGGAGGTGTTGGCGTGAAATTTATCGGGAATAAGAGTAGGTACTCCAAAAGGGATATTGACTTGAAAGAAATTACAATTAACTGCGATGCAAAGGAACTTGATAAAATAATAAGGTTCTTAATGTATTGTAAAAAAAGTCATATTGGTGTTGATGGTGAGTTTAGTGTATGTCATTCCCATATACAAGATTGGGATGAGTCATGGAAAATAGGAATGCCAGATATCGTTATATATACAATATTTGATAATAAAGAAAATAACATTATCTGATATACGATTAAGCTTGGATTTAAAGATGTAATTGAGGGGAAATAAGTTAATTTAAAGTAGCATTTGAATAGCACAGATGATTCTTTCCCAAGAGGGAAGGTATCGAATGCAGAAACAAGGGAAACGGAATATGAGTTAATTTTGCACAATTCCTTGAAATATTTCCATTTTTTTGGTTTAATAGAATTATGTAAAATTTAACAGTCAAGGGGCACTCCTTTGGCGAGTACAAATTAATCATGTGGAGGTAGCAGTATGAGTTTTATGGACGAATTTAACTTCTGGCTCAAAGACGACTATTTTGACCAGGCGACAAAGGACGAGCTTTTAAAAATCAAGGACAATGAAAGCGAAATCGAGGAACGCTTCTACAAAGAGCTTGAGTTTGGTACAGGCGGTCTGCGCGGTATCATTGGCGCAGGTACAAACAGAATGAATATCTACACAGTACGCAAGGCGACACAGGGACTTGCAAACTACATTATCAAGCAGGGCGGCGCATCAAAAGGCGTTGCAATTGCCTATGACTCAAGACGTATGAGTCCGGAATTTGCAGATGAGACAGCGCGCTGTCTTGCAGCAAACGGCATCAAGGCTTATGTATTTGATTCCTTAAGACCGACACCGGAGCTTTCGTTTGCGCTTCGCAAGCTTGGCTGCATCGCAGGCGTAGTGGTTACTGCAAGCCATAATCCGCCCGAGTACAACGGCTACAAGGCATACTGGGAGGACGGCGCACAGGTAACACCTCCACACGACAACGGTATTATCGGCGAAGTAAGAGCCATCACAGATTATCATAACGTAAAGACAATGCCAAAGGAAGAAGCAATGGCAAAGGGACTTTACGAGATCATCGGCAGGGAAATTGACGATGCGTACATGGCAGAGCTCAAAAAGCAGAGCATTCACCCTGAAATTATCAAGGAAGTATCAAAGGATATCAAGATTGTATACACACCGTTCCACGGTACAGGAAATATCCCTGTAAGGCGTGTTTTGGAGGAGCTTGGATTTGAGAACGTCTATGTCGTTCCCGAGCAGGAGCTTCCCGATCCCGACTTTACGACACTCGATTACCCCAATCCCGAGGACCCGAAGGCATTTACACTCGCATTAAAGCTTGCGAAAGAAAAAGGCGCGGATATCGTTATGGCAACCGATCCCGACGCAGACAGACTTGGCGTGTATGCACTTGATACAAAGAGCGGCGAGTATGTGCCGTTTACCGGAAATATGTCCGGCATGCTGATTGCAGAGTACATTCTCCGCGAGAGAAGAGCGACAAACACAATGCCCGAAAATCCGGCGCTTGTAACAACGATTGTTACCACAAACATGACAAAGCCAATCACAGAGGCTTATAATGTGAAATTAATCGAAGTTCTGACAGGCTTTAAGTATATCGGCGAGCAGATTAAGCTCTTTGAGCAGACAGGCTCTAATTCGTATGCATTCGGTCTTGAGGAAAGCTATGGCTGTCTTGTCGGCACACACGCAAGAGATAAGGATGCGGTTGTCGCTGTTATGATGCTTGCAGAGGTTGCTTCATGGTGCAAGAAGAACAACATGACACTCTGGGATATGATGATTGACGTATACGAGAAATACGGCTACTATAAGGAAACACAGTATTCGATTACCATGAAGGGCATCGACGGTGCAAAAGAGATTGCGGCGTTAATGGATAAATTCAGAAGCAATCCGCCCAAGGAGTTTGGCGATCTCAAGGTGACACAGTTTAGAGATTATGCAAACGACATTGTTGTAAACATGGAGACGAACGAGAAGGGAACAACAGGGCTTCCGAAGTCGAATGTGCTCTACTTTGATTTGACAAACGATTCATGGTGCTGCGCAAGACCTTCCGGCACAGAGCCGAAGATTAAATTCTACATGGGCGTTAAGGGCACAAGCCTTGAGGACGCGCAGAAGAAGAGCGATGCCTTGACTGATGCAGTCAAAGCTGTCATTGAGAGCTAAATATAAAATAAATGAAAATGATAACCGGAAAGCTGCCTGAAAAGCGGCTTTTTGGTTATCATAACAGTATAAACGGATATTCAACGGAAATAAAGAGGAACATTATGAAAAAACTATTGGAACAAATTATCAAATTCGGTTTTG
This sequence comes from uncultured Lachnospiraceae bacterium, assembly GCA_910577115.1. Classification (GTDB taxonomy): domain Bacteria; phylum Bacillota; class Clostridia; order Lachnospirales; family Lachnospiraceae; genus COE1. The sequence goes on from CAJTMC010000029.1 coordinate 4,721, forward strand.
TCGGCGTCTTATGCTTTTTGATTGATTTTGCCATATCTACCGGACTTTTCCATCTGTTGAACAATATAACGTCAAGGAATATTGCGACGGCAGTTGGCGGCTTTTTCGGATTTACGATATCGGTCGTAGTAAATTACATCCTCAGCATGAAATTTGTGTTTGAACGCAAAGAGGATTTAAGCAGAAAAAAAGAATTTGTGATATTTTTAATTTTGAGCGTGATTGGATTAGGGATAAACGAAGCGATTCTGCTTGCGTGCAGCGCAGGCTATGAAGCGAATGCGTTTCTCTTTGAAGCTTTTAGCGATACAGTCTGGTTTGCGGTATCAAAGATTGCTGCAACCGCAATCGTGATGGTTTACAATTTTGTCAGCAGAAAAATCTTTTTGGAAAAAAAATCGTGAAGAGCAGCGTTCTTCATTATTGGTAAAATTCGCGTAATGGATTTATCGAGGTATTTAATATATGAGTTTGGCACAAAATATAAAGAAGACAATGAATTATTGCAGAAAAAACGGTTACAGCGAGGCATTTTTTGCCGCATGGGAGCGTGTAACGGCAAAATACTACAGAAACTATACGTATCGCCAGCCAAGCGGGGAGGAGCTTGCACAGCAAAGACAGGATCAGAGCATCACTGACATTTGCTTTTCGATCCTTGTGCCTGCTTTTGAAACGCAGACAGTGTATATGATGGCGCTGATTGACAGCTGTCTTGCACAGACCTATGCAAACTGGGAGCTGATTATTGCGGACGGCAGCAAGAGCGATGTTGTAAAGAAAGCGGTTTCCGGCTACAACGATCCACGTATCAGGTATGAGAAGCTTTCTCAAAACGGCGGTATTGCAGGAAACACAAGCAAGGCAATTACACTTGCAAAAGGGGATTATTGCGGTCTTTTAGACCACGATGACATGATTACTCCGGATGCGCTGTATGAGATGGCGCATGCCATAAAAAATAAAAATGATGAAAACAAGCCGATACTGGTGTATTCGGATGAAGATAAATGCGACTCGTCGGGGACAAGCTTTTATGATCCGCATTTTAAGATGGATTTTAACTTGGATCTGATCCTGACAAATAATTACATCTGCCATTTTACGATGGTAGAGACGGAAACGCTGAAAAAGCTTGATATCCGGACAGATTATGACGGTTCGCAGGATTATGACCTGATACTGCGCATTGTGAGCACACTTTTATTGCGGGAAAAAGAGAACACCGGTGCGGTGCGCGTGGAGAAAAAAATTGCGCATATCTCAAAGGTGCTGTATCATTGGCGCTGCCATGAAAACTCGACGGCGGAGAATCCGCAGAGCAAGATGTATGCTTATGAGGCAGGAAAAAAGGCGTTGATTGACTTTGTGGACCGCATGGGCTGGAAAGGCGATGTGCGCCACAATAAGCATTTGGGCTTTTACAGAATCGAATATCGAAACAACGTGCTTACGCACAGGCCGGATCTTGCGGCAGTCGGGGGATTTACGGCATGCCGCGGAAAAATAGCAGGCGGAATCTACAAAGGACAGCCGCTTGTGTATGCGGGCTATATGAACCGAATGGATCTGTATCAAAATACACGATTGCTGGATATCCGCAATATGGCTGTCAATAAGGAATACCAGCCGGTTTATGAGGAAGTGACGGGTCACCCGTATGAAAGCACGTTTTATGCGGACGAAAAGGAACTTCCCCAGTGGATCAGGGAACTTGACAAAACTGCGCAGGGGCGTGCACAAATAGCACTTTTAAGCACAAAGCTCAGCCGGCGGCTGTTGGAAAAAGGCGGAAGACTTCTTTTGGATCCCGTATGTGTCCGTACCGTAAAGGGCAGAGCGGACAGCTTCCGCAAATAGCTCCGGTACAAGCACTGACAGAAGGGACTTATATAATGGCAAAATCGACAATCGTGATACCAAACTATAACGGGATAAACTATATCGAAGCGTGCCTTGACAGCATTTATGGAGGCACGACGACAGACGTGGAGGTTATTGTTGTAGACAATGCTTCAACGGACGGCAGCCTTGCGCTTGTCGAAGAAAAATTCCCGCAGGTGCACGTAATCAAAAACAGTGAGAATACAGGCTTTAGTGCGGCAGTGAATCAGGGGATCGCGGCAAGCACGACACCTTATGTAATTCTTCTAAACAACGATACCAGAGCGGACAAAACGTTTGTTCGAGAGCTGGAACGGGTGCTGGACGAGGACAAAGATAATAGAATCTTCTCGGCATCGGCGCGGCTGATCTCACTGCATGATAAAGAAAAGACAGACGACGCCGGTGATTTCTACTGTGCGTTTGGGTGGGCATTTGCAAGGGGGAAGGGCAAAAACCCTGCGTTATATGACAAAAACTGTGAAATCTTTGCAGCGTGTGCAGGCGCCGCGATTTACAGGCGCGCACTGTTAGCGCCCGAAAAGGTAGGTCTTTTTGACAAAGAGCACTTTGCCTATCTTGAGGATATTGATATTGGATATCGGGCGAAAATTCATGGATACCAAAATCATTTTGCGGCAAAATCCATCGTATACCATGCAGGCAGCGCCACAAGCGGTTCGAGGTACAATGCCTTCAAGGTGAAGCTTGCTGCAAGAAACAGTGTCTATTTGATTTATAAGAATATGCCCTTTTTTCAGGTTATTATCAACTTACCGTTTTTGGCAGCAGGTTTTGGGATCAAAACACTATTCTTTTGCAAAAAAGGTTTAGGAAAGGAATATATCGCAGGACTTGCAGAAGGAGTTCGTCTTTGCGGCGGTCCGGGCGCAAAAGCGCACAAACAGAAATTTTACGGGAAAAGACTGGGAAATGATATCAAAATCCAATTGGAATTATGGTGGAATTTAATCCGATTGCTGCAAGGGTAAAATAAAAATCTTTACGACAATATTACAAAAATGTTGTACTTTTTGCTCGAATCATGTAAAATAAAAAAAGCGCAGTATTTACTGTGAAATAAAATTTTCACAATCCTGATTTGGGAGCCTTTTATGATAGAAGTAAGATATAGAAGGCAGGGGGAGTTAGGGTGAGATAATTGATAAGAGATAATCAGAAATATTTCAACAGACTGCTGGTGCTGCTTGATGCATTTGTCATAGCAGCTACTTATTGGCTTGCGTGGTTTCTGTGGATTAACGTTTATGTCGGAAGAAACAATCCGGAAACAGGTATTCTTCCCATAGAAATCTATCTGATTGCATTTGCAGCCATTGTACCCGGCTATCTGATTTTGTATAATGCATTTGACCTGTACGCGTCAAAGCGCACTTCCAAGACGATGTACGAGGTGTTTAATATCATAAAGGCAAATACGGTGGGGCTTGTTGCCGTCATGGTAGTGCTTTTTGCGATTAATATCCCCGATTTCTCGCGTGGTATGGTGGGTGTATTTTATGGATTTAATATTGTCGCCGAATCGTTTATGCGCAAAGGCGTCCGGATTGCGCTGCGTTTTGTCCGCAGAAAAGGCTATAATATTAAGCATATGCTTTTGGTCGGATATTCAAGGGCAGCGGAGGAATACATCAGAAAAATCAAGGCGAATCCCGAGTGGGGGTATGAGGTATGCGGCATATTGGATGATCGTGTGCCTGTAGGCGCAGCCTATAAAGGTGTCAGCGTAATTGGTGAAATTGACACGCTCAGCGAGGTGCTTCCCCAAAATGAGCTTGACGAGATTGGAATCACGCTTTCGCTGTCGGATTATGACAGGCTCGAGGCGATTGTCAATATTTGCGAAAAGTCGGGTGTCCACACGAAATTTATTCCCGATTATAACAGTGTCATTCCAAGCCGCCCTTATTTGGAGGATATGGACGGGCTCGCAGTGGTAAATATCAGACGCGTACCGCTCACCAATCTGGTAAATAAGGCATTAAAGCGTATTGTAGATATCTTTGGTGCGTCGGTGGGGATAATATTTTTTTCGCCCCTTATGCTGGCGGCGGCAGTCGGCGTTAAGGCGACAAGCAAAGGACCGCTTATATTTAAGCAGGAGCGGGTCGGCTTACACAACAAATCCTTTCAGATGTATAAGTTCCGCAGCATGGAAGTGCAGCCTGCTGAGGAAGAGAAAAAGGGGTGGACAAAGAAAAATGACCCGCGGGTGACAAAGATTGGAAAAATACTGAGAAAAACGAGCATTGACGAGCTGCCACAGCTCTTTAATGTATTGAAGGGCGATATGAGTCTCGTAGGACCGCGTCCTGAAAGGCCTCTTTATGTTGAAAAATTCAAAGAGGAAATACCGAGATATATGATAAAGCATCAGGTGCGTCCGGGAATCACCGGATGGGCGCAGGTAAGCGGGTACAGAGGAGACACTTCTATTAGAAAGCGGATTGAATATGACCTGTACTACATTGAAAACTGGTCGATGGCATTTGATTTTAAAATCATATTCCTAACCTTTTTCAAGGGTTTTATCAGCAAAAACGCATACTGAATTTCAGTATAAGACAGGAGAAACGAAATGCAGGATTACAACGATAATAAACAAAACCAAAATAAGCAGGGGACAAGACGTCCGGTAAGCGGGCAAAGACAGTCTGCGGGAGGGCAGAGGCGCCGTCCGGCAGGCGGACAGGGACAGCCTGCGGGAGGGCAGAGGCGCCGCCCTGCAAACGGACAGCCTGCGCAGGGACAAAGACGCCGCCCTGCAAGCGGACAGGGACAACAGGCAAGAGGACAGCAGCGTCCGCGTCCTAATACGGCGCCAAAAACGGGAAAGAAGAAAGCAAAGAATAAGAAGTGGAAAATTGCGCTTTTTGTAGTTGAAATATTAGTGATTTGTACGCTTGTCGGCGCTTGCTGGGTCATGTCGAAGGTAAATAAAATCACGCATGTGCAGATAACGGAAGAAGAGAAAAAAGAAGAACTTGCTATTGACGAGAACATTGCCGAGAGCGAGGTGCTCAAAGGCTATCGCAATGTTGCACTGTTTGGTGTGGACTCCCGTCAGGGAAAGCTTGATGAAAAAACACTTTCGGATACGATTATGATAGCATCAATAAATCTCGACACAAAAGAAGTAAAACTTGTATCAGTGTATCGCGACACATGGCTGAATTTAAGTAACGACAGCTACAATAAGGCAAATTCGGCATATTCAAAAGGCGGATATAAGCAGGCAATGGCGATGCTGAACATGAATTTGGATCTTGACGTTGAGGATTTTGTCACGATTGGTTTTGACGGTCTGATTGATGTGATTGATGCGGTAGGCGGTATTGAGATTGATGTAAAGCAGGCAGAAATTGAGCATATCAACAACTATCAGATCAGTATGGTAGGAAAACCTACCGGTGAATTGAATGCGGCCAATGAGCCGATCTATTATGCGGAACCCTACGTTGAGTATACTCCGGTTGAACATGCAGGGCTTCAAAAATTAAACGGACTTCAGGCAACAGGATATGCGCGTGTGCGTTATGTGGGAAATGACATGGAACGTGCTTCCAGACAAAGAACGGTGCTTACAAAAGTAGCAAAGAAGGCAATGACATTGAATCCCGACACGTTAGATAAAATTGCAGATGCAGTCTTTCCGAAAGTAATGACGTCCCTTTCGCTTCCCGAAATTTTTGAATTGTTAAAGGACATCGCAAGCTATGAGATAGGTGAGACATCTGGTTTCCCGTTTGATGAGTATATGGTGCCGAATGGTCGTGTCGGAAAGGCCAGTGTTGTCGTACCTGTCGATTTGGAAAAAAATGTAACACTTTTGCACGAATTCTTGTTTGATGACGATGATTATGTGCCTTCAGAAACGGTGAAGAAATGCAGTAAAAAAATTGTTTCAGATACAGGAATCAGTTATAATGGAGAATAAAGATACCGGTAAGGGGACCAAAATGCGGCCCCCTTTTAGGCGTTATAATAAGTACTTTGAATTGTTTAGGAGAGTATAATGCAATATAGCGTAGACATCATACTGCCGACCTATAAGCCGACAAGGGAATTGTTTGATATGATTGAGCTGCTTGAGTCACAGACATATCCGGTTCATAAAATCATAATAATGAATACGGAGGAGAAATATTTTCAAAGGCTCTTGACAGGAACAAAGATTCTGAAACGTTATCAGAATATTGAGGTACACCATCTCTCGGCGAGAGAATTTGATCATGGAGGTACACGCAGAAAAGCCATAAAATACTCAAAGGCGGATATCTTTGTATGCATGACACACGATGCCATGCCTGCGGATACAAGCCTGATACAAGAGCTGGTTCAGGTCCTGATGAACGGAAATGACATCGCAGCGGCATATGCAAAACAGCTTGCGCGTCCTGATTGTCGTGAAATTGAGCGGTTTACGAGAACCTTTAACTATCCGGACGAATCTTGTATCAAATCGGCGGAAGATATCAGGCGGCTTGGCATCAAGACATTCTTTTGCTCGAATGTATGTGCGGCATACAACCGGAAAATTTATGACGAGATGGGAGGGTTTGAAAAACGCGCCATCTTTAATGAGGATATGATATATGCAGGACATGCGGTGAAGGCAGGAAAAAAGATTGCTTATGCGGCAGAAGCAAAGGTAATCCATTCCCACAACTTTACCTGTATGCAGCAATTTCGAAGAAATTTTGACTTAGGCGTATCGCAGAGCGATCACCCTGAGGTATTTGAAGGAATTTCGTCGGAAAGTGAAGGTTCAAAGCTTGTAACTGCCACAGCCAGGCACCTTTGGAATATAAAAAGCAAAAGACTGATACCGTATCTTTTTGCATCAAGTGCCTTTAAGCTTGCAGGTTACAGACTTGGAAAGGCTTACAGGCATTTACCGGAAAAAATGGTACGGTGGTGCAGTTCAAATAGGAATTATTGGCATTAAGGAGGAGATTTATTATGTGTGGAATTGTAGGATATATTGGAAAGCATGAGGCGGCTCCTGTGATACTCGAAGGACTCTCAAAGCTGGAGTACAGAGGGTATGATTCGGCAGGAATGGCTGTTTTTGACGGAGAAAAAATACAGATTCAAAAGTCTGTTGGACGCTTAAAAGTGCTGGAAGAGCTTACACATGGCGGTGCGACAATGCCCGGAACAGTGGGAATCGGTCATACAAGATGGGCGACGCATGGCGCCCCAAGCGACGAAAATGCACACCCGCATTATAATCAGGAGGAGACAATAGCAGTCGTACACAACGGTATTATCGAGAACTATCTGCCCTTAAGGGAAAAGCTGATATCAAAGGGATATCAGTTTGTTTCCGATACGGATACGGAAGTTCTGGCACATTTAATCGATTATTATTATAAAGGAAATCCGCTTGAGGCAATCACAAAGGTTATGCATCGTGTGCAGGGCTCTTATGCGCTTGGCATTATTTTTGCGGAGTATCCGGATCAGATTTTTGCAGTGCGTAAAGACAGTCCGCTGATCGTAGGGCAGAATGAGAACGGATGTTTTATTGCGTCTGATGTTCCTGCAATATTGAAATATACAAGAAAGGTTTATTTTATAGAGAATCAGGAGGTCGTTCGCCTACGTGTGGATCATATGCATTTCTACACCGTAGACGAGGAGGAGATCGAGAAAGAACCCGTCACAATCGACTGGGATGCAGATGCCGCGGAAAAGGGCGGTTATGAGCATTTTATGCTGAAGGAAATGTATGAGCAGCCAAAGACAGTGACAGATACCCTGATGCCGCGAATCAAGGATAATGATATTGTGATAGAAGAGCTTGGCATGAGTGACGAAGAAATCAATGCGATACGAAAGATTTTTATCGTAGCGTGCGGCTCGGCGTATCATACAGGCGTGACGGCCAAATATGTAATCGAGGGAATTGCCCGTATTCCTGTGGAGGTGGATTTGGCAAGCGAGTTTCGGTATCGAAATCCGATATTGGAGGAGGGCACAATGGTTGTGGTTATCAGCCAGTCGGGTGAAACGGCAGATTCGCTTGCGGCGCTTCGGGAGTCAAAAAAACTGGGGCATAAAGTGCTTGGCATTGTGAACGTTGTGGGAAGTTCCATTGCAAGGGAGGCTGACAATGTCATGTATACATGGGCCGGTCCCGAAATTGCGGTGGCAACGACAAAAGCGTACAGCGCGCAGCTGATCGCCCTCTATCTGCTTGCGATGAAGTTTGCAAAGGTGCGGGGAAATCTTGACGAAGGTGCGTTTAAATCCATGCTTGGAGACTTGAAGCGCCTGCCTGGGCAGATTGAGCGTCTCCTTGCAAACAAGCAGAGAATACAGCGTTTTGCAAACCGCTATATCGGTGCAAAAGACGTATTTTTTATAGGACGCGGCATTGACTATGCAATATCAATGGAAGGGTCGCTCAAGTTAAAAGAGATTTCGTACATTCATTCGGAGGCATACGCGGCAGGGGAGCTGAAGCATGGGACCATTTCGCTGATTGAGGAAGGAACGCTTGTTGCGGCAGTTGCGACGCAGGATACGCTGTTCCAAAAGACTTTGAGTAATATGGTGGAGGTCAAGGCAAGAGGCGCGTTTGTGCTTGCGGTGACTAATGAGGGAAATACGGACATTGAGAAGGCTGCCGACTATTGTATCTATATCCCGCGTACCAATCCGTATTTTACCAATTCGTTGGCGATTATACCGTTACAGCTGTTTGGATATTATGTAGCAGTCGGAAAAGGCTGCGATGTTGATAAGCCGAGAAATCTGGCAAAGTCGGTTACTGTTGAGTAATTAAGATTCCTGATAAGGAGAGAAACGATATGAGAAACAATAAAAAAAAGCCGTCAGTTTTTAAAAATATACTGATAATTGCAGGCTGTACAATGTTTGCGGCGCTCTATGCGGTTACTGCATTGTATATTTATGCAGGCATATCTGATATTACTTATTACAAGGAATCGGTGGGTACATTTGTACAAAGGAATCCATCGGAATCTGTGTCAGAGGAAAAGGAGTCGCTGCCTGCGTGGGTTGACAGAGTAGAGATTGAGGTTGAACCGGAAACGGACGACTGGGAGACCGATGATTCCGATAGCATAGATCAGGAGCCGCGGTTTAGACAGCACACTGCCGAATCTGACACAGAAGAAACGAAAGAGGAAGACGAAACAAAAGAAACGGAGCAAAAAGAAACCGGCACAACAGAAAACGAGACAAAAGAAGAGGAAGAGGACGACTCCAAAGAAACGCAGACCGTAGAAGAAAAAAAGAGTAATGTACACATTGGAAGCGTACAGACCGTACAACAGGCAGAAACCGCAAAAGCAGTTGTGACAGATGTCACAGAGGTTGTGAAAGCGGCAATGCCTTGTGTGGTAGCGATTACAAACGAGTATACGGCGTATGACTATTGGTATGATGAAGAATACGACGAGGAGGCGAACGGGTCAGGTATTATCATTTCACAGAATGACGAGGAACTGCTCATTCTCACGAATTATCACGTCGTAGAGGACGCAAATGACCTGTACGTGCAGTTTATTGATGATACAGAGGTTGTGGCCTATGCGAAGGGGGTTGCTCCGAATGAGGATTTGGCAGTGGTAAGCGTATTGCTGGAAGATGTGCCGGCTGCTGCGTTAGATAAGATAGCAATTGCGGCGCTGGGTGATTCCGACGCACTGGAAGTAGGCGAACCATCCATTGCAATCGGAAATTCGCTTGGATATGGACAGTCCGTGACAACCGGTGTTATCAGCGCATTAAACTGTGATATTTTTGAGGAGGACGAGGAAATCAATTTAAGCAGCCTGATCCAAACAGATGCGGCAATTAATCCCGGAAATTCTGGCGGCGCACTCCTCAATGTGAATGGCGAAGTCGTTGGAATCAATTCCAGTAAGATAGCGGACTATGCAATAGAGGGAATGGGGTATGCCATTCCAATCAATACGGCAAGGCCGATCATGGATGAGCTTGTAAAGCAGGAGACCAAAAGAAAGGTTCCTTCCGACAAGCGTGCTTTTCTGGGCATATCGGGAACAGATGTGTCTGATGAGGCAGTGATGAAGTATGAAATGCCGGAGGGCGTTTATGTCTCAAGCGTTCTTGAGGGGACGGCTGCTGCAAAAGCAGGAATTAAGAAGGGCGATATTATCACAGCAATCGGCGATGAGAAAGTAGTTTCCATGTCAAAGGTTCAGAGCATTTTAGAGTATTATGCAGCGGACACCAAGGCAGAGATTACATTGATGCGCATCAAAGATGGCAGCTACGAGAAAATGGTTGTAGAAGTGACGTTCGGATTAAAGCAGGACTAGGGAGGAAAGCGGTCTCGAGTTTGTGGTCAAATGGAGGTTAATAATGGCAAAAAAGGACGATTTGGATTTCGAAGATTTGGATATGGAAATGCTTGACATGAACGAGGGAGGAAGCGATGAACCTGTTATCAAAGAGGAAAGCATTATCAAAGATGACGGGGAAGAGTACGAGGAGGAAAAGGAAAACGATTACGAAGATGTGTGCTTTATCTGCAGGCGCCCTGAAAGCAAGACAGGGAGAATGTTTAAGCTCCCGAATCATATCTCTGTATGCTCTGACTGTATGCATAAGACAATGGATACGGTTAGTCAGTTTGACTATCAGGGCATGTTAAATTATACGAATATCGGTTCAGATAAAGAGAGTAATGACGGGAAAAATGGAAAGAGACGCTTTCCGAACATAAGTTTTGTGAACCTTGCGGATCTTCAGGGCGATGGCGGTATTCCAAACCGTCAAAAGCTGAAAAAGAAAAAGGCGAAAGAAAAAAGCAAAGACGAGGCAGTCTTTAACATTCACGATCTGCCTGCGCCGCATAAAATAAAAGCGCAGCTGGACGATTTTGTAGTGGGTCAGGATTATGCCAAAAAGGTGATATCGGTAGCGGTTTATAATCACTATAAACGTGTGAGTACGGGAACGATGGACGATATCGAAATCGAAAAGTCCAATATTTTGCTGCTTGGCCCTACCGGCTGCGGAAAGACCTATATGGTAAAGACTCTGGCAAGACTTCTTGATGTGCCTTTGGCGATTGCGGACGCGACTTCTCTTACGGAGGCAGGATATATCGGTGATGATATTGAGTCTGTCGTTTCCAAACTTCTTGCCGCTGCGGATAATGATGTCGATCGGGCGGAACAGGGCATCGTTTTTATCGACGAGATTGACAAAATTGCAAAGAAGAAAAATACCACATCGAGAGATGTGAGCGGCGAATCCGTACAGCAGGGAATGCTAAAGCTTTTAGAGGGTGCAGATGTTGAAGTACCGGTCGGCGCAAACAGTAAAAACGCAATGGTTCCGCTTACTACAATTAATACAAGGAACATTTTATTTATATGCGGCGGCGCGTTTCCGGATTTGGAAGACATTATTAAACAAAGACTGACAAAGCAGTCCTCCATTGGTTTTAACGCGCAGCTCAAAGACGCTTTTGACAAAGAGGAGAATATTTTAAAAAGAGTGATTGTCGAGGATATCAAGAAATTTGGCATGATACCGGAGTTTATCGGACGTTTGCCGATTATCTGCCCAATGGACGGACTGACCGAAGAAAGCTATATTAAAATATTAAAAGAGCCGAAAAATGCGATATTAAAACAGTATCAAAAACTTTTGGAGCTTGACGAAGTGAAACTTAACTTCGATGACAGCGCACTTACCGCAATTGCAAAGAAGGCGCAGGAGCGTGACACAGGAGCAAGGGCGCTGCGTGCAATTATCGAGGAGTTTATGTTGGATATCATGTATGAAATACCAAAGGACGATAATATCGGAGAGGTTACCATCACAGGTGACTATATCAACGGTACGGGCGGTCCAGTGATCGAGATCCGTACGGATAACGTGCATACAAGAACACAAAATGAGAAAATAGAAGAAACACCAAACATAGAGCCTGAACCCCCAAAATTAGAGGAGCACAATTTCTATGAATTTTAGTCAAAAAACCGAAAATGGTTTGCGCGTCCGTCAAAATTTACAAAACGTATGTTCCTTATGCTGGGCGGCGTTACCATGATGGGCATTGGGCTGTTTTATCTGCTTTCTGCTTAGGTCCGATTATTTCATGGGTGCAGAAAAAGCTGGAGGTATTGATTTAATTCATGACGAAGCTGGAAGAATACTATAATAAATTTAACGAGGAAAAGCGGCTGAACTCGCGGCATGGACAAGTCGAGTTTCGCGTTTCGATGAAATATATACAAAAATATCTTGACAGGGCAGTTACAGAGCCGGATAATGCGGCTGCGCGGAATAGCGGTCAGGATAAAAAAAGTGCGATAAAGGTTTTGGATATCGGAGCAGGTACGGGAAGATACAGTGTAGCGCTTGCGAAGGAAGGCTATGATGTGACGGCAGTTGAGTTAGTTAAGTATAACCTCGGAATCTTAAAGCAGAAGGCAAGTACAGTCCGCGCGATACAGGGAAATGCCATGAACCTGAAAAAACTAAAAGATGAGAGCTTTGACGTGACGCTTTTGTTTGGACCGATGTATCACTTATTTGGATTCGGGGACAAAAATAAGGCGCTTGGAGAGGCAAAGCGCGTGACCAAAAAAGGCGGGGTAATCCTTGTGGCATACTGCATGAATGAGTATAGCGTCATCACCTATGGCTTTAAGGAGCAGCATATTCTTGCGTGTATGGAGCAGGGGCGTTTTACGGAGGATTTTAAGACGATATCAGGTCCGGACGATCTGTACGATTATATGCGTATTGAGGATATAGATGCATTAAATCTGGCACAGGGGTTAGAGCGCATTCAGATAATATCTCCGGACGGGGCGGCAAATTATATGCGCCCGTTTTTAAACCGCTTGTCGGACGAGGAGTTTGAACTGTTTGTGCAGTATCAGATGTCTGTCTGCGAGCGTGCAGACTTGATAGGGGCAGGGGCGCATACGGTTGATATTTTAAGGAAACCTTGAAAGAATGGAGGATTATGATGAACTTAAACCAAGTGATGACGGAATTGGATAATCTTTTTGCACAGGGACGCATCAGTGAAGTACCGCAATTTTTAGAGGGGCATATTGAGCAGGCGCGTACGGAGGGTGCGCAAGACGTGATGCTTACGCTATACAATGAATGCATTGGCTTTTACAGGGAAACCGGAGAGTATGACAAGTCGATGGAAAGCGGCAATCAGGCGATTGCGCTGATGGGGGAAATGGGATTAGACGGTACGATGCCGTATGCGACGACGCTTTTGAATATTGCGAATGCGAAACGTGCGGCAGGGTATTTGCAGGAGTCACTGGATCTATATAATAAAGTACATCCGATTTATGCGGCAAGGCTGAAAGCGGACGATATGTATTTTGCAGGGCTGTACAATAATTTAAGCCTTTTGTATCAGGAAATGGGCAATTTTGCTGCTGCGAAGCAGCAGCTGGAAAACGCACTTGAGATTGTAAGCTGCAAGGAGAACACTGCATTTGAGATTGCTGTGACGCAGGCCAACCTTGCAAATACCTGTATCGAGCTTGGACAGGACGACGAGGCAAAGGAGAGGGCGGAGGAGGCAATCCGGATTTTTGAGGAAATCGGGGTAGACGATGCACATTACAGTGCGGCGCTGTCGGCGCTTGGAAGCCTTTACTATATGGAAAAAGACTATCCGAATGCGCTGGAAGTGATGGAAAAAAGCAGGGAGTGCGTGGAAAAGTATCTCGGGGCGGAAAATATTCAGTACCAAAGGCTGAGCGATAACATTGCAATTATAAAGGAAAAAATCAGTGAGGTGCCGCCCGCGCAAATGTTGCCGGAAGAACAGCAGGCAGAGCCGGAAACAGGGAAGGCGCTGTTGGCTGATGATGAGATTAACGAAATTCTTGGAATTAATATTGACAATGACGGTTGGGCATCTGTCATTCGGGCAGACAAAAAAAGAGATGAGAATAAAGGCGGCAGAGAGAAGGAAGAGACGGCTGAGGCTGGTGAGGAGGACGGAATGAAGGAGAAGGAAGTCTTTAATCCTGCAGAGAGTGTAAGCACATTTAATATTAGCTCTGCGTTTGCAGAGATTAAGTCCGCTGCCACCCAAAAACTTCAGGAGAGAAATACCGGCAGCGAACAGGTTGATGAATTGCCCGAAGACAGTCAGGAGATTGTGGCTGAAAATACGGAGACATCAGGTTATGAAGCGCAAAGTCCATATGACGAGGAGAAAGCAATTGACGCACTGATAGCAGAGGTTATGGACGAGATTGCCATTGAAGTGGAGGAAGCTTCGGAAGAGGGCAGGATGGAGGAGAGTGAGCCAAAAGAGTGCGAATGGGAAGAAGATCAGCCGGAAGAGAATGTGTCAGAAGATGACCGGGTGGAAGAAGATGCTTCGGACGAGGAAGCCTTAGAAGAGATGCAGACAGAAGAAATGCAGTCAGTAGAGACGTATGAAGATTTGACACCGGAAATTACAGGTCTGGAGCTTTGCCGCAGATATTATGAAGAATTTGGGAAACCTATGATTGCAGAAAAGTTTCCGGAATATGAGGCACAAATTGTAGCAGGGCTTGTGGGAAAAGGTTCTGACTGCTTTGGATTTGACGATATACAGTCAAGAGACCACGATTTTGGACCGCGATTTTTGTTGTGGGTCACAAAGGATGTGTATGACAAGATTGGCAGTGCGCTTGAAGAAGAATATGAAAAGCTTCCGGATACCTTTATGGGCATAAAACGCATTGAAACCTTTCATGGCAAAGACAGAGCCGGCGTTATGGTGATCGAGGACTTTTATAAGAACACGCTTGGCGTTGATTTAATCGAAGCCCTTACGGACGAGTGCAAAGGACCGGAACAGATAAAGAGATGGCTTGCAGTGCATGATTATGCGCTTGCGGCAGCAGTGAACGGTGCGGTTTTCAGAGATGATGAGGGAGTCTTTACTTCTTATAGAGAATTGCTGAAAGAATATTATCCCAAAGCAGTCTGGTACAGAAAAATCGCGCAGGCGTGCGCGTTGTTTTCGCAGAACGGACAGTATAATCTGCCGCGCATGAGAAAGCGCGGACAGCTTGTAGCAGCAGAGCTTGCAAAGGCAGAGTGCGTAAAACAGGCGATGAAGCTGAATTACCTGTTGAACAAAAAATATGCACCGCATGACAAGTGGCTGTTTAAAGATTTGCCGGATAATCCGGATATGGTGCTGGAAGAGCCGGATTTTCCGGCAAAGAGTGTAGCGCAGCTTGTTGAGGAGATTAGCCTCATGCAGGTGGACAAAGCGCATGAGACACAGCTTGCTACCGCGATAGAATCGCTTGCGGTAATTTTTGCGAATGAACTGGAACGTCAGGATATCGTAGGAAACTGTGACCTTTATCTTGATGCCAATACGGCGGAGCTGCTTGCAAAGAGCGATGCGCTTGTAGCGGCGGCAAAGGCAGACGCTCCGACAATTACAGCATTGTCGCTCTCCATTGCAAAGGCGGAATTTGAGGCGTTTGACAAGGTGCAGAACGAAGGCGGACGCGCGAGCTGTCAGAATAACTGGCCAACCTTCAAAGTGATGCGCATGAGCCAGTATATGACATGGAACGAGGATATGCTTTTGCAGTACTTGTATGAGTTTCAAACAAACTTTGCAAATGGCAGAAACATGATTGAGGAAAAATATGCGCGGATGATGGAATCCACTGCACCAGATGCGTATGCGGAATTTGCCGACAGGCTTCCTGAAATTTCCGGGCAGAAGAAAGCAATTATGGAGCAGATTATTGAGCTTCAGGTAAGGTGGATGGAGGAATTTGCACAGGAACATCCGAAGCTTGCCCAAAATGCCCGTATCATACACACAGACGAGGATTTGCCGTATGATACATCTTATGAAACCTATTTAAGAGGAGAACTTGGCACATATTCCGACAAACTGATTCAGATGTACGGAAGATATGTTGTGGAATATGCAAGAAACGGAAAAAGCGTGGCAAGAGAAATCATGGCAAACACTATCAGCTTTTACGGTTATAAGAGCTTTGAAGAGGCGGAAAGCAAAGAAACGTTGGAACAGTAGTGAAAAAACAGTATTATATAGGGACAAAATAAAAGGGGCTGTCGCATCTAAGGTCTATTTAACCTTTGATACGACAGCCCTTTTTGCCGTATCAGGAAAAGTTCTTTTAAATTATCGGATTCATTTCTTGACTTTTACCGTACAGCGTCATAATATTATATGGAAAAGATTGAAAACGAGGAGAACACAGATGAAAAAAGTTTTTATCGATGGCAGCGAGGGTACTACAGGGCTTCGCATCTTTGAGCGTTTTGAGGGACGCGACGACATTGAAATCTTAAAGATTCCGTCAGAGTCTCGAAAAGATCCCGACGAAATCAAAAAATATATCAATGCTTCCGATATCACATTTTTGTGCCTGCCGGACGCGGCGGCAAGAGAAGCAGCAGCGATGGTAGAAAATGAGAGCACCATCATCATTGACACTTCCACAGCACACCGTACGGAAGAGGGCTGGGCATACGGCTATCCGGAATTGTCGCCGCAGCACAGGGAGGCGATTCAAAACGGAAAACGAATCGCGGTCCCCGGCTGTTATGCGACCGGATTTATCACAGTCGCCTATCCCATGGTTGCCAAAGAGATGCTTCCAAAGGATTATCCGGTGGCGGCATTTGCAATGTCCGGATACAGCGGGGCGGGAAAAAAGACAATCGCTGTCTACGAGGCGGACGAGCGGGATAGTGAGCTTGACGCGCCAAGAGAATACGCGCTTACCCAAAATCACAAGCATTTAAAAGAAATGCAGAAAATTACGGGACTGACAAGAGTGCCATTGTTCTCTCCGCTAATCTGCGACTATTACAGCGGAATGGTCGTGACACTTCAGTTTTATGCAAATATGCTAAACGGAAATCCGACGCCCGAAAAAGTGCATGAGTTGTTTGCAGCATATTACGAAGGAGAGCAGTTTATCAAGGTTATGCCGTTTGGAAAAGAGACTGCGTACAACGGATTTTTGGCCGGGAACGCATGTTCAGGATGGGACGGCATAGAGCTTTATGTGACAGGAAATGATGACAGAATACTGGTGAGTACGCGGTTTGACAATCTGGGAAAGGGCGCGTCAGGGGCAGCAGTACAGTGCTTAAATATCCTTCTTGGCTGTGAAGAAAATAAAGGGCTTGTATTATGATAAATTTACCGGAGGATTTTGAAAAAAGAATGCAGGGTATGCTTGAAAGTGCGTATCCTGCTTTCGTGCGTAGTTATGAAAATACAAAAATGCAGGCATTGCGCGTAAACACACTCAAGGGGAGTGTGGAGGAGTTTCTGGAAAAAGCGCCGTTTTTTGACAAGACAAGCATACGGCGTGTATCTTGGGAGAGCAGGGGCTTTTATTATGATGAAACTATGCCGTTTGGAAAACATCCGTTTCACGAGGCGGGTGTCTACTACATACAGGAACCAAGTGCAATGACACCTGTGTCATATTTGGAGGGCAAGTCAGGCGAAAAAATCCTTGACCTTTGCGCTGCACCTGGAGGAAAGACGACACAGCTTGCATCTTATATGGAAAATGAAGGACTTTTGGTATGCAACGAAATTCACCCTGCGCGGGCAAAAATCCTTTCGGAAAATGTAGAGCGAATGGGGCTGAGAAATGCGCTTGTGACAAACGAGACGCCAAAGCATCTATCGGAGCTGTTCGGTGAATATTTTGACCGGATACTCGTGGATGCGCCATGCTCAGGGGAGGGAATGTTTCGGAAAAACGAGGAGGCATGCAGCGAGTGGAGCCTTGAAAATGTGCGCCTTTGTGCGGACAGACAGGATGAAATTTTGGACTGTGCCGACCGGATGCTGTGTTCGGGAGGCAGACTTGTATACTCCACCTGTACCTTTGCACCGGAAGAAAATGAGGGCAGTGTGGCAAGATTTTTGGCGCGTCATCCAAACTATGAAATTGTAAAGGTTGACAAGTATGAAGGAATGAGCAGCGGCAGGGCAGAGTGGACGGGAGACGGGAATACAAAAAATATAGAAGATACGATAAGACTGTTCCCGCATTTGATAGACGGAGAGGGACATTATGTGGCTGTTTTACAAAAAGACGGTGAAGTGCCAAATGGCTATCAGGGATATTTAAAAAACGGGCTGCAAAAGGGTATTTCCGCAAAAGAAGTAAAAGAGCTTCTTGCGTTTGAGCGTGAAAATCTGAAAAGAAATCTTTTCGAGGAGAATGAGCAGCGCCTGCTCCGTTTTGGAGAGCAGATTTATCTGATGCCGCAAGGCATGCCTTCGCTCAAACAGTTAAAGGTATTGCGTGCGGGACTTCATCTTGGAACGTTAAAGAAAAACCGTTTTGAGCCGTCACATGCACTTGCGCTTGCACTGACAAAAGAAGAAGTGCAGCACAGCATGGAGCTTTGTCCGAATGACAAAAGTGACATGAGTGTCATAAATGCTTATCTGAACGGACAGACATTAAACTATGCGGGGGAAAAGGGCTGGTATCTGATGACTTGCAGCGGTTATAGTATCGGTTGGGGAAAGCTCGCAGGACAAATCATGAAAAACCACTATCCAAAAGGATTGAGAAAATAGTATGAAAACAGCGAAAACGACATTAAATCTGACGCAGGGAAGACCGTTAAAATTGATTTTACTGTTTGCGATTCCTGTATTTTTGGGAAATCTCTTTCAGATTTTATATAACCTTGTTGACACAAAGATTGTGGGCAGCATTTTAGGGGAAGATGCGCTTGCGGCGGTGGGCGCTGTGTCATCGCTTTATACGCTGCTTGCAGGCTTTTTTAATGGACTGAGTCTTGGTTTTAGCGTCCTTACTTCAAGATATTTTGGCAGCGGTGACGAGAAGGAACTGAAAAGAAATGTAGCAGGCTCTATTCTTCTGGGCTTTGCTACGGCGACGGTAGTCATTTTGGCAGTTGCGTTGTTTCTAAAACCGATTTTAACGCTTTTAAATGTGCCTCCAAAACAGCTTGACATGGCATACACTTACATATGGATTCTGGTGTGGGGAATGTTCATCACACTTGCCTACAACCTATGCGCAAACATGCTTAGGGCAATCGGAGATTCGGTTACGCCGCTTATTTTTCTCATTATTGCATCTGTTTTGAACGTTGTTTTGGATTATACGTTGATACTTGGATTTGATATGGGCGTAAAAGGCGCGGCAGTGGCAACGGTATTGTCACAGCTTTTGTCTGTTGCGTTGTGCATGGCTCGCATTTATAAAGGCTTTCCGATTTTGCATGTTTCCAAATCCGATTTTGCATTGACAGGAAAACAGGTTTTGGCAATGTATGAGAGCGGACTTTCTATGGGGTTGATGTCGAGCCTCGTCAATTTTGGATCGCTGGTACTGCAAAGCGGGATTAATCAGCTTGGTACGAATATTATTGTGGCGCACACGTCGGCGCGCAAGGTGTTTGAAATCTGGAATCTTCCGGTAAGCGTTTTGGGTTCTTCGATGGCGACATACTGCGGACAAAATTACGGTGCGGGAAAGTATGACCGAATCCGTAAGGGAATGAAGGATGCGCTGATTTTGGGCAGTGTGTGGATTGCGCTGATTTTTGTCCTTGCGCATACGGTTTCACCATATCTGATTGCGTTTCTTGCAAGTACGAAAAATGAGGAAATTATTTATTGGGGTTCCATGTATCTGAGGGTGGATATGTCCTTTTTGATTGTCGTTGTTTTTATCGTGATTTTGCGTAATTCCATGCAGGGCTTTGGCGATTATAAGACACCGATTTTCTCAAGCTTTATCGAGCTTGTGGGAAAGCTTGTGTTTACGTTCGTGTTTGTGCGGCTGTTTGGATATTGGGGAATTATCTGGACAGAGCCGGTGATCTGGATTTTGATGGTGATACCGTTGATTGTCATGACCTTGAGAAATCCAATTTGGCTCCATTGCGAACAAATATTTGGCAAAGATAATGTGTATTAAAGAGGTGGTGAAGGTTTTGAAAAAGAAATATGAAATTGATATGTGCAGCGGCTCTGTGTTCAAGAAAATGCTGCTTTTTGCAATACCGTTGATGTGCTCAAGCATTTTGCAGCTTTTATTTAATGCGGCAGATATCGTGGTCGTGGGACGCTTTGCGGGAGATAATGCGCTTGCGGCAGTTGGTTCAAACAGCTCGCTGATTAATCTGCTGACGAATGTTTTTGTCGGCCTTTCAATTGGTACAAACGTGCTGACGGCGCAGTATTATGGCGGAAAAAAGGAGAAGGATTTAAAGGAAACCGTTCATACGTCAATCCTATTAAGTATTTGCAGCGGCGTGATTCTGACCGTTATAGGAATTGTGGGAGCAAAACCGCTTCTGGAGCTGATGCAGGCGCCGGAGGAGGTCTTGAGCCTTGCGGTGATTTATCTTCGAATTTATTTCCTCGGAATGACGTCAACTATGGTCTATAATTTCGGAAGTGCGATTTTACGTGCCGTCGGTGACACGCAAAGACCGCTCTATTATTTGCTGGGCGCGGGAATCATCAATGTGATTTTAAATCTTATTTTTGTGATTGTCTGTCACATGGGAGTGGCAGGCGTGGCGGCGGCAACCGCGATTTCGCAGACGATTTCGGCCATTCTTGTCGTGCGCTGTCTGATAAAGGAACAGGGTGGAATCCACTTGGAATTAAAAGAGCTGAAAATCAACGGCGAAAAGTTTGCGAGAATTGTTCGCATCGGTCTGCCTGCAGGATTTCAGGGAATGGTGTTTTCCCTTTCCAACGTAGTTATCCAGTCGGCAGTCAATTCGTTTGGCGCAGTGGCTGTCGCAGGAAATTCGGCGGCAGCAAATATTGAGGGCTTTGTCTACATGGCAATGAATGCGTTCTATCAGGCGGCCATTTCCTTTACCAGCCAAAATTACGGCGCAAAGGAATACAAGCGCATCTACAAAATTCTTTTTGCAGGAGAGCTTTATGTGATTATTACAGGGGTTGTACTTGGAAATCTTGCGTTATTTTTCGGAGAACCGCTTCTTGGAATCTATTCGCCGAGTGCAGATGTGGTAGCGGCAGGTCTGGGACGAATGAAGGTTATCTGTGCACTTTATGCGCTGTGCGGAATGATGGATGTGTTCGTAGGGGCGCTGAGAGGCATCGGCTACTCGGTTGTTCCGATGATTGTATCGCTGATTGGCGCCTGCGGACTGCGTCTTTTGTGGATTGCGACAATCTTTCAGATGCCGCAGCACCACAGTATGAAAACCATTTACATATCATATCCTGTCACATGGACGATCACATTTTTGGTGCATGCGGTTACTTTTTTTATTGTATCGCGCAAAGCCCTGCAAAGTGACAGACTGTAAGCGTATCAGCCGAAAAATATACAAAAATGTCGCAAAGACCATATAAGAACCTGTTGTGTAATTGAAATCTTGTAATATGAGATAATACATAGGGTAGCGGACACGCCGCAGCGTATGCGGCCGCGAAACATGTATGAGAAATTATTTCATATAGAGGTGAGTCACAGGTGAAGACACAAGAGGCAGTAGTGTGCAGAATTAGGAAACTTTGCGATGAGAGAAACATGAAAGTATCACAATTAGCGTATAATGCAGGAATGCCGCCATCGACATTGAAAAATATTATGAACGGCAACAGCAAAAATACGGGGATTGTGACAATCAAAGTAATATGCGATGGTTTAAATATTCCGCTGGACGAGTTTTTCCACAGCGGTCTGTTCCATGATTTGGAACAGGAAATCGGATAGCATAGGGTATGCTGTGATATATGAAAAGAAATGTATTGATAATAGAAGACAATAAAGCATGTATGAAAGCACTGACGGAATTGACACGAAAATGTGACACTGTCGGTGCTGTTTTTTGCGTTGATAATAGTGATGATGCTTTGGCATGTGCAATGAAGCATGAAATTGACCTGTTTTTGGTAGACATTATTTTGGACGGATCGAATGCAAATGATGTTTCTGGGATTCAACTTGTGGATAGTCTTAGGAAATATAGCCATTATGAATTTACACCTGTTATTTTTATCACAAGCCTTGTAGATCAGGCGATGACTGCATTTCATAATCTGCATTGTTTTGATTATATTGAAAAGCCTTTTGATTTTGAAAAGGTAGAGAAAGTCATAAGAACCGCACTCAAAGCGCCTCTTTGTGATGATAGGGACAGCGGCGTCTTTTACTACAGAAAAGATAGTGTGCTTTATGCATTGAATATTGACAGAATGATATATTTGGAAGCGGGGTTTCGAAATGTTATGATTTATACGCTTGATGAGACGATTGAAATTCCGTATATATCGTTGAAAAGTGTTATGAAGAACTTGCCGAGAAAATATTTTATTCAGTGCAGCAGAAATGTTGCTGTGAACAGACGGTTTATTGAGTATGCGGATAAGGTGAATCAGATGGTGAAGCTTCGGAACGGGAAAGTGGTTAAGATTGGTGGGAAGATGAAGAAGGGATTTTTTGAGGAATTATGATTATTAATTTTTTTAAACTTTTTACAGAGTATGTCAGTATTGTTCTTTGTACACATAAGGTGATTGGCAAGAAGGTTAAGTTTAAGTGGATCAGCTTGTTTGATTTTGCCTTTTATATGATGTTGATATTTATATTAGAGGATTTTAACTTTGGAAATTCAATTTTATATGTATATTGGTTTCTATATATAAAAATGAGATTAGCTGATACATGGAAACGAACAGTAAAATCATTTGCTATAATGATGTGTACTATACCAATGTTGCAATTAATGGTGTATACATTAATTGGTACAAAAATGTTGGAGATATGTGATATTTATTTAACAATGACGATTATAAATGTGTTAATAATAATACTTCTTAGTGTGTGGAAGAAAAAATATTTATTCAGTTTAATGGAAATTGTCACTAAATATAGAAAAATAGTATTTTTATTGTTAGTGATTTATTTGTTTATATATTTGATTTCGTATTTGTCCGAATATAAAATGATAGAATCATATTATATGGATCAGATAGCAATATGTTTTTTAATTGTTGCATTAATGGTGATTCTCTGGATTAATTCAGAAAATGAAAAAAAACACAAAGCGGAGGAATTAAGAACATATCAGTTATATACGAAGACATTTGAAGACGCAATTGCTACAATTAGAATGAAACAGCATGAATTTGACAATCATATTAATGCGATTAAATGTATGCGTTATACAATACAGGATACGGAAGAATTATTTAATGAACAGGATAGATATTGTGACAAGATATTGCAGGATAATAAGTATAATAAATTATTGAAGTTAAGTATGGTACCAATTTTATCGGGATATCTGTATTCTAAGTTTACGGCAGCGATGACGAAAGGTATAAATATAGAATATGAAATTCAGGATGTTAATATTGATTATATTGCAATAAATGATTTAATAGAGATAATAGGGGTTCTTTTTGATAATGCAGTTGAAGCACTGGAAGAACAAGACGATACAGAAATGGAAGTAAAGCTGTTAAAACAAGATAGTACATATGTCATTTCCATAGCAAATATAAGCGACTGGAAGACAAATAGTGAAATTGAGAAATTCTTTGAATTTGGGTATAGCACGAAAGGAAAAGAGCATGGGATAGGATTATTTAGAGTAAATACATTGTTGAAAAAATATAAGGCAACTATTCAAGTAGAAAATATTACAAAGAGTAATAGGAATTATTTATGTTTTAAGATAGTATTTTAAAGTTAAGATATAAATGTGTATTGGTACCCGAAGGCTTTTATCGTATAGGAAACATTCCTATACGATAAAAAAGCATAAAAAGATATTTTTATTATTTATCCTCAAATGGATATTCTGGCTCTCCAAAGAAAAAAGTACATAAACCAGTATAAGGTAAATCTGGCGCTAATCTAAGAATAGCCAACCCTAAAGCAGATGCCAAAAGCAATTCAATCTTTTCAATAGACAATCTCTTAAGCATTTCTTTCACCACCTTTCTTAATAATCAATGCCATTATCAACTGCAACGTATGTAGAATAATAGTCCAATAACCGGCACTTGCAAGTCTGTGATCAGAGAACAATACAACAAGCACAGCCTCATAACAGACAATACGAAATGCCTTTTTGCGATGTTCCGCAAATTCCTGCTTACTCAAAGCAGGTCTTGAAGGCGGACGCATCGGCCCTATCGCATAAACTACAGCTGCGCAAACTGCCAAGATAGGGACGACAACCGCAAGCTCAAGCGTTAGAGGAGAAAGCACAACAACGACAAGATACATATAAACAAATGAGAACACCAAACAGGAAAAATAATGTTTAAAATGAAGCCCGCCGGATATCTGCCTGATTGGATAAAAAATCAAAAAGGCAAAGACAAAACAGCTTAGCTTATGAATGACCGCAAAAAATGCTACAAACAAAATCAGCTTACTGATATCATATAAGATGCATTTGGCGCGGAATATCAATAATTTTTGTTCCTTAGAGTTTAGATCGGCATTTTCATTTGCCATACGTAATATGTTCTGCAATTTGCATCCCTCCACTTTATTCATCATAATATAAAAAGCAACATATCCCGAAAAATCAGAACAAAGTATGTGAAATCACGAATAAAATATCAAAAAAACGACAAATTCTGCACTTTAATCGCGATTTCGCATACTTTAATACATTTTTTGACAAAAAGTACGCTATATGTATTATGTTAACTAAATGTGTTGTCCAGACATTTGGACGACAGCATAAGAAGGTACAAATTGGGAAGCAAAAAGAGAAAGGAGAAAAATTATTATGGTCAGTTCAGTTTATGTTAAAGCAGGTGAAAGGATTCATGAGCTCAGAGTCACGAAGGGATATACAAGAGACTATCTTGCGAACAAAACGAATCTTTCTACAAAATTTTTGTACGAGATAGAAACGGGAAAGAAAGGTTTTACGGCAGAAGTGCTGTATCGCCTGTCAGATGCACTTGATGTAAAGTGTGATTATATTCTTGTGGGGAAAAGCGGAGAAGAACCCTGTAATCTGTATATCAACAAAATATTGAACAAATATGACGACTATCAAAAGAAAAATGTACTGAGAATTTTAGAGTTGATTTGCGAAATATCCTAAAATTTCCAAAAAAATTATACAATAAACACTTGAAAATAGAACAAATGTATGCTACTATAAAAACGAACAAAATTTCTGAAAACGTGTTCGAGGGAGCGCATTATGGAACCTGTTTCAAGTAATTTGGCATCAGATTGTGCCGCTTATGAAAATCAATTAAAGATAGAATTGTTTTCCACAACGAGAAAAACGATTATGGACAAACTTGAAATCCTGACAGATGCAGCCAAGTACGATGTGGCATGTACAAGCTCCGGCGTTGACAGGAAGGGAAACGGCCGCGATATGGGAAACTGTATAGCGGCAGGAATCTGCCACAGCTTTTCTTCGGATGGAAGATGTATTTCTTTATTAAAAATACTCTTGTCCAATGAATGCGTTTATGATTGTAAATACTGTATCAACCGCAGAAGCAACGATGTGCCGAGAGCCACATTTACACCTGACGAGATTTGCGAGCTTACCATGAATTTTTATAAACGCAATTATATAGAAGGGCTTTTTTTAAGTTCGGGGATTGTCAATAATCCCGCTTATACAATGGAGCTGATTTATCAGACACTTTATAAACTGAGGAATGTATACCGTTTTCGCGGATATGTCCATGTGAAGGGGATACCGGGGGCAGATCCTGTGCTGATACAGCAGACAGGATATCTTGCGGACCGTATGAGTGTGAATTTGGAGCTGCCGACAGCGGAAGGATTGGAAAGGCTGGCTCCAAATAAGCACCGAAAAAGTATTTTGAAACCAATGCGCCAAATACAAAACGGCATCACACAGGGGAAGCAGGAGCTTGCGCTTTATAAAAGTGCACCGTTATTTGTGCCTGCGGGACAGTCCACACAGATGATAATTGGAGCGACGCCTGAGAGCGATTATCAGATTATGTCGGTGGCAGAGAGTTTATATGATAAATTTTCCCTGAAAAGAGTGTTTTACTCTGCGTATGTGGGTGTGAATGAGGATAAAGCGCTTCCTGCGGTAACGATGGCATCGCCGCTTCTTCGGGAGCACAGGCTTTATCAGGCAGACTGGCTGCTTCGCTATTACAACTTTCGGGTGAATGAGCTTCTAAATGAAAAGAATCAGAATTTCAACATTCTTTTAGATCCGAAGTGCGACTGGGCGCTGCGCCATTTAGAGCAGTTTCCGGTAGAAATCAATCGGGCAGACTATACAATGCTTCTGCGTGTTCCGGGAATCGGTGTAAAAAGCGCGCAACGCATCTGCAAGGCAAGAAGAAGCAGCGTGCTTGGCTTCGAAAATTTAAAGAAAATCGGTGTGGTACTAAAAAGGGCACTGTATTTTATCACTTGTAACGGGAAAATGATGTACAATACCAAAATAGACGAGGACTACATCACGAGAAACCTTTTGTCGGAGCATGAAAAGCTGCCCTTTGACAAGGACGGCATGACTTACAAGCAGCTATCGTTGTTTGACGACGGAGCGGAAAACGCAGAGATTTTTGGTATGACGCAAAAAAAGGATGTGACGGCATATGTATGAGTATGTATTGCTATGTGAGGACAGCATGGAGGGCATTTTAAGCGGAGTTTATGAAGCATATCGTTTTAAGAAGGAAAACAGCATAGAAAGCCATGATGCCATTCATTTAGTGACAAAAAGCCCTGACACATACCGTCTTTTTACCGAATACAGGACGGTTGAAGCAAACGATGAAAATGCGGATAAAGTCATAGGGACAATCAGGAGCAGACTGGGCGAGGAGGTATATTATCGTCTTTGTTTGGCGATGGTATCCTGCTTTGATGAGAAGGCAGATGCGGTATACCATACAATTGTGCTTGGACTTCGCAATCATGACAGAATGATTATGGACAGACTCGCAGAAGACTGGGTGCAGAAAACATTTCAATATGCGCGTGCATCCTCCAATGAATTGGGACATATGATAGAATTTACGCGTTTTTCGGAGCTTGAGGGAGGAATCCTGTATGCAAAGATCAACGTAAAGCATCACATTCTGCCGTTTCTGATGCCGCATTTTGCCGACAGGCTTCCGTCAGAAAATTTCATGATTTATGATGAGAATACGGACGTGTACGGGCTTCATCCCAAACAGCAGCAGTGGTATCTTGTGCAGGGAGTGGAGATTGACAGTGACAAACTGAACGTAACGGCGGCTGAGAAGGACTATCAGGAGCTGTTTAAAAGGTTCTGCAAAACGATTGCCATCGAGTCAAGAACAAATAAAAAGCTCCAGACAAGTTTCCTGCCGCTGCGCTTTCGTCCAAATATGACAGAGTTTCAACCCTGATACAGCACTGTCAG
Organism: uncultured Lachnospiraceae bacterium; assembly: GCA_910577115.1. Classification (GTDB taxonomy): domain Bacteria; phylum Bacillota; class Clostridia; order Lachnospirales; family Lachnospiraceae; genus COE1. The sequence continues at coordinate 32,051 of CAJTMC010000029.1, forward strand.
ATATTTTCTAAAATACGGATATCAACAGCAGTATAGTGATATTCCTGTTCCGGTGCATTTCCTGTGGTGAGATAAGAAAAGAGAATATCAAGCGGTTTTTTTCCCTGTGTGTGCGGCTGCTGGCAGATAACAGCAGATAAAATATCATTTTTTAAGAAATCTTCGGTTGTTTCGGCTTTGTCATAAGCAATGATTTTCAGTTTATGTCCAAGCCCTAAAGAGGACACTGCGCGGCATCCGCCGTATACGCCGCCTGCCGCAAAATACAGTGCATTGATTTCGGGGTGTTCTTTAAGCAGTTTTGTGGTTTTTTCATAGCTTTCGATCTCATCATCATGTGTTTCTGTTATGGAAATGATATGAATGTGATCCGCATAGGGCGCGAGAGTACTCGAAAAGCCTGCAATCCGTTCTGTATGGCATAAAATGTCGGACGAACCTGTCAAAATGCCGACCGAAATCTCACCGTTTGCCATAAGTCGTAGAAGTCCTGCAGCGGTAGCGCCGCTTTTGGTATAATGGCTTCCGACATAGGCAATTCGTTTTGAGTTTTCAATATCCGTATTTAAGGTGACAACGGGAATTCCCTGCTCATACAGCTCGTTGATACGGATACGAATGCGGTTATCGTTGCAGGGCGCAAGGGCGATACCGTTTATTTCTGCTGCCACAAGTTCATTGATTGCTTTTAGCTGGGCATCTGTATTAATGGGAATCTGCTTGATAAACACAGAACAGTTATATTCGGCGAGTTCCTCCGCCTTATCGTTAATGCCGTCCAGCACGTCGGAGAAAAACGGATTCTCAGCGGAAAATATAATGACGCCAAGTTTTAGCCTCTTTTTGGAGGCAGCAAGCACAAGACCTGCTTTGTTTGGTCTGTAATCAAGGGCTTTTGCGATTTCTCTTACTTTTTCTGCAGTGCTCGGATTTACGGAGCCGCGGTTGTTGAGCACGCGGTCAACGGTTCCGCGGGATACGCCGGCAAGCGCTGCAATTTCTTTGATTGTAGCCATGTGGTGTTCCTATACTTTCTATTAAAATCGGTTTATCAAGTTTCAGCATTTTTACAGGATTACTGTTTTTATTATATGTGCAAGTATCACATTTTGCAAGGGAAATGTGGAAAAGGCACGTTAAAAGGCACGCCCGCAATGTGCGGTTTCTTCGGGGAGGGGAATGTATACGGGATACTAGACATATTTGACAGAAAAGACAGGGTAAAATAAGATATTATGACGAAAAATAAATATTAACAAAATGTTACTTGATTTTTGGACAGACAGCAACTATTATAGAATTAATCATCAAAATGTGCACGAGCACGTTCTCGATGAGAAAATAGCATAGTGTGTGATATTATAGCTTGTTTTTAAGGAGGATTTTAAAATGAATAATTTACCACAGGTAAAAGTTGGAATCGTAGCTGTGAGTCGTGACTGCTTTCCCGAAAGCCTGTCAGTAGACAGAAGAAAAGCATTGATAAAGGCATACACAGAAAAGTTCGGAACAGAAGGTGTTTACGAATGTCCTGTGTGTATCGTAGAGAGTGAGATACATATGGTACAGGCGTTAGAGGACATCAAGAAGGCAGGCTGTAATGCACTCTGCGTATATCTTGGAAACTTTGGTCCCGAGATTTCGGAGACACTTCTTGCAAAGCATTTTGACGGTCCTGCAATGTTTATTGCGGCGGCAGAGGAGACACAGGGCAATCTTGTCGGCGGACGCGGCGATGCTTACTGCGGAATGTTAAATGCAAGCTATAATTTGAAACTGCGCAATATTAAAGCATATATCCCTGAGTATCCCGTAGGTACTGCTGAGGAATGTGCGGATATGATTCATGAGTTTTTACCGATTGCAAGAGCAATTATCGGTCTTTCTGATTTAAAGATTATTTCATTTGGTCCCAGACCGTTGAACTTCCTTGCATGTAACGCACCAATCAAGCAGCTTTACAATCTCGGCGTTGAGATCGAGGAGAATTCAGAGCTTGACCTTTTTGAGTCCTTTAAAAAGCATGAGGGCGACGAGAGAATCCCTGCAAAGATTAAGGAAATGGAGGAGGAGCTTGGTGAGGGCAACTTAAAGCCCGAAGTCCTTCCGAAACTTGCACAGTATGAGCTGACACTTCTTGACTGGGTAGAGGCGCATAAGGGATACAGAAAGTATGTGGCAATCGCCGGAAAGTGCTGGCCTGCATTCCAGACACAGTTTGGATTTGTTCCTTGTTATGTAAACAGCCGTTTGACAGGTATGGGCATTCCTGTTTCCTGCGAGGTTGATATTTACGGCTGTCTCAGCGAGTTTATCGGTACTTGTGTCAGTCAGGACGCTGTTACGCTTCTTGACATTAATAATACGGTGCCTGCTGATATGTATCAGGAGTCAATTAAGGAGCAGTTTAACTATACGCACAACGATACCTTCATGGGATTCCACTGCGGAAATACAAATACAAAGAAGCTCAGCTTCTGCAATATGAAGTATCAGATGATTATGGCAAGAACGCTTCCTGAGGAGGTTACACAGGGAACACTTGAGGGTGACATTATCCCCGGCGATATTACCTTCTATCGTTTACAGTCAACAGCAGACTGCAAGCTGCGTGCCTATATTGCACAGGGCGAGGTTCTTCCGGTTGCCACAAAGTCATTCGGAAGCATTGGTGTATTTGCAATTCCTGAGATGCAGCGGTTTTACAGACATGTATTGATTGAGAAGAATTACCCGCATCATGGCGCGGTAGCGTTCGGACATTTCGGAAAGGCTCTGTATGAGGTATTTAAGTACATCGGTGTACCTGTTGAGGACTTAAACTACAATCAGCCGAAGTCACTTCCTTATCCGACGGAAAATCCGTTTGCTTAATGCAGCAGGGCAGTATGGTATTTCGAAAACATTCAATATAGCATAAAATAAAAAGGCAAAGCGCAATGCTCTGCCTTTTTATTTTATGCATTTTGTTATTTAATAAATTTATCCTGAAATTCAGGAAACGGACAAGGCTTTCCGAAATAATATCCCTGATAGTAATCGGGCAGGACTTCTTTCATGCGGGAAAGCTCATTTGTGTTTTCGACGCCTTCCACACAGATTTGCAGATTTAAGCTGTGCGCCATATTGCTCATCAATGACAGCAGTTTAAATTCATAGTCATTTGTAACGGCCTTTATGGTAAAGGTGCGATCAATCTTGATGATATCAGGCTTTAGGTCGTTGAGGTAGTGGAAATTGGAGTAGCCTGTTCCAAAATCGTCGAGCGCAAGGTAAATGCCTTTTTCTTTCAGGCGTGCCCAAAGCTTGGTAATGCGGTTATCAAGAACGAGCAGACCGCTTTCCGTCAGCTCGATGATGACGGTAGAGGGCGGAATATGATAATATTCAACAGCGTTGAGAATATCTGTAAGAATATTGCTTTTTACGACCTGGACATAAGAAACATTGATGCTGATCTTAAAATCAGGAATCACCCTTTGGATATTTTGGCAGATTTTCAGCGCTTCATTGAGCATCCATTTTCCAACCGGAATGATAAGCCCTGTTTCCTCCAGCAGCGGGATAAATTCGGCAGGAGCTACCATGCCGAATTCTTCGGTACAGAAACGCAGAAGGGACTCCGCACCGTAAATGGTGTTGCTGTCGGTATTAATCAGCGGCTGCAGATATGCCTCGAAGCCTTCAAAATTGTGGGTAACGGCGCGTCTTAAGAGCTGTGAGAGCCTGCGCCTTCTCAAAAATTTGTCATAATCTTCGCGGCAGAAGATGTAACAGCAGTTTTTTCCATGCCGTTTGGCCTCATTGAGTGAAAATTCGGAGAATTTCATTGCATCAGAGAAGGAACAGGCGCTGAACTGCTCGCTTTTCAGAATTCCGCCGGAGATTGTATAGATTACTTCATAATTGTTTTCCTTTACAAAAGAATCAATTGTCTGCCGTATGTGCTTATACTGCTCAATGGCGTCCTCCGTGGTGCGCTTCGAAAAGTTGACAATCAGGTATTCGTCTGCCACCGCGCGGAAGAGCTTTTGGTTCGGCAAAAGGCAGGCTGTGATACATTCGGCAGTGCGCTTTAAAATTAAATCGCCATAATCACAGCCAAGCTTTTCGTTGATTTCCTTAAAGTCATCAAGTCCAAGGCGCAGCAGATAGCCGTTCGGGAGATCTGCATGTTCTGCCAAAAAGGAATTTTTTAAGCTTGTGACGCCTAAGAGTCCGCTGACATTGTCCGCTTTCTGACGTGCGCCGATTTCATTGATGCAGCCAAGCATGTAAAGCGGTGTGTTTTCATGACGAACCACAAAACCGCGGCAATTAATCCATATGGGATCATTGTCTACGGAAATCCAGCGATAGAGCAGGTCATGGAACTGTTTTTTGCCGGCGGTAAGCTCTTCGAGGTCCTGTTGTAGCATCGGCAAATCCGCGGGATAAACAAATTTTGCATGATTTTCGATTACATTATGAAACTGATTGGAAGGCAGACAGAAACGCTCTACTGCCAGTTTTGAGATATAATAAAAGTCATTGACCAGATCATAGACATAAACAAAATCATCCATACATGGGTTGAGTGTGTCGATCGCCTCGCAGATTTGGGCAACAGTAAGACCGGTAAATCCAGGTGTCAAAAAAATCCCTCCCTGTTCAATAAGAAATGTGAAAAAATTCACATTGATTTGCAAAATTTTACAACTATACTTACCATTTTATCAAAAAAAAATAAAAACACAAGCCATTTATGATACAAAATGCATAAAAATATTGAAAAGGGAGATTTAATTGTGCTATTGTAGTGGTATAGTGTTTTTATCATGTTATAATACTTATTATTATTTGAAGTAAGGAGACGTATTAAGATGAAAAGAGAAAGTTTGTGGCTCGGATATAAGGACGAGGACAAAAAAAAGCTTGAAGAGGTGTGCAGCCTCTACAAAACCTGTTTGGACGAAGGGAAGACAGAGCGTGAATGCGTAGATCTGATTGTAAAAATGGCAGAGGAGAAAGGATATAAAGAGCTTTCTGCAGCGATTGAATCAGGAGAGAAGTTGGAAGCGGGCGATAAGCTGTATGTGGTTCAGATGAATAAGAGTGTGGCGCTTTTCCAGCTTGGAAAAAAGCCGCTGTCAGAGGGAATGAATCTTTTGGGGGCACATATTGACTCGCCGCGGATTGATGTAAAGCAGAATCCTTTATATGAAAAGGACGGATTTGCATATTTTGATACCCATTATTATGGCGGTATTAAGAAATACCAGTGGACGGCAATTCCTTTGGCGCTTCATGGCGTGGTCGCAAAGAAAGATGGTGCGACGGTAAAGATTTGTATCGGCGAGAAGGACGAGGATCCGGTGTTTGTGATTACGGATTTGCTGATTCATCTTGCAGGCGAACAGATGGCGAAGAAAGCGACAGAGGTAGTGACAGGCGAGAATTTGGACTTGCTTATCGGAAACTGTCCGCTTGAGGAAAATAAGGAGCTGGAGAAGGAAGAGAAGGAGACGCTCAAGGCAAATGTGCTAAAGCTTTTGAAGGAGACCTATGGAATAGAGGAGGAGGACTTTTTGTCGGCAGAGCTTGAGATTGTTCCGGCAGGGAAGGCAAGAGATTTGGGCTTTGACAGAAGCATGATTCTGGCATACGGACAAGATGACCGAATCTGCGCTTTCACTTCGCTTTTTGCGATGCTTGATTTGTCTTCGGAGATTACGGAGCACACGCTTTGCTGTCTGTTGGTTGACAAGGAGGAGATTGGCAGTGTGGGCGCTACCGGTATGCAGTCGCGGTTTTTTGAGAATGCGGTCGCAGAGCTGATTGCGGTGACAGAGCAGGATTCCCAGCGTTTGGTGCGTAGGGCGCTTGCGAATTCGAACATGCTTTCGTCTGACGTGAGCGCGGGATATGACCCGTTATATGCAAGTGCATTTGAGAAAAATAATGCGGCATTTTTGGCACATGGCCTTACGTTTAACAAGTTTACAGGCTCGCGCGGAAAGAGCGGTTCCAATGATGCGAATGCGGAGTACATTGCAGCGCTTCGCAAAATTATGGACGATGCAGATGTGAAATATCAGTTTGCGGAGCTTGGCAAGGTTGACGTCGGCGGAGGCGGCACGATTGCTTATATTATGGCAAACTACGGAATGAATGTGATAGACAGCGGCGTCGCAGTGCTGAACATGCACGCACCATACGAGGGCAGCAGCAAGGCAGATGTGTATGAGGCAGTAAGAGGCTATACGGCATTTTTAAGGTCATAAGATAACAGGGTAAAAAGGAACAGGGCATTTCGTTAGGAAATGCCCTGTAATTTTTTCTGAAATTCATTGTGCGGAAGTGGCTTGGCATACCAAAAGCCCTGAATCATATCACAGCCAAGCTGCGTTAACATATTTTTCTGCCCGTCATTTTCAACGCCAGCGCATATGACCTTGATGCCAAGCGCATGTGCCATTTCGATAATTGCTTTGATGACGACCGCGTTGTTCTGCGTACGCTTTATGGTAGTCCGTCCCCCCGATAATTGTATATTGGTGTTTGGGGAAGCGGGAGTGTCTATTTCTGTGACAAAGGACTTATCAAGCTTTATCACGTCGATTTCGAGGTCGCTCATCAGCTTTAAGGAAGAGTAGCCGGTACCGAAATTGTCAATGGAGGTATAAACGCCGTAGCTTTTTATCCGGTTGATAAAGTCGGAGAGTGAGGTAAAGTCGTCGTAACCGCTGCTCTCGGTCAGCTCAATCTCAATATATTTGGGCGGAATGGCATACTTGTTGATAATGCCCATAATGTCTTCCGCAAGAAAGCGGTTGTGCAGGTGCGCTTTGGAAAAGTTTGTGGAGATGCGCACAGGGGTAAGCCCCAGGTCAAGCCATGTGCGGAGCTTTATGCAGACCTCCTCAAGCACATACAGGTCAAGCGCGCAGATCGTTCCGGCTTTTTCAAGCACATGAAGAAATTCGGAGGGGGCGAGCTGACCGTCTGTGCGGCTCCAGCGAACCAACGCTTCACAGCCGCACAGGGAACTGGTGTTCAAATCAAGTTTTGGCTGGTAATATACGTCGAATTCTTTTAAGGCAATCGCTTTGGAGAAGCTGTTTGAAATTTCCTTCTCACGTTTCAGATCATCGAGCATTTCAGGCACAAAACGTACATGGTCGCTGTCCGGAGCGCCCTTTGTGATATTGATCGCAATGGAGATATTGTACAGAACGGCGCTTGCGGTATCCTGTCCGGCAATCGGGTAGATACAGGTTCGGGACTGAATGTTAAACGTGTTTATCATGTCATCAATGTTGAGGTGCAGCCGGATATCCGAGACATACTTTAACAGTTTATCGGCGCGCCCGTTTTTGATTACGACAAGAAAGGTATCGTCCCCAAGCCTGCCGCAGATCTCGTCTCTGCGCAGAAAATCTTTCAGACGCTGCGCATATTTTTTCAAAATCGTGTCGCCGTATTTGGCGCCAAGCTGCCGGTTAAAGTAGCGGAAATTTTTAATATTGGTGTAAACCGCAGTGTAAGAGGTTTCAGTGCCGTTCTCGCAGCAGTCTGCAATAAAGGCACTGATGCCTTCCGTATTTGCGATGCCTGTAACGGAGTCAGTGACAGATAAAATTTTTGCAAGCTTTGCAAGCCCTGCTTTGGCGCAGAGCGTATTTATAACGGACGCAAGAAATTTGAGGTATTCCATGTCGCCGTCATTCCAGGCAGCCGGTTCGCGTGGATAAAATAAAAATTCGGCTGTTCCGCCGGAATGTGTCGCATAGCGATTGCTTACAGGGGTATTTACGTAGCCTTCCGAAAAACAGTACAACATTGTGAGGTTGTCCTTGATGCGTTCTTCATACGGTGATTCGGGATTGTTCAGGCACAACTCTATTTTTCCGATGCCAAGTGCGTCACACACAGGCGGAACGGATTTTGCAATATAACCGGAAAGCTCTTCAAGCGAGCCCATTGTGTCGGGAATTGCCATAAAAAAGTTAAATAATTCATTACTGCACAGGTTCATTTACGGTTCTCTCCTTCGCCATGTTTATCCATAATAACCATATCATATCATTAAAAGACGACAGGCACAATATTCAACATTTGATATTTGATTGGTTTTTTGGGGAAAATATGGTATACTGTATTTCAAAGTTTTTGTTTTGGAGAGAATATGACGATTAATAATCAATTTACAGAGCCGCAGCAGACCATATGTGTTGCAACGAACGTTGTAAGACCAGATAAAACGGGGAATGCGGGCACTGCAAGCCTGATAGCGGAGCATTTTATAGAAGTGAGCATGAACGAGAAGCCTGTGTTAAGACTGACATGCACACCGAACAGACTTTCGGAGCTTGTGTTGGGACGGGCAGTTACAGAGGGATTTGTGAAACACCGCGAAGATGTGGAAACGCTCTATATATGCGAAAACGGAAATCGGGCAAGGATTTATTTGAAACAGGAAATTGGGTCTGTAAAAGATGAAAATATGCTGCAAACAGAGCCGACTTGCTGTACGGACAACCGGCTTTTGGGGAATTTTAAGATTGATAATAAGCTGAGGGAGCTTGCGTATGCGGATTGTCCGCAGGAATGGATTTTTGCACTGATTCAAAAATTTAGTGAAAACGCGTCGCTGCACAAAAAAACAATGGGGACGCATAGCTGCTATCTTTCTTATAAGGGAGAGTATCAAGGCGTGTTTGAGGATATCGGCAGACATAATGCGCTTGACAAGGCGGTCGGCTATGCGCTGATAAACGGTTTGGAATTTGAACACTGCATTTTGTTTACAACCGGAAGGGTTCCGGTCGATATGGTGCGAAAAGCGGTGATGGCAGGGATACCGGTACTCGTGTCAAAGGCGGTGCCGACTGCGGAGGCGGTGGAAATGGCAAGGCGTTATCATCTGACGCTGATTTGCAGGGCATGGCCGGACAGCTATGAAGTATACAATGAGGGAAAACAGGAAGGTTGAAAATGGAAATTGAACAATGTGTTGAGCTGTTTTTAGAAAAAGTGACACCTGTGTCAGAAATTGAGCGCGTGCATCTTACAAGGGCGTGCGGGAGAGTGGCGGCGCAGGATGTCTGCGCGAAAGAGCCTGTTCCGGCATTTCCGAAGTCGGCGATGGACGGTTATGCGGTGTGCGCGGCGCAGGTTGAAAATGCGTCAAGGGAAAATCCGGTTATTCTAAAGGTCTTGGGCGAGAACTGCGCGGGGGACTGCAACGAGTTTCCTTTTCTGCCAAACAGCGCGGTGCGCGTTATGACGGGCGCGTACATTCCGCAAGGCTATGATGCGGTGGTAAGGCAGGAGGATACGGACTATGGCATGGATAAGGCTGCGATTTATGCGCCGGTAAAGCCTTATGCGAATTACTGTAAAACGGGTGAGGATATGAAGGCGGGCGAAACTGTGCTGGAAAAGGGCAGCCTGATTACGCCGCTGCATGTCGGGCTGCTTGCGGGCATAGGGACGGAATATACGGACGTGTACAGGCAGCTAAAAGTCGCGCTGATATCCACAGGCTCGGAGCTTACGCCGATTGGAACGGCACTGGAAAAGGGAAAGATTTACAATAGTATTTTATATATGCTAAAGGCGGCAGTCGAGAGAGCGGGACTGCTTGTTTCGTATGAGAAGGCGTGTGCTGACGAGGAGTCTGTCTTGGAGCGTATCCTGATTGAGGCGGCGGATTGCGCGGATATTGTGATTACGACGGGCGGCGTGTCGGTAGGGAAGAAGGATTTGCTGCCTGCGGTGCTGGAAAAGGCAGGCGCGCAGCGTCTTTTTGCAAGAGCAAACATTCAGCCTGGTACGCCGACTATCGGAAGTGTTTTGAACGGAACGCCGATCTTAAGCCTTTCGGGAAATCCGTATGCGGCGATGGTGAACTTTGAAGTTTATTTTTGGGAGCTTGCGGCTGCGATGACGCGCAATCACAGCTTAAAACCTGTTATTAAGACGGCGGTTTTAAAAAGCGATTATCCAAAGAAAAGTAAATTAAGGCGTTTTGTGCGTGCGTACGGGGAGAACGGTGAAGTGTTTCTTCCGACGCAGACACATGCGTCCAGTGTGATTTCGAATATGACGCAGTGCAACTGCTATCTTGATATTGCGACGGAAACGATGCTTTCGGCTGGCGATACGGTGACGGTCAGGAAAATGAGATTATGCTAAGAGTGGGAAAGGAGCAAAGCAGCAGATATGAACATCAGTACGGGTATCCTTGCGGGTGGAAAAAGTACACGCATGGGAAAAAACAAGGCGCTGCTTACAATCAATGAACAGCGTTTTATCGACAAAATAGCAGACGAACTCGGCAGCTTTTCGCGTCCGATTATTTCTGCTGCCGAAAAAGGCACATATGAGGATATGGGTCTTAGCGTGGTGTATGATGAGCACAGGGATATTGGTCCACTTGAGGGAATTTATCAGCTTTTAAATGCTGCGCAGGAGGAGTATGTTTTTATCTGTGCGGCGGACATGCCGTTTATCACAAAAGAGCTTGTGGCATATATACAAGAGTTTGTGTGCTCAGATTACGATTGTTATGTGCTGATGGATGAGGAGCATATTCATCCGCTTTGCGGCATCTATTCGAAAAGAATGCTAGATCAGGTGCGCGCCTGCATTGAGAGCGGAAATTATCGGCTGATGAAGCTGTTAAACAGCGTCCGCACGAAATATATTAAATTGGAATACACTGCCTTTGACAAAAAGGTGGTAAAAAATATCAATACAAGAGCGGAGTATCAGGAGCTTGTGCAGCCTGTTGTCTTTTGCGTGAGCGGTATCAAGGACAGCGGAAAGACAGGGCTGATTATCAAGCTGATTAACGAATTTATTCGTGAAAAATATGTGGTTAGTGTTATCAAACATGACGGACATGATTATGTGATGGACTATGAGGGAACGGACACCTTTCGTTTTCGCAGTGCGGGCGCGGGTTTAAGCGCGATTTTTTCGCCTGCGCAGTTTTCGATAAACTGCCAAAGAGAGATTGCGGTTGCGGAGCTGATTGCCCTTGTGGAAAAGTCGCAGAAGTCGGACATTATTATCATCGAGGGCATGAAACATGCGCCGTATCCCAAAATCGAGGTGGTGCGGGGGGCGGTTTCGGATACCTCGGTTTGCAGTCCGGAGAGTTTGATTTGCATCGCCACAGATTGTTTATCCCAAAATGCAGCAAAATGTCCTGTTTACGGCATTGATGACATCGAAGGGATTTTTTTGTGCGTAAAAAAATATTTTGGATTTGTTTTGGAGGCGTAAATGAAATTAATAAAAACCGAGGACGCAGCAGGGCATGTGCTCTGCCATGACATCACACAGATTATTCCGGGCGTTGTAAAGGATGCTGTTTTCAGAAAGGGGCATGTTGTGACGCAGGAGGATATCCCTGTGCTATTAAGCGTGGGAAAAGAACACCTGTACGTGTGGGAGAAAAAAGAGGGGATTTTGCACGAGGACGAGGCGGCAGAAATTCTGCGGGATATTTGCATAAACGACGGGATGCGGGCGACACAGCCCAAAGAAGGCAAAATAGAAATTCTTGCCGACAGGGACGGGCTTTTGAAGGTCAATTCCGAAAAATTGCGCGCAGTCAATGCAATGGGTGAGATGATGATTGCTACAGTGCATGGGAACTTTCCTGTGAAAAAAGGGGACAAAATTGCGGCAACGCGCATTATTCCGCTTGTGATTGAACAGGAAAAAATGGATAGAGCGCGTGCGCTTGTAGGGGGAAAACCGCTTTTGGAAATCCTGCCTTTTCGGAAGCTTCGCGCGGGCATTGTCACGACAGGAAGTGAGATTTTCAAGGGGCGGATTAAGGACGCCTTTGGGCCGGTTGTGCGCACAAAGCTTGCGGAATATGGCGTAGATGTAATCGGGCAGAAGCTTGTGGACGACGGTAAAGAGAATATTATAGATGCACTGCGGGAGTTTTTGGCGCAGGGCGTGGAGCTGCTGATTTGCACAGGCGGTATGAGTGTCGATCCGGACGACTGCACGCCGGGCGCAATCAGGGAGTTTGGCGCTGTGATAGAGAGCTACGGCGCGCCGGTTCTTCCGGGGGCGATGTTTCTGCTTGGATACTATGCGCACGAGGGAAAAACGGTTCCGGTGATGGGACTGCCGGGGTGCGTGATGTATGCAAAGCGGACTATTTTTGACTTGGTACTGCCAAGAATTGTCGCGGGAGAGCATATGACAGGAGAAGATTTGTGGAGCTATGGCGAGGGCGGACTTTGTCTTGGCTGTCCGGAGTGCCATTTTCCGCATTGCGGATTTGGAAAATAAGCACGAAAAGAGGGAAAGGATAGGAAGCATGGGAGAATTGACGCATTTTGACAGCAGGGGAAATGCTGTGATGGTAGATGTGACGGACAAGGAGATTACGGAGCGTGTGGCAGTGGCGGGCGGTATCATTGCCGTGAATGAGGAGGTTTATGCGGCAATCAAAAACGGTACTGCAAAAAAGGGTGATGTGCTTGGGACGGCGCGGATAGCAGGCATTATGGCGGCAAAAAAAACTTCCGATTTGATTCCGATGTGCCACCCGCTTATGTTAACAAAGGTAACAATTGATTTTGAATACGAGGACGAAAAGAGGCAGATAAAATGTATCTGCACCGCAAAGCTTTCGGGGAAGACGGGCGTGGAAATGGAGGCGCTTACCGGCGTGAGCGTGGCGCTTCTGACGATTTATGATATGTGCAAGGCGCTCGATCGGGGCATGCGGATTTCGGATATCCGTTTAATGGAAAAGACGGGTGGAAAGAGCGGGCATTTTATTGCCGAAGAGTCCTCTTACATTTAGAGGAGAAATGATAATGAACAATAAATTTTTAAAATTAACAGCAGTATTCATGGCAGTGGCAATGCTTGTCTGCGCCTGCGGATCAGCAAAGAATGCTTCATCAAGGGACAGTGGAAGTGATACCGTCATTCCGGCAACGGAAGAAGTGACTACAACTGCGGTTTCTGACGGGGAGGAATCGGGCAGTGCAGAGATACCGGAAGAAAAGGTTGAACTGACCATTCTTGCGGCGGCATCCCTGACAGATGTATGTGATGAGCTGAAAGCGCAGTTTGAGAATGAAAATCCGAGTATTACTGTCAGCATTTCTTATGGCGGTTCGGGCGCATTGCAGACGCAGATTGAGGAAGGCGCGCCGGCAGATGTATTTATGTCTGCTGCCATGAAACAGATGACGGCTTTGGACGATGAGGGGCTTATGGATTCGGATTCGATTGTGCAGCTTCTTGAAAATAAGGTCGTTATGATTGTTCCGAAGGAAAGTGACACGAGTGTCAGTTCTTTTGAAGATGCGGCAACAGACGTCGTAACGATGATTGGCTTGGGAGAGCCGGGAAGCGTTCCTGTGGGACAGTATTCGGAGGAGATTTTTGAAGGTCTTGGAATTCTCGATGCAGTGAAGGAAAAGGCAAACTACGGCTCTGATGTGCGGACTGTGCTTTCATGGGTTGAAACGGCGGCTGTGGATTGTGGCGTTGTTTATGCAACGGACGCATACACTTCAGAAGATGTCAGGATTGTATGCGAAGCGCCGGAGGGCTCTTGTAGTAAGGTGCTTTATCCGGTCGGCGTTGTGGCGGCAAGCGAACATTCTGACGAGGCGGCAGCATGGCTTTCATTTATTCAGAGAGAAGAATCAATGGAGTTGTTTGAATCATATGGATTTTCAGATGCGCGATAAAAACGAGTTGGATTGTTTTGCAAATATTGTGCAGAGGCACAAATTCGCAGACAATGAAAGATATAGGAGCGGTTGAAATGGACTATTCACCATTGTGGATTTCAATTAAGGTTGCGGTACTTGCCACGATTGCGACATTTATGCTGGGTCTTTTGGCTGCGCGCTGGGTGCTCTCTCTGAATAAATTACGGTTTGTAGTCGATGGGATATTTTCATTGCCTATGGTGCTGCCTCCGACGGTAGTAGGCTTTTTTCTGCTCATTCTATTCGGGAAAAATTCCGGATTGGGACAGCTTCTTATGCGTATGGGACTGAATGTGTTATTCACATGGCAGGGTGCGGTAATCGCGGCAACGGTCGTTTCGTTTCCGATTATGTACCGTACCTCCATAGGTGCGTTTGAGCAGGTCGATAAAAATCTTCTCCATGCGGCAAGGACGCTTGGAATGTCGGAGGTAAAACTGTTTTTTAAGGTGCTGCTGCCTGTGTCATGGCCGGGAGTGGCGGCGGCGACGATTCTTGCCTTTGCAAGGGCTTTGGGGGAATTTGGCGCGACGATTATGCTTGCGGGAAATATTCCGGGGCGCACACAGACGATGTCCGTTGCAATCTATACAGCAATGCAGAGCGGCAACAGAGCGCTTGCATACCGCTGGGTGGCGATTATTATGGCGCTTTCCTTTATCACAATCTTTTTGATGAATTATTGGACAAGCCATCAAAACACGCTGCTAAAGGGCAGAGGAAGGAGCGGTTACTGATGGCATTGTATGTAGACATAGAAAAACGCTGCGGTGACTTTAAGCTTCGCGTCAAGTTTGAAACAAAAAAGGAAATGTTTGCAATTTTGGGAGCATCAGGCTGTGGAAAAAGTCTTACGCTAAAGTGTATTGCAGGGATTGAAAAACCTGACACAGGTGTCATAAAATTGGACGATACGGTGCTTTTTGATTCTTCCAAAAGGATTAACATTCCCACCAGAAAAAGGGGAATCGGATATCTCTTTCAGGATTATGCGCTGTTTCCGAATATGACGGTTTTTCAAAATATTCTATGCGGTGCCGGTGATAAAAAAAAGGCGCGGGAATATATGAAGAAATTCTTTTTGGAGGAACAGGAAAAGCTTTATCCTGCGCAGCTTTCGGGAGGACAGAAGCAGCGTGTGGCACTGGCGAGAATGCTGGCGCAGGCTCCGCGGCTGGTGATGTTTGACGAGCCGTTTTCCGCGCTTGACAATTATTTAAAGACGCAGCTTGAGCGGGAAGTTATGAACGTGATGGAGGCGTTTGAGAACGGCGGGATTTTTGTTTCCCATGACAGAAACGAGGTTTACCGCCTGACGGATAGAATTGCAGTTATGGAGAATGGGAGCATCGTGGATATTCGGGATAAGCATGGATTGTTTGACGCGCCAAAGACATTGGCGGCGACGCTTTTGACGGGGTGTAAAAATATCACAAGGCTTGAAATGCGGGGGGACGGGTGTTATGCTTTGGACTGGGGGATAATGCTTTCTCTTCCTAAGAAGAATGCAGGAAAGCCGTTTCGGTATGCCGGTGTGCGGGCGCATTTTTTGGAGCTTGCCGGTGCGGATGCGGAGAATGTGATTGCGTGTGAGATTATGCGCGTGATTGAGGATACGTTTTCGATGATTGTGCTTTTTACAAACAGAAATTTGGCTGAGAAAACGGGGTATGCGGTGATGACCTTCGAGCTTCCGAAGGAAGATTGGCAGAAAATCAAAGATAAGCCGCTGTACTTAAAAATTCCGACGGATAAGCTGATTTTAATGGAGCGGTAGCGTGGTGTCAGGAATTTGCATGATGAATAAAAATGAAGGATATATCAAATGAAAGACGGATTTGGCAGGGAAATCAATTATTTAAGAATATCAGTTACCGATAAATGCAATCTGCGCTGTCAATATTGTATGCCCAGTCAGGGAGTGGATTATATGCCGCATGAGGCTGTGCTTACGCTGGAGGAGATTTACAGGGTGGTACGCATCATGGAATCGCTTGGTGTGCGGAAGCTTCGGTTTACGGGCGGTGAGCCGCTGGTGCGCAAAAACCTTGTGAAGCTGATTGGCGATGTGAACGGTCTTGCGGGGATTCGGGACATTGCGATGACGACAAACGGGGTGCTGTTAAAAGCAAAGATTGATGCGCTGAAGGATGCGGGATTAAAACGCGTGAACATCAGTTTGGATACGCACGACAAAAAAGTGTTTGAACGTATTACCGGATATGACGGTCTAAACTGTGTTTTGGAATCCATTGACGCGGCGCTTGAGCGGGAAATTCAGGTAAAGCTAAACTGTGTGCCATGCAGGGAGCTGAATGCATCGGAGATCGAAACGCTTGCAGCGCTTGCGCAGGAGAAAGATGTGGACGTGCGTTTTATCGAGCTGATGCCGATTGGCTGCGGGAAGGAGTTTCATGGGATTTCCTCTGAGGAAATACTGGAGAGGCTTGAACGCAGGTATGGAATTGCCAAGAGAGCGCCGGATGCGAAGAAAAGTGAAACAGCGCAATATTATCTGTTTGAGGGATTTCGGGGGAGAGTAGGTTTTATCAGTCCGATGTCCCACAAATTTTGCAGCGCGTGTAATCGTGTCCGCCTGACGGTGGAGGGGCGGTTAAAGCTGTGCCTCCACTATGATAACGGGGTGGAATTGAAACCGCTTTTGCGGGAAGGCAGGAGTGATGACGAGATTCGGAAGTGTATTGTGGAGGCTGTCAAACAGAAGCCTAGGGCGCATGCGTTTTCGGAAAATCAGATTGAGGAAAAAGAAGATCAAAGAAAGATGGTACAAATCGGAGGTTAAGTTGAAAATCAGAGATTTTCAACTGGTAAATTAGTGCAGAGCACAAATTTACGGGTTATCAGTGGTATGGAGGTTATGAATGGGTACAATAAAAGCAGTATGCATCAGTGAAAAAAAGGGAACGGCAAAGAGGAATGTCGCTACGTCTGTGGTGATTGAAAATCATGGATTGGAAAATGACGCTCATGCGGGGAACTGGCACAGGCAGGTGAGTCTTTTATCTTATGAGGCTGTCGAGGCATTTCGCGCAAGGGGCGCTAAGGTAGAGGACGGTGCGTTTGGCGAAAATCTTTTGGTGGAGGGCTTTGATTTTAAAACTTATCCGGTTGGTACGGTTTTTCAATGCAATGACGTTGTTTTGGAAATCACGCAAATCGGAAAGCAATGCCATTCAGAATGTGAAATTTTTCACCAGGTAGGTGATTGCATTATGCCGCGCGAAGGGGTGTTTGCGAAGGTGCTGCATGGTGGTACAGTGTGTGTCGGCGACGAACTGCTGCTCAAGGATAAGGCGAAGTTTCGGGCAGGAGTGATAACTGCAAGTGACAAGGGCAGCCGCGGGGAGCGCGAGGACTTGAGTGGCCCTGCGATTTGTGAAATGCTTTCGGAAAACGGTTATGAGATTGTGAGAACAGCAGTTCTTCCGGATGAGGAAGATTTGCTTTATGATGAAATCGTTCGTTTTTGCGACGAGGATCAGGTAGATGTGCTTTTTACAACAGGCGGCACAGGATTTTCGCCCAGAGACTGCACACCCGAGGCGACAATGCGTGCAGCCACGAAAAATGCGCCCGGCATTGCGGAGGCAATCAGGCAGTACAGTCTTGGCATTACACCAAGAGCAATGCTTAGCCGCGCGGCGAGTGTGATGCGGAATAAAACGTTAATTATCAATCTGCCGGGGAGCGTGAAAGCGGTAAAGGAAAGTCTGACATTTATTCTGCCGACGCTTGCGCATGGCATTGAAATCATGCGTGGGGACGCGGGGGAATGTGGGAAAGTGGAGTAGAAAAAAACAGCTGGACCGAAAGCAGAAATTAAATAATTAGTCAAACTGCTGCAATATCTTGTGGAATGATTGGCAGCAGTTTGTATAATTCAGATATTTTATACATCAATATCAAGGCTCGAAAAGTCAATCGACAAATCGTCATAAATCCCCACTTTTACGGTATCATGAAACGAATAGGTTTTTGTAGTAAACGTTCCGTCTTCCATGTTGTATACATGAATTTCACTGTTTTGCGGATCTACAATCCAGTATTCACGAACGCCGGCATCATGGTACATACTAAGCTTGGTGATATAGTCATGACTGGGATTGGAGGGTGATACAATCTCAATAATCCAGTCAGGCGCGCCGCTGCAGCCTTTATTGGTAAGCTTATTCCTGTCACAAATAACGGATATATCAGGCTCTACGATATCTGTCCTGTCACGAAACAATTTTACGGCAAACGGAGCAGGATAAACGCGGCAGGGACCGCCTTTTGCCTTAATATAATTAAGAATGGTTCCTGATAGTTCCATTAATAGCTCCTGATGTACTCTGCTGGGAGAAGACATATTGTAAAATTGTCCGTTAATCAGCTCAGCCCTGACATTTTCCGGGAGATTGTAATAATCTTCCTCAGTATAGTTCTTTTCTTGTGGTAATGCCATATAAAACACGTCCTTTCTTGGTAACAGCCATTTTGTTTTTCACTTTAAACTATTTTCTTTTATCTTCACCACTACCATACCACAAATTCAGGAAAATAAACAGAACGAAAACGATTTTTCAATGTTTTTGACAGCCTGTTTTTGTTTGTAAGAGAATGCAAATTAACTTTTGCAAATAAAAATAGATGCATGGACAGATGTGTGTCTATGTGGTTTGTTATAATCAGTATAATGAAACACGAAAAGGAGCCAACTGTTGTCAGGTATCTTCTTCCTCAGGAGAGTTCACCGTTTCAAACAGGTCGCCTACGGGGCAGTCTAAAATCCTGCTGAGCTTTTCAATATTTTCATAGCGGATGGAACGCGTTTCGTTATTAATGAGCTTGGAAAAATTCTGATAGCTCATTTCCATCTGCTTAAAAAGCCAGTATTTGGTATGATGTTGTTCCTCTAAAATGTCTAAAACCCGCAAACGTACCATTGGGACTCCTCCTGTTTTTGTTTTATTATAACTGTTAAAAATCGCTTGCATAACTCATGTTTGGATTATATAATGAATTTATTATATAATTTATACATTATAGTTTATGTGAAAATTTTGCAGTATCGCGGTACAAGGCTTCGGAATGGAGGAAAAATGAGCACAGAGAACGAATTTGAGAAAAACGGGAAAATGGAGCGCATTCTTGGTATGTATACAACACTAATGAACGGCGGTTCCCTATATAAAGCACAAGAGGCAGAAAAATACGGCGTGAGTGCCAGAAGTATTCAGCGGGATATTGAGGAGATTCGAAATTTTCTGTCGTTCAATGTTGCAAACACTGGCGTTATCAACACCGTAGAGTACGACCGCACAAGGGACAGCTATCATCTTGTGCAGGCAGCCCATATGAAGTTTACAAACAGTGAAATCCTTGCAATCTGTAAAATCCTTTTGGACAGTAGGGCATTTACAAAGAAGGAAATGGATTCGATGCTGCAGCGGTTGGTGGACTGCTGTGTCAAGCCGGAGAATCATAAAATGGTTAAAGAGTTGATTCAAAATGAACAGTTTTATTATGTACCGCCGCAGCACAATACGGTCTTTATTGACACGATGTGGAAAATCGGCGAGGCGATACAGAAGTGTCGTTACATAGAAATTGAGTATCAGAAAATGAAAGGGCAGGAGGTTGTTAAACGTAAATTGAAACCGGTTTCAATTTTGTTTTCAGAGTTTTATTTTTACATGACGGCATTCATTGACGACGCAGATGAAGTTAGGGAGCATTTTGATGTGATGAATGATTCGTTTCCTACGATTTACCGGATTGACCGCATCAAGAAATTGAAGATTTTGAGAGAGCAGTTCCATATTCCGTACAAAGACCGTTTTGAGGAGGGAGAGTTTCGCAAGAGAGTGCAGTTTATGTATGGCGGGAAGCTACAGCGCGTGAAGTTCCGGTATAAGGGAGATTCCATAGAAGCGGTGAAGGACAGGCTGCCGACGGCGGAGGTTATCCGGCATGATGAGGACGGGTATGTTGTGACGGCGGAGGTGTTTGGGAAAGGGATTGGGATGTGGCTGCGGAGTCAGGGGGAAATGGTGGAGGTGATGGAGATATAATGTTCTATCAGGAAAATCTATCATGTAAGGTAAATAATGCAAAATGCAGTCATTTAAACAAGAAATTTGCTGATGATGCAAAACATTCTAAAAGGAAATTAGGCTTAAAGAAAGTGTAAAAGTAGAAACAGCTACTTAATGATAAGCTAATAAAATCAGACATAAAGAATTGTGTGGGTACAAGACATAACTTTTGGGATATAGGAATTAGAAAATGTAAAAAGAATAATAAAAAATATACTTTGTCATTATGAAAGGCTGTACTGCTTGGAATAGAATTTGTATGATAAAAAAATTGTATTATGGAATGAGATAACGGAGGAATTATAACAATGGCGAAAACAATTAAATTTAATCTTATTTGTGACAATAAACCGATCCGTACGATTGAAGATTTGCAAAATAATTTTTCAATTGAGGATGTGTTGGAATATTATGATAACCGACTGCTGCACAGATGGCTTGAAGTACGTGGTTATGAAGAAGAGCTGGAAAAAGTAAGAGCCATTACAACTGACAGTCCAGATGATCCGATTGAAGTTGCGAAACAATTAATAAAAATTTTTAATGTTATTACACCACTTTACAACTTATTAAAACAACCACAACACTGTTTAACCAGCCGTTGTAAGACTTTTATATAGGCACTTGATTTTATGCCTGTTTCGATATTTTGCAGCAAATTGGCATA
>CAJTMC010000030.1 GCA_910577115.1 uncultured Lachnospiraceae bacterium
AGAGTGATGCTGCTCTCCCGCTCCTTACAGCATCCGCATTTTATATGCGGAAAGGGACGGGACAATGCAAGGAATTCTCCTAGCCGTAATGTGGAAAGAAACGGAGAACAGTAAAACTCTAACACTGTAAGTATTACAAAATTAGAAAAAAGTAATCCTAAATAACTTTGTATACGCTCTTCTAGGGTGTGGTGATTTAGGAGTAGATTTGTTATTGGGATTATTACTCTTCCCTTTTTGATATACTATTTTATCTTTACTTAATTTTATTATATTGCTGATTTCTAATTTTACATCATATTCATTGTTGCATTTAGAAAACTTTTTGTATGTATGAAAACGCTTTATTTGGGGTTCCAAATCGTAGTATTCTATTATATTTGATAAAAATTTAACTATTATACGTGATAGATTGGTTGCTTCCTTTAAATAAGGCACATTTTTATTATTAAACCCAATTTCATAATCCATCGTATTTGTTATACTGCCTATCACCAAAATATTATTTTTGATATCAAAAAATGCAGGTTCTAACGACCACGCTTCACGATTTGCGTCATCCATTACAAATCCAAGTAGTACTCGTTTTTGTAATAGTATGATATTCAAACAACTATACAGTTCTTTTGATTTGTTTTAGTAATAAAAGACCTATTCATGAAGATAAGTCTTAATTTACATGTAATATTTTATAACAAAGCTATTATGACATTTACAATCTCAAATATAATTCCAACAATAATTATATTTTTGATAAATCTAATATCTCCTGCTAGTTGATGTAAATCATCATATAAAGGATTGCTTATAATATTGTCTTGTTTTTCTTTTATAAGTTGTTCTTGTTTTTTTACTTCTGATTGGTATTTTTCTCTTTCAACCGATTTACCAGAAAGAATATACTCTGCGGCTTTAACGGCTTCTTCGGATGATTCTTCATCGTCCAGTATTTCTTGTAAATCTTTTAAATCATACATTGAAAATTGTTCAATTAATGTTTGGTATAATTTGTTCTCCATGATAAACGCCTCCATTTTTTATTTATATCTTATTTAAAATAAACGTACTTCCACAATACGTTAAAGTACTATCTCCACAATAGTAACATAAAACTGTCTCCACAACAGTAATTTAATAGTATGATATTCAAACAATGGTTAAGTGATATAAATAAAGTATCTGTTTCTTTAGATAGTCTAAATAATATTAGGTTTGATTCTAATAATATTATTATAACAGAAACATACACAAATGCAATAAGAGGTTTAAACGAAGAACAGGCACGTTATGTTTTAACTAAACGTAATGTCAATGAAATTGATCAAAATAATTTGTTAATTAAAGCTGGTATTATTAGTGCTAATGAAGGAATTGAAGCCACTGAATTGTCAAGACAATTAGTTCTTCAAGGGCTTAATAAAGAAATAGCAGAAGCACTAATAGAACAAGAAGCTGGGAATAATGCAGTTAAGTCTAACATTGTTTTAACAAAAGAACAAACTGCTTCCATTCTTAAACAAGCAGAGGCAAGAAAACTTTTATCGGTAGAGCAAAGCAAGAATATAGCAGATGATATAAAAGAAACAACAACTAGTCTTGAAGAAGCAACTGCTGAAACAACGCAGGCTACTGCAAAGCTTGGGAGTATGAGCAGTATGCTATCAAGAGGTGTGTCCAAACTTGGTAAAAGTTTTATGTCGTTTTTATCCATATTTGTTTCAAGTCCAGCATCTGTTATTGCTACAATTACAGGAAGTATTATAGGATTGACCTATGTAATCGGAAAACTTCAAGATACTGCCAAAAATGCAGCAGATAAAGCTTCGGAATTCTCTTCATTAATGAGTTCTATAAATTCAACTTATAATAGTGAAGCTCAATCTTTAGAAGAATTAACAGAAAAATATAAAGATTTAAGACAACAATTAGTTGCTGCGAAAGGCAATGAAGAAGAGACTTATAGTATTAAATCACAATTATTAGAATTACAAAAGCAATTAAATGAAATTTATGGTGACGAATACGACAAAGTAAATCTTGTAACAAATGCATATAAAGACCAGACAAGTGTTTTAGAGGGAAATGCACGTCAGAAAGCCCAAAATTATTTAAATAAACATGTTGATGAAATTGAGGCAGCTACTCAAAAAATGACCAAAGAATACACTTATGAACTGGGAAGTTTTAGTTATGGACTAGCTGATGCAAATATAGGTAATGAATTATATAGCCAAATTAAGCAACTTGCTGAAAAAAGCGGTATTAAATGGGTTAAAAGAAAGGGATTTGTCTTTAAAGGAACTGCTGAAGAAGCATCTAATGCGATAAATGAGTTTATGAAAAATGTTAGAGAATTGGAAAATTCAAGAAACGATTTACCAGATTATTTCTTTGACAGTTTTCAAGTTTTTTTCAGTGATATGTCTAAGCAGCTAAACTATGCTGATAGTATTTTGGATGGATATAAAGAAACATATGAAACCACTCAAATTGCTCAAATTGCATCTGATACGGAACTTTCAAAAGGATACAATGATGCAGTCTCTGCTGTCGAAGATTATAACGAGGCTATTTTAAAAAGTGAAGATCCCTATAATGATGAAAATGTAAAAAAAGCATGGGACAATATTCAGACTATAAAACAGGGAATCCAAGAAAATGAAGATGAATGGGGGCGATATTCTAATATTATGAATAATGTCTTTGCAGAAGCAAATGATGATATATATTCATTCTATAACACAATGCAAAATGATAATAGTCTTTTAAAAATGGCTGATGATTTAAGAGGATTATCAGAAACTGACTTACAAGCAATGGCTGATGATGATATTGATGATTCTTTTGATAGATTATATAAAAAAGCAAAAGAATATGAATTAGAAATACAAGATGTTATTAATTTGCTTGTAGAACTTGGATATGTACAAGGAGAAGTTCAAAGTTCAACCTCTAACTTTAAAAACCCTATTTCATTATCCATCACCAAAACAATAGACCAACTCAACACCCAGCTCAAGCCGGCATTTGATTCTTTGTCAGCTGCATGGAGCAATATTTTTATGTTAGATGACAACAATAAAGAGATCTTTTCACTAGACTCTGTTAATACTGATATGCTCTACTCTATTCAGGATGCTATTTCTAAATTAAATGGCGTTGAAGGTGTATCAATTGATTTATCTTCCTATGAGAATTTAGCAAAAGTTTTAGGTAATCTCGGTTCTAACGCCGATGATGTAAAAAACAGTTTTAATGAATTAGCATCTTCCATTATTGATGGAGTCAATGTTACTAAAGGATTTAATGACCAAACAAAAAATCTATGTGCCCAACTGCTTAAAGAAATGGGAATCGCTAACGCTGATCAAATTGTACTTGAAAAGTTAAACCAGTCAAAAATTCAGCAAAAAGCAGCTTCAATTGATTTTTCCGATGCTACTGCTGATGAAATCAGAAGTTTAACCGCTTACGGTGAAAAGTTGGGTTTTGCAAGTCAGCAGGTTTATGGATTATATTTACAACAACTGCTTGTAAATAATGACCCGTTACAAACTAAAAGTTCGATTCTACAATTAATAGGTTTATGTCAAGCTGGCAGTGAAACTGCTGATACATTAGTTGATTTATATGATATTATGGATGCTATTAGTAAAGGACAGCAGAAATTAGCAAACGGTGAACTTACTGCCGCACAGGCAGAGGTTACTAAGTCTGAAATTGAAAAATTGAAGAAAAAAATGTCTGATAAAGTCAATAATATGATATCTTCTAATACTGAAATAGATTGGAGTGGTACAAATAATTTAAAATCTCCATCTTCATCATCCTCTGATAAAGATTTATGGTTAGAGGAATACAAAAGAAAACTTAAAGAACTCGAAAACATGCGTGATAAGGGTATTATCAACGAACGTGAATTTTTCGACCAGTCAGAAATGCTTCTCAACATATACTTGAAAGATTCGCAGGCACATATCAAAAAATATGAAGAGGAAATATCCGACGCTGAAAACCAACTCCATGATGACTGGAATGCCGCTTATGATTCCGATGCGGAGAACCTCAAAAAGTGGCAGGAAAAGAAGCTTATTAACATGGCAGACTATTACCGGTCCATGATGAATTTACAGGATGAATATTACAACAGCGAAGCACTAAAGCTTAAAAACCTTGCGGATGAAATGGATGCTGAATATGGCAGGATGGGTAATGTAAATCTGAAGAACAGACCGCAGGTTGACGCAGCTGTGATGCAGTCCGCAGGATGGACAGAATTTGACGGCGATTATGGGACGGTATATTCACAGACATATTCTTTTGACAATGGCAAGCAGATTGTAGTCACCCCGATACTTCCAGATGGCACAGTCCTCTCGCCTGAACAACTGGACAGCTATGTAAGGCAGATGATGTCGGGGGAGGATATTGACGTAAATATCAAACTTGGCATGTTTGAGGGGGAAAATTCCATTGAACAGGCTGAGAAATTTGCAGTGGGACTCCATGACATGCAGGAAGAATATTATGCCCTTAAACAGACATTTTCGGAAAACCCGTACGGCGATTTCACCGAAGACCAGCTTAAAGCTGTCGAGGAACTGACAAAGACACTGGAGGAACACAAAAATCAGTTAAGCGGGGAACTGGGCGGAATCAAATCAGCTTATGATGACCTTATCGAGATCCGTGATTCTTATAATGAACACGGCAAAATCAGCGTTGACCAGTACCAATCATTATGCGATATGGGATTTGAATACCTTGCACTGCTCTCTGATGAAAGCGGCGCACTCTCCCTTGACGAAGACGCTTTCCAAAGACTTACGGATGCAAAAATACAGCAGATGCAGGTAGACATGGCATTACAGGCGGCAGACCTCATTAAGAACATCCAGACCGAGGAACAGGCTGTAAGATATCTTGCCGACGCATACGACAACGCTGCGGCAAGTGCATTAGGCATGGCAGAAAACATTCTTTATGCAGCCAAAACCAATGCAGAACTTATGTATGGAACAGACAGTGCACAGTCACAGGCGGCTGCAAACATTGTCAAAGGATACGAAAACTCCAAACTGCTCGCAGGAAATATAGGCTTTAAAATGCAGTCAGGGGAAGGAAATAAAGAGGACAAAGAAGAAAAGAACTTCCTCAAAACATTTGACTGGATCGGAACACTCCTTAAAAAGTTATCCGACAAAACCTCAAAGCTGATTGACAAAGTAGACAAATTTTACAACTGGCAGAAGAAAAATTCCATGATAAACCGCGCCGTCAAAGCGGCGGATAAGGAAATAAACCAAAACGAACTTGCCTACCGGTTATACATGAAAAAGGCTGATTCCGTCGGGCTCGGACTGAACTACGTCCGCAAGGTACAGGACGGCACCCTTTCGTTTGAAGACATTACAGATGAGATGCTTTCCGATAAGATTGACAAATATCAGGAATGGTACGATAAGGCGCAGGACTGTCTTGACACGATTGAGGACTTATATGACAGACAGCGCGACTTAATCCGGCAGAAGCTCAACAACGTGCTTGACTATTACAGCGACATGGACAGTTACCTCTCTTCCGTCACTTCCAAAATTGAGTCGATTATCTCGCTCAATGACGAAATGGGGAAACGCTCTTCCCTTACGGAGCTTGTGGAGCAGTTTGCAGCCGTTTCGGACCGTCTTGAAAACAACACCACAGCAAAAAATACCGCCGCGGCAGGAATGACAGACGACACCGCTGTTTCAGAAGTTTCATTCGGGGATTCGAAGAAGGTTGCCGAAGCAAGAGAACACGACAGAAAGGAGCTTACCGTTTCCATACAGTCGAAAATCGACGCCCTCGACGTAAAGAAAACAGGAGCCTACGAAAGGCTTGCCGACAACATTGCAAAAACGCAGGCACAGATCGACAACTACAGGGACAGGGGCTGGGATAAATCAAAGGCAAAATCGTATGAAAAGCTTCAGAAGAAACTACAGGATTACCATGACTTACAAAAAGCACTTGACGAAAATGCCACGTCAGACACCATCGCGAACTATGAAAAGATCTACACCAAATACCAGAAGCTACAGAACAAGCTCGACAGCGGGAAATCCCTGTCAAAGTCTGAGCAGAAGCACTATGATTCCTATGCAGAACAGCTTGACGGTTTAAAGGTGCAGGGACAGTCCAAACTTGACAGACTGCGCAGCGAACTGGCGGAGGCTGACGGCACCGCCGCAAAGCAGTCCGAAGCTGACAGAATAAAGGGTAAAATTGACTCCGTACAGTCAGATCTTGAAAATACCGCAACATACCAGAGCCTGAAAAGAAAAATAGAAACTACCCAAATCAGTATTGCGGAGTTTGACAAGGCGGGATATGACAATCTTACCAATAAACAGAAAAAAGCCTACGCCAAGATGCAAAAGCAGCTTGAGGACTATTACGCGCAGAAGAAATCCCTTGACGAGGGCGCAACCGCGTCAAATATAGCGGAGTACAACAAAACATATCTTGCATGGAAAAAGTTACAGGACAAGATTGATAACAAAAAAACCCTTTCCACAGACGAGCGGAAAAAATACAACGAATACAGGGAGCTTCTTGACGGCTATTCCAGCGAAAAGTCGGACATGGTATCGGAATTAAATAACGCACTTGCAGAGGCATCTGACCCGTCCGACAAACTCGGCCAGATCAAAAAGACCTATGAAGAAGCCTCCAAAGACCTTTATGACAGCTACCAAAACCAGATTGACAGCATAAACAGCGGAGCGGAAGGGACGGCACATTACCAGAACCTGCTTGCGAAGGCGCAGAACCTTGAAGCAAAGAAAGCAGATAAAAAGAAAAACTTCACCGCATCAGACCAAGCAAAGCTGGACGAATACAATGCCGAACTGGAAGCGCTGCGCGCGGGCGCAACGGGCAGCAATATCGGGAATTACATGAAAACCTGGAAGGCATGGTATAAGCTGGAACTCAAACGTCAAAAGAATGGTTCGCTTAAAGGCAGCGATATAACAAACTATGATAAATATACAGCACTGTTAAAAGCATGGAACGAGGAAAAGCAAACACAGATCAGCGACCTGCACTCCCTTATGGAAGACGACCTGGAACAGCTTAAGAAGACATATGACGAAAACATGGCGGAAGCAGAGTCCGAAGTCAATGACTACTATGCAAATCTTTACTCCCTTGCAAAGCAGATCGCGGAATATAACATCTCGTCTTTGCAGACACAGCTTGACTATCTCGATTCGTATATCTCTTACTATAAAGAGCTTGTGTCATTATACGATTCCTTCAGCGGGGAAAAGCTTACGAAGATCCTGACGGATTTAGACGAAAATACACTTGCCAAAAAGACGGACGTGTATGAAAAGTACCTCAATACGTTACAGGACAAGTATAATACCACCCTTGCGGAAATGAATGAATACAGACAGCTTCTTGGCGCACTTGACAGCAATGATTTCGAATCATCAATGGAGCTGTTCAACAAAGCAATGGAAAACTACAAGTCAGAAGGCAATGACGCAATGGCTGATAAGCTGCAGTCCGTATTAAACCTGCTGAACGAACGTGCCGCTGACGCTGACAACTGGGACGAATATGCCGACCAGTGGGCGAATGAATGGGAAGAGGCATTATCCTCTGCAAAGCAGGAGCTAATCGGAACTGCATCGGAAATACAGGATATCAATGACGCTTTAAGGGAAATACGCTTTGAGAATATTACAGATGCAATTGAGGAACTTGACAGGGCAGCGGGAATCTTATCTTCTATCGAGGGGCTGATACAGGACGGCTGGCTTTTTGATGACGGACAGATGACCGAATACGGACGTGCCAAAACAGCGCTGCTGGTATCACAGCTTGAGGACGCGCAGGCAAAAGCAGATGCCTATTTAGACCTTTACAATGAAATACAAAACAACAAGGACACCTATGCTTCCGACAAAGCCTATCAGGCAGATTTAAACGACGCTCTGCAGAATTACTACGATGCACTGGGCAGCGCCGCTTCTTTTGAAAACAGCATTATGGATTTAATGAAACAGAATGCCGAAGAAGAAATTAACAGCTTAAAAGACGTTATTGAAGCACGCAAAAAGGCATTGCAGTCAAAGAAAGAATACTACGACTACGATAAATCCATCCGTAATTCGCAGAAGGAAATTGACAGTCTCAAGGCACAGATTGACGCACTTGAAAACCTTTCCGGCGCAACAGACGCCGCAACAAAAGCAAAGCTTGCGCAGCTTAGGGCAGAACTTGCACAAAAGGAAGAATCATTGCAGGAGACAAAAGACGAGCATACTTTTAATTTACAGATTGACGCACTCGACGAGTTTGCCGATTCTTTAACAAACGCGCTTGACAATTCCTCAAAATCAGTCGAGGAAATCCTAAAGGAGCAGAAAGAAACCGTCGAATCCGCAAAGGAGCTGTACCAAACATCAGCCGAAAGCATCAGCGTCATATTGCAGAAGCTGGAAGCATTTTATAAGGGAAAAGGAGCCTTAAGCGATGAAGCGCTGCTTGGACTGGTCGGCGAAAATGTATTCCAGTATGCACAGGCTAATACGCCTCAGATAGCTTTTCATGCGGAAACAGCAATTCCTGACATTATTCGGGAACGGAATGCCGCGCCGCCAATTAATGTTCATTATGACAGCCTGATACATGTCGAAGGGAATATTGACAAAGAAGTCGCAGATTTACTGCCAGAACAATTAGAACAAAGCTACCAATATGTAGTACAGCAAATATACAGCGATATCCGATCAGTTAGCAGTGTCAAACCCGCTGCAAGATCAGTAATATAACTGCCATGCAAAACCGCACTCTGAAATATGAGTGCGGTTTTTAAATATCAAAACAAGGAGGTGTTTTATGTGTCATTTATAACAGCACATTCATTTATTTTTAACGGGACAAACAGCGCCGATTTCGGCGTGACAATCGGCTGGATTGATTCCACCGCGGATGTTTCCTCAAACGGGCTTGTCAGAGAAATCAAAAAAGCCGCAGGTGCAAGCAGGGTAAAATCTCATATATACGGAGCCGAAAATACGGAATCTATCGCATTCCACTTTAGCATTGTAAAAGCGGACGGGAACGAAATCACAAGACCGGAATCCATGAAGCTGAACCGCTGGCTTACCTCTTCTCCTCTTCCGCAGCTTCTCAAATTTAATGACTGCGATGACTATCCGCTGCATTATTACGCGGTATGTACGCAAATTAATGACATTATTGCAGGCGGAAGACTTGTCGGGAAAGAGCTGACGTTCGAAACAAATTCTTCTTTTGCTTTTTCGGAAAAGGAGAAAAAGACATTTGTCCTGACAAAGCCGGACAATTTATCCTTTTTCCTCAACAATTCCGCTGATACGGATAACGGCATCTACTACCCTACTGTTACCATATCAACGAAAGCTGAGATTATTGCGATCGAAAACGTAACAGACCAAAAATCCGTAACCATTAACACACAAAAGATAACGGCAGATGAGAACAAAAATAAAGTCCTGACACTCAATTCCGAATACATGACTGTTACGGACAGCAGCGGCCGGTTGATTCCAGCCGGCGATTTGGGCTGGAATACGATTTACTGGCTTCGGATGCTGCAAGGCATGAATGAGTTCAGAGTGTCCGAACCCTGTATCTTAACAATTGAATACGAATTTCCAAGAAAGGCAGGTTGTTTATAATGGAACAGGCAAAAATCTATCTTTGCAGGGCAGATTCCGGCATACTGGGCACGCTCACAGGAATACAGGAGCAAACCTGTCTGCTGAAGCGTAACGCAACGGATTTATGGGAGCTTACATTTGACGTAAACCGATACATTGACATGGGTGGCCGGCTGGTGCAAAGCGACTATTATGATTCTGTTGACGATATGATGCGCCTGTATCTTGAAAGCGCCGATATACAGGCATTTTTTGTCATTGATTCCGAGCCTGTCATAAAAGGTGACGGATATCAGGAAACAAAAAGCGTAACGGCGCACTCCATCGAATGTGAGCTGCGCAATCTGTATTTAAAAAATTTCAAGGTAAACTGCGGAACACCCGACAGTCAGGAATATCTGACTGACAATTTGAATCCCTATACCGGACTGCCCTATGAATATATAAATCTTGTTAATTATGAGAAACCGCAATTGAGTCTATTGCATCTGGTTTTACAGGGAACAGGGTGGACTGTCAAAGAGGGAATGGCTAAAGATTTATGTGAAATCAAAAAGAGCTTTGACACATCGGACTGTATCTATACGTTTTTAATGAAAACCGTATCTCCTGCTGCTTCCGTTATTTTTGAGTTTGACAGGAAGAAGAAGATTGTCGGGATTGTCAAGGCACAAGATTATGGGGAAGACACAGGTGTGTTTATTACCATGCGCAACCTGATGAACAGCTTTGAAGTAAGCGGTACATCTAATGATAATATTATAACAAAGTTAATTCCTACGGGCGCCAATCATTTAGGGATTGAGCAGGTCAATTTCGGAAAGGATTATATTCTGAATCTTGACTACTTTATGAATACGCGAAACGAGTATGGCGATTACAAATTTGTATCCAAAGAACTGCATGATAAATACAACCGGTGGAAGCATTATCGGGATGAGGAACAGATTTCCATATATGTTAATCAGAATACTGATTTGATACAAGGGACACGCAGGGAAGTGTATATCGAATTGACAAAGCGTTATAACCAGACGCTTTCCGACATCAGCGAACTGAAAAACCGCGTTCCGAATGACGGGTGCCTGATTGATTACAAGACTTACCCGTTAGAGGAATTGGAGGCAGCACATACGGCTTATACAAATGCATTGCTTGCACTCATTACAATATATAAAAAAGACTACGGAGTTGACCAAATCGGAGATCGGCTGCATAACTATGAACCCGTCCCAGAAGGTGCCACAAATATTAAAGATACACCCTATTGGTATGATTTTTACGCTTATCAGGAAAAGATTATTCCGTCAATCGAACAGGCGCTTGCGTTGTATGGGGAAACCGATCAAAGCGCAGCAGAAATAGATTCCTATTTATATGAATGGTCATTATATGGTCTGGACGAGCTTGAGGCAAAAAAGAAGGCATGGACTGAGGCTGCAAATTTGTTATATGACGACTGTTTTATTACTTCGAATGACGACAACACGTCAGACACATCAGCTGTAATCTATCGTACACCTGATAACAATGGCTGGAACAGTCTGTCTGATACGCAGAAACAGAAATTTACATCACAGGCAGCTTTTTGCAGGAAATTGAATCAATATCTTGATTATATGTCATTTAACAGCAGATTGAATTCACTGACTAAAACAAAATGTAAAGGCATTATCAGGCAGTGTGATGAGGAAATTGCGAAACGGCTGCAGGAGATTGCTTCAATTGAGACAAATCAGAAGGAATATTCCGAGTGGAGAACAAAGATTGCCGACGCTGCCGCGCTCGAAATCAATGGCCTTTCTCTATTTACGGAAGAAGACCGCGATGACCTCAATATTATCAACGGTATGATACGGGAGCAGGAATTCAGCAATGAAAATATCGTTGTAACCAGTCTTGACAACATTGTATCTACCGTAAATATTCAGGAAGATTTATATCAGTCTGCCGTTGCAAAGCTGCATGAATTATCGCAGCCGCAATATGCATTCCGCACAGAGCTTGACAATCTTTACGCCCTTGATGCCTTCAAGGCATATCAAAAGCCGTTTGACATTGGAAATTTTATCAGGGTTGGATTGGAAATACATGAGGAGATTTGTGACAATCAATTTATTAAGCTACGGCTTCTTTCCATATCTTATAATCCGCTGCGGGCAGACGAAAACCTGTCCGTAGAATTTTCTACCATGACCAAGACGTTAAACGGAATCAGCGATCTCGCATTTTTGCTGGATCAGGAAATCGGAACATCTTCCGGCGGTTCCTCAGGTTCGGGTACAGGCGGCGGAACATATGGAAACAATGATGCAGGTGTACAGATGAGTAATAATATGCTGAATGCGCTGCTTCGTACGGAGATGTTTGGAACTGCCGTTACAGATGTTATTCTGGACAGCGTAAAGGCCAATAAAGGGAATTTCACTACGCTGTTTTCAAACAGTGGTATGTTTGACTCTTTGGAATCCGGATATTTGAAGGTCAATGGAGATTGTTTATTTGGCGGCAGCATCAAATCCAACAACTGGAACGGAACAGATAATAATGTACTAAGCAATACGGAGGGAAGCATTCTGGATTTATCCAACGGACAATTTAATTTGGGAGGAAAGCTCAAATGGAACGGCACGACTCTGTCCATTGAGGGAAACGGTAAATTTACCGGAGATATTGTTGCAAATTCCATTACGCTCAGCAATAAGTCTGCTATCTTCGGATTATCCGCAGACAAATTGGTGGACGCATCCGGTTTTGTTCTTCAGGATGTGTCAATTGGAGCGCAGAGTGAAAATCATTGTACGAATTACATCCGCATTTCTTCCGATGGAAGGCTTGAAGCAGACAACGCTGTAATACATGGTACATTTATTTCTTCTGCGTCTGCGTCCAAACGGCACATGCAGGATATCTCTTACGAACTGAATGAATGCTTTGACCCACATTCCATTTATAATCTGCCTGTATGCCAGTTCAGATATAATGCAGAAAACGGAGGAGGTGATGGCACTCAATTACATGTCGGCTTTACTGCGGAAGATGTTGCCGAATATTATCCGGCAGCTGCAAGATGGAATAACGGCCATACAAAGGTTGAGGCGTGGGAAATATACACGCTGTTCCCGGCAGTCGTGAAACTGACTCAGGAACAGTACATACAGCTTCAGGCGCAGAATGACGAAATCCAGCAACAATACACACAGCTTCAGACACAAAATAATGAAGTTCAGCAACTACGTACACAGCTTCAGGCACAAAATGATGAAGTCCAGCAATTACGTACACAGCTTCAGGCACAAAATGGCGAAGTTCAGCAACTATGCACAGCATTAGAAACAATGAAACAGCGGTTGCAGGAACTGGAGAAAAAATTAGAGGAAATGAATGCAAAGGAGTGAAAAAATGAATACAACAAAACAGCATTGTTTAAGCTTTTATAATGATCAAGGCATTTTAACCTTGAATGCCAAACAGTTTGACACCGGACGGATATTCGTTTTTGATATCATGGATCATGACGAACCATTCAACTTAACCGGTTGCAGCGCATCTCTCCATATACAGAAAGCAGATGGCACCCAGTTTCAGGGGGAGGACTGCTGCATTATAGATACGACAAAAATTACAATTAATCCCGCATTGGGTAACGGCGCACAGATTTTGGCTGCGGACGGCGTTAATGTTTGTGAATTAGTTCTCAAAGATTCCGAGGGCTTAACGTTAACTACATGGGACTTCCACATTAATGTCCTGAAAAGGGTTCACAATGGTGAAAATCTAAGATCTTCCGATGCTTATGATATCCTTGATAAGATTGATCGGGACGAGAAAATACGGAAGGAAAATGAATCTGCGCGGATAGAAGCAGAACAAACCCGAAAGACAAGCGAGAGCACAAGGCAGACAAATGAAACCTTACGAATCAATGCGGAGGAAGCCCGTAAAACAGCCGAAGCCAAACGGCAGGAAGACACTGCAAAGGCAATTGCAGATGCCGAAAAAGCAACAAAGGAATGTATTGCGCTCAATCATGAGGCAGAAAGCTGGGCACATGGCGGAACCGGAATCAGGCCGGAAGAAGACACCGACAACAGCAAATACTGGTGTCAACAGTCCAAAGACTATGCCGACAGCTGGAAAGGTTCCCTGCTGCCAAAAGGAATCCTAAACTTTGCGCAGCTCCCAACAAGCGGAATGACTGCGGGGCACCTGTATCACATTAATGATGCGTTTGTTACAGACGGGCGTTTCAAGGAAGGCGCCGGATATTCTTATCCCGCAGGAACAAATGTTTATTGGACGCAGGACGGAAGATGGGACTGCTTGTCCGGCGTGTTGACAAAGGTATTGTCACAGGCGGAATATAATGCATTGTCCGAGAGTCAAAAAAAGAACGGAACAGTTTATTATATTGAGGACGCAGATAATTCCGTCGGTGAGGCAACCGCTACGGAAAAAGGGCTTGTGAAAGTAGATGCTGCACTTTCAACAACTTCTGCAAACCCTGTACAAAATAAAATTGTGACAACAGGTTTGAATGATTTAACTGCAACATTGACGGCTGCTGTTGGGAATAAGGTAGATAAGGTCTCCGGTAAGGGATTGTCTGCAAATGATTACACGACTGCGGAAAAGAATAAGCTGAGCGGGATTGCTGCAGGGGCTGAGGTGAATGTGCAGGCGGATTGGAATGTTACGGATTCCGGATCAGATGCTTTTATTAAGAATAAGCCTGCGATACCGAGTGTTGGGAATGGTACTTTGACAATCCAAAGGAACGGAACAAATATACAAACATTTACAGCGAATCAAAGCACAAATAAAACTGTCAACATTACAGTGCCGACTAAAACGAGTGAATTAACGAATGATAGTGGGTTTGTAACAGCCGGAAGTCTTACGACTGGTGTGTCGGGAGTAAAAGGGAATGCGGAAAGTAATTATAGGACTGGGAATGTCAATTTAACGGCAGCAAATATAGGCGCGCTGGCGGCAGACGGAAAAGCCAAGTCAGCATCTTCTGCCGATAAATTGGGCAGTTTAAATGTAGGAAATTCAAGGCGACCCATGTATTTGAACAAAGGAACTCCCTATGCAGGCTTTGAGATGTTAAGCATTTACAGAGAGGGTTTTTCAACCGACAGGCTGAGTATGCACTATTTCCTGTTTCGTGGAGAAGGTTGGGGGCACAATTATACATATCAGCAGTTTATAAGTTTTCGTCCCCTACATGCTGGAGGAGCAATCACGCTCCCATATTCAGTGGCTGACAGTGGAAGCGTGGAACCAGTAGTATTTGCAACATTAATACCAGGCTCAATTATCAAAAATCAAGGGATTTCGGTTTACTTACAAAATAATTATACGCTTGCGTATCAAATATACAGCAACGACGGCTATCCCCCTGTATACAATGAAGATAAATCAAGAATAAATGTTATGATAATGTGGGAAGTGGACTGAGAAAGGAGTGCGACTATTAAAATGGAAGAACAAATATATTTAATTTATGATGAAACAGGCAGTTTCCAAGGCTTTTTCAATCTGGAAACAGCAGACAGATTAATAAATGAGAATAATGAATTGCATAAAGCCCCCATTTCAAAAAAAATGCACAAATATCTGATAAACTGCGAAGCGGATTTTCGCATTAACGTCGATATGATAAAATCTGACGAAACGGAAATCGACGCAAAAGAATTTATCACCGTCATTCAAAACGTAATCGACGCTGACGAATTAAAGAAGAGTTTTGCGAGACAGATAAAAAGCAGGTGCGGCTACTATATAATATTCGGCGCCGATGTCTCGCTGTCAACAGGGGAAACGAAGCATTTTTCGTTTAAACTTGAAGACCAGCTCAACCTTGCTGCGCTGACAGCAAACCGCTCAGAGGGCGATATGGTTTATTACCACGCCGACGGAGAAAACGACACGCTGTACAGCTACTCTGACATTGTAACAATATATAAGACTCTGTACAACAATAAGATTTACAATCAGATTTACACAGAAACGCTGTGCAGTTGGATAAATGATAATCTTACGGCGGAAACATTGGAAGAAAAGCAGAATATTATTTCATACGGGTTCTGCACAGACGAAATAATGGAAAGGATTAGTGATGTTTATGACAGTCAAAAACTTTTATAACAAGGACGGAGGCAGGCTATATGTCCTACATTTCCCAGGAACGGGCATGGAATTTGAGGACACCCGACATATTATCGCAGACACGCTGTTGTTAAAATTTTCGCTATCGGAAGACATTGAGATAATATCTGTAATGGACAAGCCGTGTTGGAACCACTCGATCCTTCGGAAGCAATGCGAAAACAACAACGTGGAAATACTAAATCCCGCAATTGACGAAAAAAACTGGAACAACACAAAGAAAATCGGCTACATACTTGAAGCCCTGCAACAGACCAAAAAGCAGCTCTGCCTGATACTTGACGGTAGGGACGTACAGATATGCGCCGATCTTGGCGATGAATTTATTGGGAAATTTAAAAGTTTCGACAGACCGATTGTTTATAACGGCACGCCATGCGCGTATCCGCATGTAGCTATTGAATCCATACAGGAAGTGTTGTCCGTTAAGGGCAGGCAGAAATATCTGAATGCGGGCGTATGCATTGGAGAGCGGAACGCCCTTTACAAATTTTATACAAAAGCAGCCGAAATAAACAGGCAAAACCCTGATAACCGCAGCGAGCAGATGATTATCAGACTGGCACGGAAAAAATACCCCGAATATGCCACGCATGATGCCGGCAACGATATATTCCGAATTGTTCATGCATATGATACCAAGGTAAATGAGTGTCACGACGGTTATGTATTAATTTAACATTAAGCATAAACGTATGATAAACTACAAAGTGTGATAACTTAAGGACACTTAAATCTATACGAAACAGTTATTTTTACGGAGAACATTTACTCTCAAACACACAACAGTAATAAACAATTTAAGAAGCCAATATGTTTTCTTTTTATTTGGAGGTTTAAAATCATGGGAAAAATATTATTAAACGGCGTTGATTACAGTGCGCCAAAGATGAGTGAAGTAACTGGTATTAAAGGAAATGCCGAAAATACTTATAGGAAAGGAAATGTAAATCTAACACCTGCGAATATAGGAGCATTATCCATTAATGGAAATGCTGTTTCTGCAACCAGGGCCGAGCAGGATGGCAATGGAAATAACATCGCGGATACATATGTTAAAAAGACTGATGCTCTGACTGGCGATTATCTTCCCTTATCGGGAGGCTTTATGAACAAAGGGGCAAATATAAATATGACAGGCAGTTCAGGCACAGACACCTCTGTCAACTTGTCTGGTGGTGGATATGATATGACTTTACGACCTGACGAGCTGCGTATGAACAGTACTGATACTGTTAACAACGTTAACCTGAATTCCAGAGAATTAGTTTTTAATAGTGCAAACTCTAACACACATATGACATACCAAAGTATACTAACGACCAACCCCGAAAAACGCGAATCCGTATATGTTGATTATAATACAGTACAAATAGAAAAGTGTACTGACAATTATGATATACAAACAGAATTGCACCCAGGACGAATCATTATATCAAATGCAACAGACGAAGCGATCACTATTTCCGGACGAGGTACATCGGCAGAAGGATCCATACGTGTAAAAGATACGAATTCCGGATATACATCATCAGTTGCTCCTGCTATAATATCCGTTACAAATTCCACAAATAATAATACCTGCTCACTCAGGGAAGATGGAATATGGTTAAATAATAAACGAATATTAGGAGCTGACACCGCTAGCCATACGCACGACGATCGATATTATACAGAAACTGAAGTAGATGCATTGCTTAAAAAT
Source organism: uncultured Lachnospiraceae bacterium (assembly GCA_910577115.1). GTDB lineage: Bacteria > Bacillota > Clostridia > Lachnospirales > Lachnospiraceae > COE1. Next base: position 17,578 of record CAJTMC010000030.1, read on the forward strand.
ATAATGCCTCCCTGTCTCGACTGTATTCAAACGGGACATTTTATGTATAGTGGAACAGAGACCTTTGATAAAGTATTTTTCTCCACTAATTCCACTTACAAACGTTCATTATGCCTCTTAACATCTCTTTATATTACAATACCAAATAAGAATACTGAATACCACAGTCAATATAGAGAGGTTGCAGTCCATATGATAGATTGGGCGGATGCCGAGTATGATACTTGGTCCAAAATAGCACACACCAATAAACTGATCACTTCAAGCAGCAATACGCAGAGCGTATCCGCTAACAATAAACATCAATGGTTACACACCAGAGTAAACGATGGATCATCTGACAAACAGCTGGATTTTAAATTCTCCATGCAGTCTATGCTTGGTGGAAATAATATAAACGGCGGAACTTTGTATGTATCATGGGCTGTCATTATGTAATATCTCATATGCCGATAACGGGTACCCTCACATATTTTTTAAGCTGCCGCACTAAATTTAAATGTGCGGCAGTCTTCCTTTGTTGGCAGCAGCCACATCTACGTCATGACCGGCGTATGCTCATTTCAGGTCCATCGTAAGAATCAGCCTCCATCGTCCACATTTCTATTGGAAAGTCTCAACATGGTCTCACTAATAATAATTGCCATACAGGACATCTATATCAAATCCTCTGCGCCCCGACTATCGTAATAGCAAACCTTTTCTGTAAATATACCTCCAATTTATTGTGCAATTCCAACAAGTCTGTATATGCATATGAACACTGCTTTTGACAAAAAGATTATAATGAAAAAAGGGCATATCTCAGCCCTATTCATCAAAGAAAACGAGCGTTTTATATCACATAATAATCCGCCGCTTTCTCTTTCTCAATCTCCAGTAAATCCTGCACCGTAATATTGTCAATTACATCATTTACCGCATCATAAATGCGCCTGTATACCTCAACCGTAGCACATCGTCCGTTCCGCTCGCAGGGAAGTGCATTCTCCGCCAAACATTCCACAGGCGCAAGCGATCCCTCTGTCAGTCGTAAAATCATACCAACCGTATATTCCTGCGGATTTTTCACAAGCTGATATCCGCCCTGTGCTCCCCTTGTGCTGCGCACATATCCAGATTTATTGAGCACTGCAATAATCTGCTCCATATATTTTTCGGAGATTTCCTGTCTTGTTGCAATGTCCTTAAGCTTAACGGTCTCCCCCATATGCGCGCCCAAGTCCAACATAATCCGTAAAGCATACCGTCCCTTTGTTGATATGGTCATATACTGCCTCCCACTATTGTATGATAATTCAACCTATGGTCAAACTATTATTGTATATCTACTTTCCTACCTAATTTAATATATATCATTTAATCCCTATAATGTCAATCGGTTTTGTTGTGATAGCCTTCCATTACACTACCATACAACTTTTTTTTATAACAAACCAACCAATACCCCGCCAAGCACCGCTGCCGCAAGCATGGGCAATATTGTTGTAAGCACAGTAAGCCTTATCCTGCCGCGTTTATAAAATCTGCCCTTCTTACTGTCCTCTATCGCAGTCCAAAATCCCTGCACACAGCATAACAATATAGTGACAACCACAACGACAACAAGTGGATACGTTCCATTCTCCTCCGAAACTGTATTTACCGTACCGTCTTCCCCGACTGTCACGAGCTCTATCCCGAATGTCTTCCCCTCCGCAATCTGACCGGAAAATGCCCTTTCAATCTGCGCAAAATCCGCACAAAACTCAGACATATTCTCCTGATACCACGCAAGCGACGCATGTCTGAAAAGTACATTGAACAAAACCTCATTCACTATCGGCACGCACACACTGTCAACGTCTTCATACACTGTAACCGAGCGGTTTGCGCGCCCTTCCATAATATCCTCTGTCAACGTTTCAGGCAGAACATACCCACACTCCGCCTCGTCCCTTAGTACAAGCCGCTCCACCTCGTCCGCACTTTCACACATCTGAAACCGTACAAGCCCGTCATGCGCCAAAAGCTGCTCCTCATACGCCCCGCCTTCATCAAATACAGCCACCGAAAAAGTAGTGTCTGACTGCTTCTCAAGCCGCGCAATCAAAACAGACACTGCTGCCATAAGCACAAGGCTGATCAATATGCTTTTCCGAAAAAGCATTCGTTTCAATAATACCCAAGCCACAGGCGGCACAAACACCGTTTTAAATTTCTTTCGCTTTGTTCCCCCAGCAGAATCATCATAGCGCAGCATCTCCAAATAAGCCCACATAACATTGAGCATAAAAAGTACAACACTCCAAACCAAAAGTCCCAAAGACGCAGAAGAAAACTTTTGTGTATCACCCGAAAGCGCCATTGTAAACGCAGACTTTAGAAATGACGCGGGAAGATACTTTCCTACATGATAAGCCAAATCCGGCAAAAGGGCAGACGGCACGATGCACCCTGACAAATAAGCCTGTATCAATGCCAGTAGCCCAATCGCCAAAAGCGCATTTTTCTTTTCTCCAAAGATCCTGTAAATCAGCATGAAATATAGCACGCCAAACGCCATAACAAAAAGCATCAACCCAACCACATCAAAGGCAGGCTTTACACTGAACTGCTCTCTCACAGACGGCAGTACCAAAGCTGCAAACGGCAAAAGTCCCGTCACGGCCATTGGTAAAAATCCCGCAAAAAAGCCGCATATCACCTGCCACAGCCGCGAAGCGTTGAGTCTTTTTTCAAGAATCGTCCGCCACATTTTACTATGGCAGAAAAAGCCGCCAAAAAAGAGACCTGCCAGCAGCATATATACAGTCAACAGCGCACTCCCGTAATAAATGACATAGGTGTCATTTTCCGTTGCAGAAACGCTTTTCGTCCGAAACAGGCTTTCCCGTCCCGCCGCCACGCCGAGATTAAAGCGGTTTATGTCATCATATAGCTGCTGTACAAGGTCATTTTCCGAATAAAACAAATCGCCAAGCACATACTGCACCGCATAAATCTCTGCCTGCGCCGTTTCCAGCATTCCCACCGCAGAGTTTGCAAGTTCTTGAAACAGCAGGTTTTTCAGATTCCCAAGCTCCCCATTATCCGGCATATTGCCAGCGGACAGATAAATTGTCACCGGTGTGTTTTGACCCGAAAGAATTCCCTCTACGACCTTCTCCGGCAGCATGACAAGCGCAGCAAGCTCTCCCTCCTGCAAAAGCGCCAGTCCTTCCTCCTCAGACACCCGTTCCATACTGCAGAGCGCCTTCACAGACTCCATCTCCTGCACATAAGCCACTGCCATGTCCGTAAGCGCATTGTCCGCCGCCACATATCCGACTTGCATCAAGTGTTCATTCTGTGTCTGCCTCCCGACTGTGACACAAAAAGCAGCCGCTCCTGCCGCCAGTCCCAAAACAAGCACAAGCAAAACTGCTCTTTTCAATATATCGGGCAGCATCACTGCCGCCCGTTTCCATTCTGTTATAAACCATTTGTTATTCATAATTAAACTTCCTGATTGAACCTAGTGCCTCATAAACCATTTTCTGAATGTCCTGCATACTCATATCCAGTAAATCCACATAGTCCTCCGGAATTTCAGGTTCCTCGTCCGTAGGTTCAAGCTCTATTACAGCGCTCAGATAACAAACCTCCTCATCATCTAACGAAAGACTTGAATTGTTCAGACAAAACGTATATTCTTCACCCTTCACAATGTCCGTAAATTCACCATCTGCCGTAAAACAAAGCTTACCGTCCGGTATGTCAATCGAAATTTCCATATCATAGCTCATATCTTCCTTATTGAAATCATTTGCATATGCAAACTTCATATCTCTATCATGGTCATCTGTTTGAATCAGAAGCGTCATATCCTCATTATAGTATGTATCCGTTACTCCGGCATCACGCTCAATTCCCAAATATGTAATTTTCTCTCCGTTTTTTGCATAAATGCCGCCCTCTATAACATCAAGCGCACGCTCTTCTCCCAAAAAGCTGATATTAACCGCTATAAAGGCACCGTCCTCCGTCTCCATATCTGCAGGCGAAGAAATATTCACAATACGTCCTTTCTGATCAAAATAAAAATCAAGCACATAATCCGTTTTCAAACGCATTGCAGTCGCAGCTTTAATAAATCCATCGACATACTCTTTTGTCTGAGCGCTCTCAGACGCATCACTTGCCCTCTCCATAAGGCTGTCCATGTATAGTTCATAGAAATCGCTTGCAAAAATGTCTTCTTCAAGCGCTTCCATATATTGGTTAACTGCTTCTTTTGCCACAGTCACCCGCACACCCGAACGGCCGCTCTCTACATTCCTAATATTTTCATGAGTAGTGTTTTCTTCAATTACCGCAGCCGACTTGTGGAAAATTGAAAAAAATTCATCAGACGCTTCCTCATTCTCATTTTCCTGAAAAAGTTCAATCGAATAATCCTCGGGCAATGTCGTATCAAAAAGTTCTGCCCACTCCGAATTGTTAAATTTTTCACCAAAATTTGTCAAACCCACCCGATACGTATCCTTGAGGAACTGAGGCAGACTGATATAAAGCGTATCCTGTGTTGCCGCAACATCTGCAAACGGCATTTGAAAACCGTACATCCCAATCTTGATCTCACAATTCATACTTTTCTTACTCTGGTTGACCAGCGCATCAACATTAAATTCCATGTTAGTTGTCTCACCGTCTGTAACCGTTATGGATACATCTGTATTTGTATGCATTGTTCCCATTCTGCGTAGTTCATCAATTGCATCAAAATCAATCTGTTCCGAAAGCGAACTGCCATACTGCGCCATCTCCAACGCCATTTTTGCCGTAGCCGCCTGCAGCCGCAGTTCCGGCTTGCTTCCAAGCGCCCTTCCTGCAAAAAACACTGCCACAGCTGCCACAATCACAACAACAACTGCCGCCGCAATCCCAATCACCAAACCTGCCCTGTTCTTTTTTTCTACCTCCATACCCATTCCCTTTCTGCTACGATTGACCTTTAATCTCCCTGATTAATGCCTCTTGGCGAAGCGTTCTGTCAATCTCCTTGCTTTTTCCGTTGTGCAGTGCGTAAACTTTGTCACACAACTCCAAATCACTTTCCTCATGTGTCGCAATTAATATAGTGCCGCCCTGTTTTTTATATTTTGCAAGATACCCTCTAATCTCTGCTTTCCCCATTAAATCCAAAGCAGCATCCGGTTCATCCAAAATTAAAATTGGCGGATTCCCCGCCAATGCGCAGCCAATACTCACACGCTTTTTCATGCCGCCTGAAAGCTTATCTACTCTCGTCCGGCACATTTCATCTACCCCAAGCTCTTTTAAAAATCCCTGTTTCAGGGAAAGCCGAAGCTCTGCCCTATCCCGATACCAAAGACTTAAATTGTCAAGCACGCTCAGCTCGTTCATCAGGCTGCCCTCCTGCGGCACATATCCTACACACGCAGCAGGTGATTTGCCCGTATCAAAAAAAAACTCTCCGCTGTCTGCCTTTTTTAAGCCTGCAAGAATGTTGAAAAGCGTAGACTTTCCACATCCGTTCTCACCAACAATGCCAATGCACTCTCCCGCGGCCGCTGATAAGCTTACGCCTTTAAGCACCTTCTTTTTTCCATAAGAGCTGACAATGTTCCTCACAACAATACGCTCCATTACAATCCCTCATCCCTCTGCATAGAACATATGTACGTCTATACATTTGCCAAAATCTGTTCTTCGATATCTGCCATATTCATCTGCTTATAACTGCTCAAATCGTTATTATTCCAGCCTTTCCCTCTCCTGCCGCTGAAAATTGTCGGTTCATTATATCCGTTTTTCAGAATTGTGAGCACATATCCCACTTTATTTTCAACCGCAGGCTGTTGAAGTGTGCGTGTAAGCACCTCGAAAAGCTGCTCACGTGTACGGTCGTTGGCCTTTGCTGTGCGAAGAATGTCCTTTGCTTCCTTCAAAGAGCAGCCAAACACATCAATAATCTCCTGCTCCTCGTCCGAGGCAATCACCACACCACCGTTCTTGTCCATGTTTTCCACAATTTCCACCACCGTACGGTTCTTCTTCACACGCTTGATTTTAAACCGGACCGCACCAAGTCCCATCTGACCGCTCGGAAGCTTTTCCTGAATCAGCTCGTACTCAAACGCAATATCCGTATTCCCGTTAATCTCCTCATGCGGTTTTTCCAAAATTTCACGCTTTACGTTTCCGTTTGCATAGGACTCCGGAATTTTCATCATTTTCCGAAGCTCCTCAAAGGTAACCTGATAGACGCCGTTATTGAAGGTCTCATGCTCCTTCAAAAGATAATAAAGTCTTTTCGAATACTTTTTGGTCAGATTGAGCGGATACTCGATACGATAATAGGCGCCCTGCTTCGCTTCCATAATCATCTGCTTTACTTCGGGGTGCAGATCAAGCACAATCTTGCTTTTTCCCTCATCACCGCGCTTTTTTTGATATTTAATCTTGCTGAACCAGGGATAATAGATATCCGTACCCTCATCCTCTTTCAGGCGAAATCCCAGACCCTCAAACTTTTTCACTGCTTTCTGCAAGTATGAATATGCGTTCGATTCATCTTGGAGGTTATAAAGATGCTTTACGTCCGATATATTGATTTCATATCTTGTATTCTCCTCTGTGTCATTTCCCTCACCCACAATGCCAAGCAGGATATCCAAAATATCATTCTGCCTTCTGTCCAAATCGTATCTTGCTTCAATTATGGTTTTTGGGCGAAAAGCAACCTCTGCTCCACCCTTTTTTGGTTTCCGGTTCATCTCCAATGTCCCCCATTCTTAATTCCCTTGCAAAATCCTTTCTTTGCAGTACTCCCCAATATCTGTTTTCTCAAAAGGTATGAAAAAATGTATCCTTCTATCATATCTATGATAAAGCAATTTGCGAGTTTACGCAAGTAGTTTACAGAATTTATTTTTAGGGAAAAGTATTAAAAATAAAAAGCTGCTTTGTGCAATATGATAAAAAATTAAAAATTTATAAAAATTATTAACCAAATATAAAATACTTCCTTGTGTTACTGCCAAAATAAGTATACAATAAAAGCATAGTCAAATACCCCACAGCAAGCTGCAGCGTATTTGGCACTCGCAGCATTTTTCCAAATATCCACGCAAGCGTGTCTAATTGGTTATTTACTTGCGGGAATAAAGCACATAGGAGGGGTTTATCATGAGCCAACAAAAAAAGGAAGCAAAAACTTCAAGAAAACGAATCGCAGACGAAATTCTTCATCAAATTGGTAAAAGCGTCATTATTGTATTTGTCATTGTAGCGGTAGTCGCTCTCTGCATGGTCGGCTGGCTGGTTATCTCATCAAAGCAGACGGAGCTGACACTGGAGTCGCACGCTGCCGCAAACCAGCTGGCAGGCTTTTTGGAACAATATACAAAAGGTGTGGAAAATTTGTCGGTAAATCCTGAAATCAGACAGGTATTAGCAGAAATCAAGCCTGGGGACGATATTCGGGAAGCGGAAAAAATAGATGCTGTCATAGACAATATTGCAGGAGTTGCAAGCCTTGATCCATCCAATATTATGGCGATATGGATTGCCGATTTGGACGCAAGCATGTTTATGCAGTCGGACGGCTCTACATCGGAAGAGGGCTGGGATATAACAACACGAGAATGGTACAAGTGTATCGAAATGAAAAAAACAATCCTGACTGAGCCATATGCAGATTCTGTTACAGGAACAATGGTTTTAAGCGCTGTATCTCCGGTTTACGACGAATCGGGAACTGCACTTGGCGCGGTGGGTATGGACATTTCAATGGTTCATATGACAGAGGTTATGAGCGGATATAAAATAGGCCGGGGCGGTTATATCCTGTTATTATCCCAAAACGGCACATTCCTGTATCACCCGCAGAGTGATATTATCCAAAAAAATATTGCAGATATCAAAATATCACAGAATGTTGTTGACGCAGTCATGTCAGGCAGCAACACGTTCCTGCGCTATACCGTAAACGGTACACCAAAATACGGTTCCGTAGAACCCGCCGGAGAAACCGGTTATATCATTGTCAGCAACATGCCTGTTTTTGAATACTATTCCCTTCTGATTAGTATGATTGTGATATTATTAATTATCTTTATCATCGGTATTATTCTGATTGCAGTCAACATTAAAAAGAGCGCCGCAAATCTGACAAAGCCGATTTTGGAGCTAAACAGCATCGCACAGCAGCTTGCTGCCGGAGATTTGGACGTACACCTTCATATTGAATCGGAAGATGAGATTGGTGAGTTGGGACAGTCCATCGGAAAGACCGTCAGCCGCCTGAAAGAATATATTGTATACATAGATGAAACTGCCGAGGTTCTCACACAGATTGCGGACGGAAAGCTGAGTATTCAGCTCAAGAATGATTATATCGGTGAGTTCCAAAAGATTAAAGATGCATTAATCAATATTTCCGATTCCATGAACAGTGTTATGGAGGGAATCAATGAGACTTCCGAGCGCGTTTCAGTCGGCGCGACTGAGCTTGCATCGGCATCCCAGATGATTGCAGAAGGCGCAGAAATGCAGGCCGCATCTGTACAGCAAATCGCTGCAACAACAAACACTATTGCGGATCATGTGGAGAACAGTCACAGAGATGCCGAGCTTGCAGCGGATCAAACAAATCGTGTTACCGATATGATTGAGCAGAATCAGGAAAAGATGACTATCATGATGGAGGCAATGAACGAAATCCGTCAGACATCACAGAAGGTTGTCGGAATTATTCAGACCATTGAAGACATTGCATCACAGACAAATCTGCTGTCATTGAACGCTTCCATTGAAGCAGCCCGCGCAGGAGAAGCCGGAAAAGGGTTTGCAGTTGTGGCAGACGAAATCGGAAAGCTTGCTTTGGAAAGCTCAAAGGCAGCGAGCACGACAAAAAATTTAATTGAAATTTCAATGGAAGAAATCAATAAAGGAAATACGATTGCAGACAGTGCCATGGGCGCGCTTCGGGAATCTGTAAGCGCTGTCGGAAATGTCAATGCAATGATTAAAAAGACCGCAGAAAACGCTGCTGTTCAGGCTGAAAGCATGGAGCAGCTGCGTGCCGGAATCGACGAAATTGCACGCGCGATACAAGACAACTCCGCTGCATCGCAGGAGACCTCTGCAACCTCGGAAGAGCTTGCATCTCATGCAGATGTGTTGAATAAGATGGTGCAGAAATTTGAGCTGCAGCGTTAAGAATAATATCATATTATTGTAAACGCCGACTCGCTTTTTAAATTATGTTACCACAAAAAAACTCCCTGCGGGATTTTATCTGCCTGCAGGGAGTTTTTTGTGTTTTGCATTAACCTTCAATCGCAATATAATGGTTTTGATCTTCGATAGCTTTCTTCTCCTCTTTCGGAATTTGGAACGTCAGAATTCCGTTCTCGTATCTTGGGTGAACGTCAGTTTCTGTCACATGCGCTCCTACATAGTAGCTGCGGCTCATGCTACCGGCATAGCGCTCGCGCCTGATGTAGTTTCCTTTCTCGTCCTGTTCGTCCTTGTTAACATCTTTCGCCGCACTGATAGTCAGATAGCCGTTATTCAACTGCATCTTGATCTCGTCCTTTCGAAAACCCGGAAGGTCAATATCGACCTCGTAGCCTGCGTCCGTTTCCTTTACGTCGGTCTTCATCATGTTCTTTGCATGATTTCCGTATAAAGCTCTGTCAATATCCGGAAATGCAAAATCCTCCATAAAGTTGTCAAATAAGTTTCCTCTAAAAATACTAGGCATCATCATAAGTCATAGCTCCTTTCTTTGTTTGAAAAATATTTTTGCACAATCAGAATACTCTGAAGTGTTGTTTCCTGACATCGGGATTTGAATTTATCTGTTCCCTTGTTCTAGTTGTAATATAACACATATATTAGCACTCGTCAATAGTGAGTGCTAATAATTTTGTGAACTTTCTGTGAACTAACTCAAGGTGTGATATCTTGCTTTTAATGAATTTGTATAGCAGCTTCTTTTTGAAATGATTTATACTATACGGCTTTTTTATATCGTTTACATTTCGTATGATTTTTATAACACATAAAAACCTGCCTCAAAGCAAAGCTTCAAGACAGGTCTGTTTTCTGCTATGAAAAAAGCATAATTTACTTTTACGGCAGCCGCCATCCCGCATATAATGTCAGCGACTCTGTAACAATATCCTTGTTTATGTCCCAAGGTCTGGTCAAATCCTGATCCAAATACCAGCCGTCAAAGACATAGCCTTCTCTGACAGGCGGTTCCTGCACTTCTATCAGTTCCCCATACATAAGCTTTTGGCTTTCCACCGCCGTTCCTCCCAAAGAGTCAAAACGAACCACAAAGCCGGCATTAGACACCCCGATAGTCATGCACACCACAAGCGCCACAGCCAGCACAAGAATAATAATATTCAGTGATTTGACTGATATGTTTACTTTCGCATACAGTCCCCGCAACTGGCGCTGGGGAACTGTTTCTTTTTGTTCGAGTTCTTTCTTTTCCTGTTCCATCATATTACTTGCGAACCAAATATTTACGCATATCAATCGCACAAGCGATCAAAATAATCAAACCCTTGATGATATAGAGCATATTTGCGTCTACCGCAAGGAAATTCAAGCCGGTAAAGATAATCTGCAGCAACAATACGCCTACCACAATACCGCTGATGCGTCCGATACCGCCGACAAACGATACGCCGCCGATAACGCATGCCGCAATCGCGTCACACTCGTAATTAAGGCCTGTGTTTGCGTTTGCCGAAGCGATACGCGCGCCGTCCAAAAATCCGGTAATGCCATACATCATTCCGGCAAGCATAAATACCATGATAATGGTGCGGGTAACATTAACGCCGGACACGTTCGCCGCTTCCTCGTTTGAGCCGACAGCGAACATATTTTTTCCAAAGGTCGTCTTGTTCCAAATAATCCACATTACAACGGTTAAAATCAAAGAATAAAGCACATACTTCGGAACCGCCACCCCTCCGATGCTAAAAAGGGTACCCGTTACAAACGTGCGGTAATTGTCTGCAAGTCCGCTCAACGTCTGACCGTTGTTCACGCCGCGCATTAAGTACATCAGAATGACGCCGTACACAATCAGCTGCGTTGAGAGCGTTACAATAAACGGATGCAGCTTAAACTTCGCCACACTAAAACCGTTTACAAAGCCCACAAGCGCACCCACTGCGAGAACCAAAAGGAGCACAAGCGGAAGCGGTACCGCACTTGTCATATTCGGGAATACCTTAAAAACAGTTGTCAGCAAAGAGGCAGAGATACATGCCGTCAGACCGACAACGCGGCCAGCCGAAATATCCGTTCCGGTCAGCACAATACAACCTCCAATTCCCAACGCAATCGGCAGCTTTGCCGCCGTCAGGGATATAATATTTACAATGGAAGGAATTCCCAAGAAAGTGGGACGCATAATCGTGATGTACACGACTGCTATCGCAATAATGATATACATGGCATTATTGAGCAGAATGTCCCCGACTTTTTTTAATTTATCTTTTTCAGCCACAGTTCATACCTCCTGTCCTAATAAATATAACGCTTGTGATAAACCGTCATACACAATGCCCGTTCCTTATGCATACTTCGCAGCGAGTGTCATAATCTCCTCCTGCGTTGTCGTTTTGGCGTCCACTTCGCCGGCAAGCTGTCCGCCTGACATCACCAAAATCCGGTCGCACACGCCCAAAAGCTCCGGCATTTCGGAAGAAACCATGATAACGGTTTTTCCCGCCTTCGCCAAATTCAGAATGAGCTGGTAAATCTCGTACTTTGCACCTACGTCAATTCCACGCGTCGGCTCGTCAAGCAGCAGAACCTCTGGATCAGTCAAAAGCCAGCGCGCTAAAATAACCTTCTGCTGATTACCGCCGGATAGCGAACGAATCTGTGTTTTCTGCGTCGGTGTCTTTGTGCGCATTGCCTTGATTCCCCACTCCGTCGATTCCGCAAGCTTTTTATCACTCAAAAACGGTATCCCCTTATAGCGGTATTTTCGCAGACTTGATATGGTCGTATTCGCCTGAATATCACGAATGGCAAAAATTCCGGTTGCACGGCGCTCCTCCGTCAGCATTGCAAATTTGTTTGCAATCGATTCCCTCGCGTTTCGGTTCTGAACCCGCTTTCCATGCAGATAGATTTCACCGCTCTTGCGCGTTGCAATGCCAAAAATATTTTCCAAAAGCTCTGTTCGTCCCGAACTGTCCAAGCCTGCCACACCCAAAACCTCTCCTTTGTTTGCGACAAAAGAAACGTCCTTGAGCTTGGAGTACATCGCCGAGAGTGACTTGACCTCCAAAAGCGGCTCTCCAACCTCATTGTCCTTTTCCGGATAACGGTTTGTCAGCTCGCGCCCAACCATCAGCTTGATAATCTCGTTCATGGTGAGGGATTTTGCCGGACGTGTCGCAATCCATTGTCCGTCACGCATAATGGTTACCTCGTCGGAAATCCGCAAAATCTCTTCCATTTTGTGCGAGATATAAATAATGCCGCAGCCACGGTCGCGCAGCATGTTAATAATTCTGAATAAATGTTCTACTTCTTCCTCCGTAAGGGAGGATGTCGGCTCGTCAAACACGATTACCTTAGACTGATAGGATACCGCCTTGGCAATCTCGACCATCTGCCTTTGGGACACCGGCATGGTGCTCATAATCCGTTTCGGATCTACATTGATTTCCAAATCGGCAAAGACCTTCTTTGTTTCGTCGTACATCTTTTTCTCACTGGTGAGTGGACACCAGCCTGATATTCTAGGAAAACGCCCCAGCCACATATTGTCCATGACGTTACGCTTCAACGCCTGATTTAACTCCTGATGCACCATCGCCACGCCGTTCTCAAGCGCCTCTTTGGAGGTCTTAAATTCCACTTTCTTTCCCTCCAGATAGATGTCACCTCTGTCCTTTGAGTACACACCGAACAGACATTTCATCAGAGTCGATTTGCCGGCTCCGTTCTCTCCCATCAGAGCATGAACCGTCCCCGCTTTTACGGTTAAAGATACGTTGTCAAGCGCCTTGACGCCGGGAAATTCTTTACAAATTCCCTCCATTTTCAGAAGGACATTTTGATTTCCGTCTTTTACGGAAGCATTTGTCTCTTGCATAGTCATTCTCGCCTCCTGATTCCCAAATTTCTTATTCTTGATAAGACCAAACGCCGACACGCTCCGCGAATCGGCTTATTAGATTAAGAAATGCAGCCGCACCGAAGTACGGCTGCACTGTCAATAGCTGATATACTGTCTACAACCCGCGAAATTGGGCGCCAGCACAATTTATTGTCCTGTATAAGTAGCATAAGGAATATTTACACGCCATGTTCCAACTACATTTTCAGCCTCAACACCGTCAAATGCTTCTTTTCCGCCCATATAGTTCTGTGCGATTGTTGCGATGGTGTTTGCCATTCCGTCTGCATCCTGCTTAATTGTTCCAATCATGGAACCTGCCGAAATCGCATCCTTTGCAGCATCCGTTGCGTCTACGCCGAATACCGGAATAACAGTTGCGCCTTCCTTGTTGTAGCCTGCATTCTGCAAAGCCGTAATTGCGCCGATTGCCATTTCGTCATTGTTTGCAATAACAAGCTCTACCATATTGCCGTTTGCCTCGCTGTACTGAGACATCAGTGTCTGCATATACTCGGTTGCTGCTGCTGAAGACCATGCACCTGCCTGATCTACGAGATACTTGTTGCTGTTTGCGCTGTCATAAAAGCTGAGTGCCGGCTTTCCTGCCGCTTCCAAAATCGCATCTGCGTCTTCCTGACCGTACTGTGTACGTGCGTCTGCCTCTGCGTTGCCTTCCTGACCCTTGAACATAACATAAGAAATTGTACCGTCGCCGTTCAAATCAAGTGTATCATAGTTCTCTACCAGATAGTTTCCGATCATCTCGCCCTGCATGTGGCCTGCCATCTCATAGTCCGTACCTACAAATACGCACTTGTCAGAGCTTGTAACAGCCTCTTCGCTTACGGAACGGTTGAAGAAAATAACCGGAACGCCGTTTGCCTGGCTGATGATGTTCTTTGCTGCGTCGTCAGAACCTGTATCAACTAAGTTTACAACCAACACTGTTGCACCCTGTGCAAGCGCTGTCGTAACCTGCTCAGACTGTGTTGTCTGGCTGTTGTTGCTGTCGTAATCCTGATATGAAACGCCTGCTGCGTCAAGTGCAGAATCCAATGCCGCACGCACGCTTGAAATGTATGTATCGCCGTAAGTGTAGTAGAATACTGCCACACTGCCTTCCAAAGCCACTGCGTCGCCGCTGTCGTCATTTGCTGCTGTGGTTTCTGCCGGAGCTGCCGGTTCCGCCGGAGCTGCAGCGTTGTTATCGTTGCTGACTGTGCTACCTCCTGCAGCGTTGTCATTGCCTCCTCCGCAAGCTGTCAAAGCGACTAACATGGTTACGGAAAGAAGAATGCAAAGAATCTTTTTTTGTAACTTTCCCATAATTGTGTACCTCCTTTTAAGTGGTTTGTTGATTAGTAATAATGTATAAAAAAATTATATCTGATATTACATCATTTGTAAAGGATTACTTAATCTTTTTTCAGAATTTTCTTTAAATATATAAAAATAGCAGATTTTTCCTTCTTATTTCGTATTAAATTTTAGTAATCCCAACAAAATGTACTTCGACCAAGTTCCCCGAGCCAAAGAGGCATATTTAACAGCCCTCTCTCTGTCCATACCGCACATTCTCATATTTTACATGAAGCCGTTTCATGTCCTCGTCCTCAAAAAGTCCTGCATTTTTCTCAAGCTCCGACGGGGACTCATACGGTGCCGGAATTTCTTTTCGATGCTTCCTAATCGTCCGCCTGTATATACGCCTGATACGCTCCGCCTCACTGTCTGCCTTAACGCCGCGCCTTAAGGCAAGCCGTTCTTCCTTTTGCAAAGACTCGTCGTCAAGCTCCTCCACCTTGTCACCATTTTCGTCAAAGCTGTCCCGAAACTCCAAAAAGACCTGCCGGAACATTTTCACTGCCCAATGAGCCATAAACATCACGAATCCTGCTATGGAAATCCACCCAAGATATGTCCAAAACTTCGAAGGCTCCGGAATCGGCTCTCCTTCATGCAACATCATAACCCAGTCATCACCTGCATAGCCATCCCCGCCTGTCTGCGGCGCAGCCATTGGCTGGTATTCTACATACTGCATATTATCAGACCATGTCCGGATATCCGTATAACGCCGCTGCCCTGCAAGGAAAAACGAAGGCAGCATTGCAATCAATACCAGCAAAGCGAAAAGTCCTGCCATTGCCGCACTGATTGTATAAAGCCTTTTTCGCGGAATGCTTTTCGTCCGCTTGTTTAACCCAAGGTAATGATTGGTTTCTGTGATGTAGGTGTACGCAAGTGCGACAAAAAAATAAATTGCCCCGTTCCAAAACGCGATATCGCAAAGGGTTTTGGAATAAAAAATAATGCCAATCAGGTACATCACCGCAAAGTACCATAGAAATCCAAGCGACGGCTGATTTATCAGGCTAATGGCAGGCGCCGCGTAAAGGTCGTCCTCCCGCTGCTGTCTTGCCAGCCTTAATCGTTCCCGAAAGCGGATTAAGCCGGCAAACAGGCTTTCTGCTATTATCACAATCGAATAAAGGACTCCGCTGCCGCCAAAAAACAACCGGATTACGCCCCATAACGCCAAAGTCACTGCAATGCAGGAAAACAGGTAAGCGCCAAGATTTTTCAGACGGCGCACTGCGATTTCCGTCACCATGATTGGAATGAAAATTAACAGACATTTCAGATAGAGCATTCCTTCGCCGTCCGCGTCCTGAAGCTCCGCAATTGCATACAAAAGCGGCAGTACAAGCATTGCAATCAGTGTCGCATGAAGATAAGTCAGCAGTTTCATACGCGCTCCACCTCCCTGACCAATACACGCATTCCGTTTGGCATCGGTTCTTTTGTGTGTGCAAACTGCTGTTCTCCGCGATAAACCGTTTCAATTACAAGAATGGCGTAATCTTTTGATTGTATCTTTAATATATTCCAAAGTGTTTCATCAGGATTTTTTGTAATCACAATGAAAAGCGTATCGTCAGTCAACTTTTCCTGTGTTTCTTTCTTCCCTGTGACAAGCTCCGAAAACGCGGTTGTCCCCTTTGCGGCGTCATAGTCTGCGAGCATACGCTCAAGTTCAATTAGTATACTCTTTTTGTTTGTGGGCAAAATCCATTCTCCGCTATCTTTGCTGTTCCATGCAAAACCTGTTTCGATTCCCTGTCTTAACAGTTTTCTTACAAGTGTTGCCGCAATGGCAATGTTCTCCTCGACCAGCGCTTCCTGTTTTAAGATTCCCGTATCTGCAACGTCCAAAAAAATCATGACCTTTTGCGACTGTACGGAGTCAAACGTATTGACCATGAGTGCGCCGGTTTTTGCGCTCGCCTTCCAGTTGATGGTTTTCATCGGATCGTCTGTCGTGTAACCGCGGATTGTGCGGAATGCGAACGGATCCTCATACAGTCTTTTTGCGCATTGGAGCGTACCCAGCATACGCTCGCAAACGGTCATAATTTCTGACACATCTGTCATTTTTGCATAGACATAAATCGACGCGTCCGTTTCAATTCCCACACTGTAGCTTTTTTTGTATAGCAGGGTATGTGTTGTAAGATCAGCGTCGCTTACCGCATAATGCCCGCGCTTTTTGCAGTTGACGGCAATCTCTCTTGTGATCCGCTGTCTGCCAAGTATGGAAAACACATCTCTTTTGTATATGAAGTCGCTGACACTTGTATTTTCGGTGTCGGCAAAGTCCAGCTCCTTTTTGGTGTGAAAGCCCACCTCCAAGACAGGCAGCGGCGTCCGCTTTCTATTTTCAATGACCTCGTAAAGCTTTGTCTGTCCGCCGGCATAGAGCGCGTCGGTGTCGAACCAGAGCTTTACGTCCACATCTTTGATCCAGACCTTTTTATAATAGAAATCCCATAAGACGCCGACTATGGCAATTCCAAGCAATAAAAACAGAAACATGTTTACCTCTTTTTCCAGTCCTCCGTTGGCAGTTCCACACTGTTTAAAAGTCCGTTGACAAAGCTTTCCTTCTGCGATTCCTCAAGCTCTCCGATAAACCGGTGGCAAAGCACAGGCGCCGCTACTGTTTGAATGTCCTCGGGCACGACGTAATCGCGTCCTTCCACAAGTGCATAGCCTTGTGCCGCGCGCAGAAACGCAAGCGTTCCGCGCGGACTTACCCCCTGCCATGAAGACGCTGCGCTTTGCTTGTTTTTTCTCGTTGCCTGCACGAGTGACACGATGTAATTTCTCAAATCATCATGCACGAAGATTTCCCTGCACGATTTTTGAAGCTGCCGAATGTCCTCCGCCGTACATACTGCGCTGATTTGCGACAGCGGTTCGGCGCTGATAAAGCGGTCTATCAGCTTGCGCTCCTCGTCCGCGCTCATGCCGCCCATGTTGATTTTCATCATAAAACGGTCAAGCTGTGCCTCGGGGAGTGGAAAGCAGCCGATTGTTTCCACAGGGTTTTGCGTGGCGATGACGAAAAACGGCGGTTCCAATTCCCTCGTTTCCCCGTCTACCGTCACCTGTCGTTCCGCCATGCACTCAAGCAGGCTCGACTGCGTGCGCGGCGTTGCCCGATTGATTTCGTCTGCCAAGAGGATATTTGTGAATACAGGGCCTTCTTTAAAGGTAAACGCGCCTTTTTCCTGATTAAAAAATGACAGTCCTGTCACATCGCTCGGAAGTAAATCCGGCGTAAACTGCACGCGCTCAAAACGGCACCCCATTGACTTTGCAAGCGATTTCGCAAGCACTGTCTTTCCGGTACCGGGGACGTCCTCTAAAAGGACATGTCCGCCTGCCGCGAGCGACGCGAGCAGCAGGCGCGTGACCTCGCGCCTGCCGATGATTACTTTTGCGATGTTTTCTTCTATTTTGGAAAGTACTTCATTTGTCTGCATATTTGCCTCCTGTTTTTGCATCTAAATATCTAAGAAAAATATATAGCATTTACTTTATGACTTTGTCCTTCAAACTCTTATAGCTGTATCAAAGTCTACCGCATAAACAGATTCAACTATTTATATGACGTCTGCCATTTCCAGTCTGCTTTGATACAGGTGTATCGTATAAAATAACTTTATTAAAAATATATACCATGATACCTTGTTAGTCAATTCAGATACGAATTGATTGCCCTGTAACATGCTTATGGCAAAGAAAGCTTCCTTCACTTTGGCAGTAAGTTATGCTTAAACGAACATTTAAAAAGGACTACGGTATTCGCCGTAATCCTTTGGGGACAATTTACTTTTGTGATTCTATATAAGGAAATTTTTCTTTAACTAACTCTTCTGTATATGTCTCCAAAATAATTGCATACCCTTGGGATGTTAAATAGTAATCCAGATCGTATTTTGTACTATTAACATATTCGGAATTGAACATACTATACATAATATTGCCTCTTATATTATTGATATACTTTCCAATTTCTGAATCATTATTTATTTCTAGTGCTTCAAAGTTTTCCGTTGGATTTTTCATTTTATTAACTAATTCCCTTAAAGAATTATAATCGCCATTATGCAATTTATCATTAATATCGTTTATTGCTTCATAATATGCATATGCATCAGGATACACTTTTCTATCATAATCCAATATTTCACGTTGCTTTGATACATCATAATGCAATTCCTCTAATGCATCATAATTTTTTTGAATGCTGTCAAAATCAAGAACCGCATAAAATTCATCTATTTGTACTAACAAACTTTCAATCTGTACCTGCCGTTTTTCTGCTTGTATCTTTTGATACTGTTTCGTGCCATAAAATACACCAACACAGACAATAAGAAGCAATATAACTATAATGACTGGCAAAATAAACTTATTTTTCTTTATTCGTCTATTACAGTGTGGACATCTTTTTGCTTCTTCTGAAATATCCTTCCCACAGCTGGGACAATTAATAAGCGCCATTTGCTCACCTACCTTATATTAATAATTTTTTCTTCACCCGCAATTGTAAGTTTTACAGTTACAGGTCTATCATTCGTTTGTAATTCTCTAGGCATATTAATTGCAACATGTAGCGTAGTTGAATCCAGAGCATCCAATCCATCCCACATATAAACTTTATCTATATTTGATCCGCTACTTGTATATAATCCATAATTTTTTGTAAATGCACTTCCATCATATTCTACCTCGCAGTTGCCAATTATATCTTCAATTCCCAAAATATCTGTATTGATATTTTTAATCTGAAAAATAATATCTATAAAAGTTTCATCATCATCTGCATAATAATACATATAATAACCACTTGTACTATTAGGTAGTAGTTTTGCAGTTATATTAGTTTTTGTGTATGTTACTTCCCATTGCGATGTACTAAATGAATCCCCTTGATTAAGTGTTTTCTTCCTATCCTCTTCTTCTTTTGAAAGTTTTGTGTACTCATTATTCGCATTGGTCAATATTGAATAATTTGTAACCTTATCCTGTGATTCTTTTGAAAGAGAATTATACATTTTTTGGGCTTCATCTATTTTACTTTTGCTGTCCAACGTAACCATTCCAATCGAATTAATTAATGATATACAATAATTTACAGCAAGTTGTTCATATTCATTTTCCGCATTTTTCAAATCATCATAATTATCAATCACGGATTTTTCATCATCTGTAAGTTTATCATATGACTCCCTCGCATCTTTAATTATATCACCTGATTCCAAAGTTACTGTTCCAATAGCAGAAATTCTTGATTTTGTATCCTCAATCGCTAAATCTGTTATTTTATCTATAGCTGAAATCAGGTAATCGTAGTTCTCCACTAACTTTTTCTGTTCTTCCGAAAGAGCATCATATGATTTTTTTGCCTTATCTATAATCATTTGACTATCAAGCGTAACCTCTCCAATTTGATCAATAAGATCACTCGTTTCCTCGGCTTTATAATAATTATAAGTTCCCCTTGCCTCTAATAGTTCTTTATGATTTACGACATGGCGTTGACATTTTTTAGAAAGTTCATTATACAGTTTTTCTGCTTCATCAATTTTAGAACCACTTTCAATATTCACTTCACCAATATCTGAAATTGCAATAATTACATAATCTACCTCTTTTTGCTCTGCAGCATTAAGCTTACTAGTCATAACAAATAAGATGCTTCCAAGAACGAGCAAAGCAATCATTGCTACAATTCCAATCTTTTTAATTGATAATTGTTTTTTTTCCTTTTGAAGCGGATACCCACAATTAGGACACGCTTTTGCGGTATCACTAATTTCTTTTCCACATTCAGGGCATTGTATCATCGCCATAACATTGATCCTCCCATAAAATTAAGTTTTTCTATCAATTATACCTTATAAATGAACCATTTTCCACATTTTTCTACATAAACCGAAAATCACTAAAAACTTTACAAAAAATGTATTGATAGATTATGCCCTCTGTGTCGCTTTCATAAACAACCTTTACTTTTATCTCAATACATGATTTACCCCCCTATACGATAAATTTCACAAAATATCCCCAACAACCGGAAATTTTCTGTTTCATATTTGCCAAAAACAAGCTATACTATAATTACAGTTCTATCAAATTTCATAAAAAATACAGGAGGGTAATCATGAGTGTATATGCAGTGACAGGCGGTTCGAGCGGAATCGGAGCCGCGGCAGTGGAATTATTGAAAAAGGACGGGCACAAAGTCATCAATATCGACCTAAAGGGCGGCGACATCTGCGCGAACCTTGCGACGCCGGAAGGCAGGCAGGCGGCGATTGACGGGATTTATGAAAGATGCCCTGACGGGCTGGACGGTATTATCTGTAATGCGGGCGTTTCCGGAAACTGCGGAAATTATGAGCTTGTTATTTCATTGAATTATTTCGGAACGGTCAGAATCGCAAGAGGGGTCTATGACCTTCTAAAGAAGAAGCGCGGCAGCGTCGTTGTGACCGTATCAAACACCATCTCACAGGGAACCGGAAGAATGGATATTGTGGACTTGCTGAACAATGTGGGCGACGAGCAGCGTATCTGCAATATCGTAAAGCCTTTGGATACAACAAACCAAACAGTCGGACAGTCGATGTATATGGCGACAAAATATGCACTTGCAAGATGGGTGCGCAGGATTTCTTCCTCGTGGGCGGCAAACGGTGTGCGTGTCAATGCCGTTGCACCGGGAAATGTGCGCACGCCGATGACGGACAGCTTAAGCGACAAGGCAAGATTTGCAGTGAGCGCGCTCCCAATCCCAACCAGATACGGTTCCGATGCACTGATGGACCCCGCAGAAATTGCAGAGTCCATGAAGTTCCTTTTATCCGATGCCGCAAGAGGAGTCAATGGCATTATCCTCTTTACGGACGGCGGAACAGATGCGCTTTTAAATTCTGAAAAAGTATATTAACAGGGGGAGAAAAAGTATGAAAGCGATTGAAAAATATATTGACGCATTACAAAAATGCGATAACAAAGGTCTGTCGGAATTATTTGCGGTAGAGGGAAGTCTTTGCGACTACTGCCCAAACAGCTCCGGTCATCACGAATACCATGTTTACGGGCGCGAGGCGATTGACATGTTTTTTAAAAATAAATTTTCGTTCCGTCAGTATTTGATTTCCAACGCGGAAGTTGTAAACGACGAGCAGGCGGAGTTTATCGCGTCAATTGGCGGTTACCATGTTATGGCGATTGCAACCGTAAGAAGGGTGGACGAAAACGGTTTGATTGAACGGCTGACCGTACGTCCGAAATAAATATAGTGTCGCTTGGAAGCGACGCATTCTCACTAACAAAGCAAACGTTAATTGCAACTACGAAAGGGCAAGGTGGTTATGAAACTCTCTTTTGCACATACCCTAAAGGGTTATCAAACCCAAAATCTCCCAAAGGATATTATTGCCGGAATAATCATAGCCGCTGTGTCCATTCCGATTGCGATGGGCTATGCGCAGATTGCGGGGCTGCCCGCAGTCTACGGTCTGTACGGCTCTGTTTTTCCGATTATTTTGTTTGCGCTCTTTTCCACTTCTCCGCAGTTTATCTTTGGCGTGGACGCCGCGCCTGCGGCGCTGATTGGCGGAGCGCTCTTATCCTTTGAAATCGAATCGCAATCTGCCGAGGCGATTACTGTTGTCCCCGTACTGACATTTTATGTAGCGGCATGGCTTTTACTGTTTTTCGTGCTTGGGGCGGGAAAGCTTGTTAATTTTATATCAAAACCGGTCATGGGCGGCTTTATCTCCGGTGTTTGTTCTACGGTTATTTTGATGCAGGTGCCAAAGCTTTTTGGCGGAACGGCGGGGACGGGAGAGCTGTTTGAGCTTTTGGATCATATTATCCGTAATCTTCCTGTTTTTAACCTGCCTTCCTTTTTGCTTGGCATCGCCACGCTTGTGATTGTGCTGACTTCAAAACGGATTTGCCCGAAATTTCCGATGGCGGTTGTGATGATTGTTTTGGGGGCGCTTTTTGCTTATTTTGCTCCCGTAGAAAGCATGGGCATCGCCTGTCTTTCGTCTGTGGAACCGGGACTTCCGCGTTTTGCGTTTCCCAATTTTTTATCCATCAATTTTACGGACGCAATCGGCGCAAGCCTTTCCGTTGCCGTCGTGATTATGGCGCAGACCTTGCTTGCAGAAAATAATTATGCGCTCAAGCGCGGCTATAAGCTCAACGACAATCAGGAAATCCTTGCATTCTCGCTTGGAAATTTCGCGTCTGCATTTACCGGCTGCTGCCCGATTAACGGCTCCGTACCGCGGACGGCGATGAACGACCAATACGAGGGCAAGACGCAGCTTACGGGAATTATCGCAGGCATTACCATGATTTTTGTACTGCTTTTTGGCACTGGCTTTATCGGCTATCTGCCGATTCCTGTTCTTACGGCGGTTGTGATGACGGCGCTGATTGGCGGGCTGGAATTTAAGCTTGCCGCAAAGCTGAAGCGTTCCGGCAAAGGCGAATTTTACATCTTTATGGGCGCGTTCTTTGCGGTACTTATTTTAGGAACGATAAACGGCGTTCTTGTGGGAATTATTCTCTCGTTCACAGCAGTAATCCTGCGTGCCTCCAATCCGCCCAGATGCTTTTTGGGTGTGATTCCCGGACATGATAACTTTCACGACCTTTCGCAGTTTAACTACGTTTATCCGATTAAACAGGTCGTGCTCTATCGGTTTACCAGCGACTTATTTTTTGCAAATGTGGGAATTTTTCAGTCGGATATTGAAAAGAACCTGTCCGATGACACGCGTGCTGTCATTGTAGATGCGTCCGGCATCGGAAGTATTGACAGCACTGCGGCGGAGCGCCTGATGCTGTTCTATGAATCGCTTGGCAAACTGGGAATCGCGTTTTATCTTACGGAGCATGTGGCAGAATTAAATGACCAGATGCGCGCGCTTGGCATCGGCAGCCTGATTCAAAAGGGCGCAGTGCGGCGTACTGTGGAAACGGCGCTTGCGGACCTCGGAATAGAAAAACCTTATCCGATAAAAGGCGCACAGGCGAGCCATCGTTCGGTTGCGAAAAAACGCGCCGAAAATGCATTACATGAATTTATGTGGGCCTACGGTTCGGACTGCGAGGCAGAGATGGAACGGCAAATCCATAAGCAAATCGAAGAATTGGAGAAAACCGGCGATATCGAAACCCTGATTCATGGCAGTTGGAATCAGCTTGGCGCGATGGACGAGGACGAATGGCTGGAGCATCTTGAGGCGCATCTTGCGGAGATTGCGCGGATTTCCGGAAAAGACGAACATCAGATTGCATTGGAATTTGAACGGCGCAGAGTACGGCTCGGCGAAAAAATTGCCCGCGAGCACCCCAATCTTGCCAAACGGTTTATGGAGCGCCGCGAGCTGTTAGATGCCCATTTAAAGGAGCATCGTCCTGATGTGTATGAGAAAATTATACGGCTGCGGAAAGAGCTTGACGAGAAGCTTTAACTGGTCTGCCATTTGACATGGCTTCCGTTTTCATTACGGCTGACCAGCAGTTGATTCTCGATTTCCTGTTTCAGTTCTGTGACGTGTGAGATGATGCCCACAAGTCTTGAGCCGCCTGCCATTTCCTTTAAGACTTTTACGGCCTGACTTCTCGAATGCTCGTCAAGGGAGCCAAAGCCTTCATCGATGAACATGATGTCAAGATTTAACGCGGCGGCGTTTTGTTGTATTTGGTCTGCCATACCCAAAGACAGCGCGAGCGCAGCCATGAAGGATTCACCGCCGGAAAGCGTGCGGATTTCGCGCGTTTTTCCGGTGACGGTGGAGTATACCATTAGGTCAAGTCCTTTGTTGCTTCTTCCCTCGCCAGCCTTGTCCAGCTCAATCATGCGCAGCTCAAACTGCCCTGCCGACATGTCCTGAAAGCGTCTGTTTGCCGCATAGAGGATTTGCTCCAAATAGTATCTCTGAACATATGTTTCCAAATCCATGCGTCCTCCACTGACATTTCCCGAAAACAGTTTGTATAATTTTTCGAGTCTGCCGTATTCCGACGCTGCGGCTGTGCATTCTAGGTTGCGCGGTTTTAGCTGTTCATAAACTTTTTGGTTGTCCTTATAAAGCGTCCTTACCGCATCATACGTTTCACGTGCACTGCGGTATGCCTCCTGTGCCGTTTCCTGCTCCTTTTGCAAAGTGTCCATATCGGGGCGTTCTTTTCCGGCGACCGCTTTTTCGGCGGCGTCTTTCAGACTCTGTGCCGACGCTTTTTTCTCTCCGTATTTCTGCACCTCTTTTTGAAGCTGTTCCGGCTCGTCTTTGCGGTGTTTTTCAACAAGCTCCTTCCACTCGGATTCGGATAAATCCTTTTCCTGCAGGATTGCTTCATACGCTTCTTTCTTTTTTGCCGTATCCGCAGTTTGTTTCGGAAGCTCCTGCTCATACTGGCGAAGGGAAGCTTCTGTTTCTGCCTTATCTTTTGCGGCTTTTATTGCGGCTTGGGCTGCCTGTTCCTGTGCTTTCTTTTTTGCGGCATATGCTTTCTGTGCTGCCTGCAATTCTTTTTCGGCTTCTTCCTCAGATGCGTATTTTAATCCTTCTTTCAGGCTCTCGATTTCCCGTTCGGTGCTCTTTCCTTCTGTGTTTGCCGCCTCTACGGCTTTATGGTGGTTCTCAATCGTTTCACGCAGCTTTTCCTTTTCTTCTGCGGCATCGGATAGTAATTTTTCAAGCTTCTGACGCTCTTGTAAGTTTTGCTCAAGTTCTTTTCCCTCTTTTGAAACCGCAGTTTTCCAGTGTTTAAAAATATCTTCCACTGTTTCGTCCGAAAGCTCCCGACCGACCGAATCGCTGTATGTATTTAGACCTTCGCAACGTTTTAACTTTTCAAGGCTTTCCGCAAACACGCTCTTTTTTTCTTCCCATGCCGTTACGGCAGCATTCGACAGACCCGCCAAATCAAGCTGCTCTTTGTTGCGTCTGTCAACCTCGTTTTTAATCTCCTCTAAACGTTCTTCCGAAATATCCTCCGCATCAGCCTCAATTTGATAAGGCGCAGGGTGCTCTATCGCACCGCAGATTGGGCAGGGCTTTCCGTCCTCAAGCCTGTCTAAAAAGTATTTTGCTTTTGAAGCCATATAGCATTCATTCAATCGCTGATATTCGTTATTTTTCTCCTTATATGCGCTTGCCGCCGCTGCAAAATCTTCCTGTGCTTTTTGCATCTTGACAGCGCTTTTGGTCAACTCCGACTTTCGTTTTTTCAAACTGGCAACCTCTTCTCCAATCCGCTCTACTTCTGCCTGTTTTCCCTTCCAAGCCTCATAGATTGCCTCCGCATTTCCAAGCTCTGCGGCTCTTGCCTTGCCGTTGCGCTCCTCGATGTCTAACTCCTCAAGTGACTTGCGGGCAGCTTCCTCGGCTGTTCTTGCTTTTTTCAGTATATCTTTGCTTTTTTGCAGTTCTTTCTCTGCCTGTCTGATTTTATCAAAGGTCTTTTTTGCCTCCGTAACACGCTCCTGAATTTTATGAAAGCTTCCCTGCTCTGTTTCCAATGCGGTCTTTGCCTGCTGTTCTGCCGCGTCCGCCTCATTGACCGTCGCAGTTAATGCAGGTAACAGTTCTTTCTTTTTTTCGATATTGGCGCTTGTTTCTTCTGCTTTTTTTCCTGCCTCCTCATACTGCCCAAACAACGTTCTGATTTCATAGGCTGCACGGATATTTTGAATCAGCGCTTTCGTCTGTTCTATCGCATCGCTTGTACGCTCACATTCCTTTAACGTATTTTCGGCGTTTTCTAACTGTGTGAAATGTTTCACAAGCTCCTCTGCTCTTGTGTATGCTTCTTTTGTGCGATCTCTTTTTTGTTCCGCCTTTTGATAATGGTCGGCAAGGTTTTTTTGCTCCTCTTCAAGTCGTTTGCAAAGCGTTGCAAGCTCTTCCATAAACGGTTCCATGTTCGCCAGCGTTCCGCCGGTTATCTGATTTTTTAACACATTCAGGTTTTCTGTGCATTCATCATTTTCCGGAACCGTCACGCCTAAAGCAATCGCTCTGCATTCTGCCTTAACGCTCTCAAACGCTTTGCTTTTTTCACTCTTGCGTTTTTCTAATTCTCTGACAAGCTTTTCAAAAATCTCTGTGTGAAACAGCTTTCGGAAAATCTCTTTTTTCTGCTTTGATTCTTCGCGCAGGATTTTCATAAATTCGCCCTGTGCAATCATCGCGATTTGCATAAACTGTGCTTTTGTAAGACCTGTGATTTCTTCTATTTTTTTGTTTGTTTCATCAATTGAGGCTGCATATTCCTGTCCGTTTGGCAGAAACAGAGATACCTTTTCCGTTTCTGCTTTTTCCTTTAGGGTTCCCTTTCCCTCGCCTTTTTCCCGCAGTTTCCGATACGCGGGGATTCGCTTGACGGTGTAGGCATTCTCTCCCTCTGCAAACTCCAGCTCTACAAACGGTTCCGCGGAAAGCGCTGCATACTGGCTGCGCAAAATCTCACCCTTCTTTTCGTTTTCCGTTGAGCTTGCTTTTCCGTATAGCGCAAACACAATCGCGTCAAAAATCGTACTCTTTCCTGCTCCGGTGTCGCCTGTAATCAAAAACAGATTTTGATTGGGCTGCGTAAAATCTATCGTTGTCCTGTCCCCATAGGAGCCAAACGCCTCCATAACCAGTCTAATCGGTTTCATTTATATTCTCCTTTCCTGCGCATTTGCGTCAATGTTCCATTTTCTCCTTTTTCGGAAAAGTGTTCCCCCAATTTGCACTCATCTGACAATTCTTCAAACCGGAAGCTGTCAATGAATCACCTTATAGCGCAATCTGAGATATGAGTCCTCCAAAACCATACACTCCTGTAATTTCAACACTCCTAATTGTGATAATTCATTTTCTGATAGTATAGATTTTCCGTCAATCAAGGTGGATGTGTCCTTGCCGCCAATTAAAACAGGGGCGACAACAATATCAATATAATCGAACAGTTTTTCCCGAAGAAACAGCCCGTTTAATGTGCCGCCGCTTTGTATGGTAATCCTCTGACAGCCAAATTCCGACTTGAGTTTTGCAAGTGCATCTTTCAAAGACAACTCGCTTTGACAGATGATATGAAGGTTGTCCTCATCCACCCCAAATGCCGGATGGCCTGTGTTGGATGTGATCAGCACAAATTCTTTTGACAGGGCACAAAAATAGCGAATACCATGCTCAGTCAAATGACTGTTGTCAATCACTACAAACGAAACGGGCGTCTTATTCGGTATTTTCTTCGTATTAACGCCTATTTTCGCCTGTACTCTGCCAGAGTTGAGCGACCACAGGTCCGTTGTCTGTTCTATTTCATAATATTGATGCAGACCTTCCTTCACGCCTGCGATTTTAGGAAAATCTTTGTCGACATCCAAATTGTCTGTTGCTCCAGTGCTGATTTTCCCGTCTACCGACATAAGCATAAATAACGTTACAATTGGCCTATCCATTTTATTCCTCCAAATTCCGGTTTGTAAGCTTTTTCCATAAGTTTCCCCAGTTTTCAAGGCTTTGCGCTATGCCAACCTCAAAATATGTATCCTTTTCCCTTGTTTTTGCCCTTATGGGTAGGTTACAAGGGAAAGTTTTTCTTATTCAGTTTTAATTCATTCCCACAACCTTATCCAAGAGTTTTGCAGATTCCCTCTTTGCCTCCCTTGTAGCGTGTGCATAGACATTTATGGTAGTGCTTACGTCCGAGTGTCCTAAAAGTTCCTGCACATCTTTTGGCTGCGCCCCGTTTGATAACAGGTTTGTTGTGTAGGTGTGCCTTAATGTGTGGAAGTGGAACCCCTCTAACTCCGGTACTTTCCTTGCCGCTGTCCGGCAGGCTGTTTCTACGGTGGCTGGAAGTTCCAGACAGCCATCTTCCCTCAGACATACAAAGGAGATTTCCGTATAATCCTCCGGCACATCCTCTGCCATTCCCAAGTTGTAATACTCATAATGTACCCGATTTTTCTCTGTAACTTCCCTGTAGAAATTCCTGTGGTAGAGTCCGCCATACTGCATACGGTTTTTAAGCTGCTGTTTCCTTGTTTTCTTCAGGATGTCAGCGAGGGCGTTCCCAAAATCAACGATCCGCACTTTCTTCCTTTTTATCGAGCCGATTTCGTGCTTATGGGTAGCGCCATTGTAGCGGACGCTTCTGCGGACTGTCAGGCATTGTTCCTCAAAGTTGATATCCTGCCAAGTCAGTCCTGCCACTTCCCCAAGCCTGAGACCTGTGAAATAGGCTATCTGTACAGGTAGGATTGCGTCTTTGCTCCGCTTGCCAAGCTGTGCAATCAGCTTTTGGTACTGCTCAAATGACAGTGGATTGACTTTGCCATTGTCGGTGTCCGTTTCTTCCGCAAACAAGTCCATATCGTCCTTTTTATGCCTCATGACTACATACTGCATGGGATTGAACGTAATGTACTGTTTCGGGAACACCGCAAAGCGGAATGACTGTTGTAATACTGCGGAAAATGACTTTACGTAGTCTTTGGAATATCCTTTGGAAACAAAATCTTCAATCGTGCCTCCAAAAGACATGATATCCATGAACTGCTGCAAACGCCCCGAAGTAACCGTTTTTAGCTTTCGTCTGCTTACAGGGTGCTGTTTAATGCGGTTGATCGCCTGAAGATAAGTACCGACAGTTCCATTGCTCAATGTTCCTGTCTTTAATTCTTCCTCTGCCCATGTGTCAAGCAACTGTCCAAGGGTGATATTGTCCACCTTTGCAATGAATTTCTTGCTTTCGTAATCTTCCATTGCCTGCCTTAACAGCTTTTCCGTTTCGCTTTTGCTTTCTGTTCCTGCATATTCTTTCTGTACCAGATTTCCACTTGCGTCCTCCACATAGAAGCGGTAGTACCATTTTTTTCCTTTCTTCCGAACTGATCCTTTTGCCATAATCGTTTCTCCTTTCGATAAACGCAACCTTTATTGCGTATGGCAATCGGAACTGATGAAATGCTTTCTGCGTGTAAGTATATCATAACTCCGGCTGCCAAGCTATACCGATTCGGATTCTTCCCCCGATACCATAGAAAGAAGATTTGCAAGCCTTATGGTGGCTGTTTCGGGATTTTTGGAATAGAGCCTCACAATATCGCCCATATCGTTAAACATATTTACGGTGTGGGTGATTTCCCTGAGAAACATAATCTCGTTATATTCCTTATTCGATTCAAACCCCATTGTCTGAGCGAGTGCGGCATTTTCCGCATTGTCCTTGAAATTCTTGCAGGCAAACTGAAAAGAATCCACGAACAATTCATATTCCTTCAACATCAGCAGCAGTAAATCTTTGGAAAAATCCGCCTCATCAGGCTTCATATCATAGGGGAGTTTGTTTACGATGGAATTCATCACATCACGAATAAATAATTCCCTATTATCCGTAATGTCCGTTTGGTATTCCTCCGTTTCCCCTTTCAGCCACTTCACAGACACATGGAGTGCTTCTGAAAGACCTTCCAAGACCAGCTTCTTTGTGTTGTCGATTGTTCCCGCCTCATAACGCACGATTGTGGAAGTGGCTACCCCCATCTTCTCTGCGACATAAGGCTGGTTTAATCCCAACTCAACCCTCCGCTGTTTTGCCCTGCTACCGATCAGCTTGCGTAACTCTTTATCTTTCATACTGATACGCCTCCTTTTTCGGTATGGACAAAGTATAGCATAGAAAAAGCAATAATGCAATATGCAACTTAAAAATGATTTTTGAATTGCCATAATGCTTGACAAGAGATTATAAAAGCGTTATAGTAAGCGTACTATCGAAATTGCATTATGCAATTAAAAGGGAGGTGAGTTAATGACCAAAACGAAAATTGCACTATCCATTGAAGAAGCTGCCGATTATACGGGTATCGGGAGGAATACCCTGCGAAACCTTGTAGAGTGGGGAAAACTACCCGTCCTCAAAGTCGGGAGAAAGGTACTTATCAAAATTGATATACTGGAGAAGTTCATGGAAGTGAACGAGGGGAAGAACCTGCGGGATAAGAATGATGTAAAGTCTGTTACAAGAAAATCAGCAGTATAAAAGGCGGCTTCTAAGGAAACCGCCCAATGGTATGTATCAGACCGAAGCCATGATATACCTACACGCAAATAAATTATATCATGTGCTTCCTTTTGGTACAAGCGGAAATTTGGGGAAAGCGGAAAAAGTGAGTTGAAAAAATAAGTTAATTTTGGAACAGCCAACTGAAAAAATCAACTTGTTTTGGTATATTCAGTTAAAAAATTCAACAGATGTTTCGGGCGTCATTTTCAATGTGATGTAAGATTGCTGCAAAAATTTAACTG
>CAJTMC010000031.1 GCA_910577115.1 uncultured Lachnospiraceae bacterium
AGAGGGTCACAGGTTCGAGCCCTGTAGGTCCCATTACTATTGAGAATACATAAGACAGTATACTTGATAGTTTTGAGTTTATTATGCCGGCGTGGCGGAACAGGCAGACGCCCGGGACTTAAAATCCCGTGGGTAGCGATACCCGTACCGGTTCGATTCCGGTCGCCGGCACTGCATAATAAACTAAAAATCAAATAAGTGTGCGCTTAGCTCAGCTGGATAGAGCGTTTGGCTACGGACCAAAAGGTCGGGGGTTCGAATCCTCTAGCGCACGTCACAAAGGACTGGAGATTTCCAGTCCTTTCACTTTTATAATTGCGGTTTGTTTTTCGATAAAGTTGGAAAAATACAAATCATCAGGATTGCAATTTTAAATGAATTATATTATTATATGATAGATAAGATGTAATAGAAGGGGATACGCGGATATGAGGCTCTATATGATACGACATGGGGAAACGGAATGGAATGTCAAAAGACGCTTTCAGGGGCGAAGTGATATTCCGCTGAATGACGAAGGAAGAAGACTCGCGCATGTGACTGCAAAAGCAATGGCTGATATACCGTTTACAAGAGTTTATACAAGTCCGTTAAAGCGTGCGTATGAGACTGCCATGATTATAAAGGGAAAGCGTGATATTCCTGTGATAGAGGATATGCGTATCATAGAGATTGGCTTTGGCGTGTATGAGGGACTTTGTTGTGCAAAAGAGGGGTATAATATTCCGGATCCGGCGTTTATGAATTTCTTTGATGAGCCGGAGGCGTACAAGCCGCCACAAGGGGCGGAGTCCATAGAGGAATTGCAAAAAAGAACTGCTGATTTTTTAGGCGAAATGATGCATAATAAGGATATGGAGCATGAAACAATATTAGTATCAACGCATGGCGCTGCGTTAAGAGGTCTTTTATCCAATATGAATCATACTCCAATTCAGGATTTTTGGCGTGGCGGCGTGCATAAAAACTGTGCTGTCACAATCGTTGATATCAAAGCTGGTAGGATATTGATAGTTGAGGAAGGAAAGACATTTTATTAAAATAATGAAACGAAAGAAGGCGTCGTAATTGTGGAGAATGAATATAGTAAGGTAAAGGTAAACAATGAAATAGATTTTTGTTCTGTAACAGATGCAGATGTGAAGGTTGTTATAGAAAAGGCTTTTATGAAAGCGAGAGTTTCTTATTTTCTAAGGTGGGAAAAGCCGGGACTGCTGTCAAAGATATTTGGCGGCAGAAAGCCGGATATTGTTTTCTGCATTAATTCGGCCCAGCTTGAGGTCGCGGAGGAAGTGCTTGGAGAGTTGGGAGATATTGAGTCTTCCATTAAGATGCTTAGGACAAAGTCAAATAACAAGATTGGGTTTTAATAACAAAAAAGTACGATTTATTCGTACTTTTTTGCTGTTAAATTTTTTATTCTTCGTCGTCATAATATTCTTCATCATAATACGCTTCATCAATGGATTCTTCGCTGTCATTGCTGTAAGTGTCCTCATCATAACCATTAGCATAGTCGTCACGATCTTCGTCGTAATCTTCCTCATTGTAGTCCTCGTCATACGCTTCATTGCAGTTATTTTTATCTTTTTTCAGAAAACTGTATGCTGTAAATATTGCAAGGAGTATCATAATTATGATTGCAGCAATCAATGCAAGAATAACAGGGGTAGCACCAAGTGTTGTTTCCACATTATCAAGAGCTGACACCGTTGAGGGAATGCTTTCGTCTGTCTCTGTCGTGCTGCCGTCTGTGTCAGTGCCTGTGGTATCTTCAGATGACTTTGTGATGTAGCTTGCAGATACATAAGCGCTTTCATTGGAATATTCTATTTCAAACCAGCTGTTGTCAGATGTTCCGATAACGGTGACTTCTGCTCCATAAGGGAGAAGTGTTATGACCTCAGAATCTTTGGAAGGAGCGCTGCGCACTTTTAACCCGCTTTGCGCATTTACATAATAGATCTCCCGCAATTCTGATGCACCGCCGTTTTGTGTGTCTGTATCAACAGTGGATTGAGTAGAATTTTCGGCAGCAGTCAAAGTATTTATAGGGGGTGCTGCAAGAAAAAGCGCCATGCCACATGCGAGTGCGATTTTTAATATATTTCTTTGCATTCGGTAATCCTCCGTATTGTTTTAAAGTTATTTTTCTCTTTTTAGTATAGCATAACCGAAATAAAGTTTATATATTAAAAATAAAGTTTGCCATAGGAAAATTCACAGCGCAAAAATGCCTGTTTAGTTTGGTGGAATGATAATTGCTGCAATAATATAGGCAAGTATTCCACAGCCACCGCATACGGAAAATATGACCCATGCAAGGCGCACAAGCGTTGGATCGATGTTTAGGTATTCTCCAATTCCTCCGCATATGCCGCAAATAAATTTGTCAGTTTGTGATTTGTGAAGTCTTTTGTAATTGTTGTTATCGTCTTGATAATTCATAATCATCCTCCATGTATTTGTTTTAATTATTTTCTATATCTTCAAAGGAAACGTTAATGCTGCCCATACCGCATTCAAGTGAGTAGTTGGAGTCTGCGCCGTTGTCGAATTCCATTTCAAATGCCAATCCGCCGTATTCTTTCTGGCCAAGTGTGATAACGCCCATACTGCATTCCAAATCGTAATTGTGCTGCTCTTGTGAGTCCCAAAGCTGCAGTGTAATATTGCCCATACCGACTTCTGCATCGAGAGCGTCATTGATATAACCGTTGTAAGACAGTTGGCCCATGCCGACGTCAAAGTCAGCCTCCTTGACTTTTCCGCTTTTGACAGATGCGGCACCGGCGCCGACCTCCGTTGCAAGGTAGTCACAACTAACATCATCGACAGTCAGTTCTCCGGCGCCGATACACATAATCAGAGAATCGCTTTTCAAGGAGGATAGATTGGCGGTGCCGGCGCCAAAATCAATATCTACACAGGAAAAGCCGATATCCGGAACTTCAAGCGTAAGCCGATTGGCATTTGTAGTACTGCGGTTAAAGAAACCATCAATATAAAAGGCAGAACCGTCTGTGTAGTATTGGTATTTTCCGCTGCCCTCAGAGGAGATGTGAAAATAGTCGTCCTGTGAGGGAACAAGCGTGAAATTAGTATAATTCAGGTTAATGTACAGTTCTGTTATGTCGGAGGCGGCTGCAGCGGTGTCGTCCGTATGTTGTCCGTTGTATATGGGATAGCTGTTGTCAAAGTGATAATAAGAATTTCCGCTCCAAAGATGGAAAATATTGCCATTCACAGTATTGTGCAGCTCTGAGGATACAGATTCTGTGAGTATACCGTGTATGCTGCCTGCAAAAAAAATGCATATGATAAGAATGATTGCCCCAATGAGAAATAAGATTCCTGCTACGGTTAGTGATGCGTGTGCAAATTTTTTCATGCGTGTGCCTCCTTTTTCTTACGCGAAATACGGCTGATGGTTTGTCTGATCAATTGTATAAGTGCCGGAAGTGCCCAGCCGCAGAGCCATACCGTCAGAACAAGGAACAGAATGCCAAGCGCTAACGCGATAAAGCCTGCGCCGATCAGCGCAGCGCCTGCAAGTGGTCCTGAGACGGAAAAAACTGCAATTGACAGGAATGCCGAAATTCCGGTAATAATAAGTGCGATGCCTGCGATGATGCAGATAATGCCTGCTACGCCAATACAGAGCGTGATTGCGATAATACTTAAAATAAAGCCAAAAACTGCACTGATAACGGTACATGCAACCGAAAACCAGATTGGTGATGTCAGTACAAGAAGAATAATGATTAGAGCTGTGTTTGACTTATCTTTTTCCTGCTTTGCGTTTGCTGTGTGGTTATTATTGTTATAATAATTGTTGTTGTTATCACCGTAACTATAATGATAGGTACCACTGTCATTTCCGATATTGTCGTTTGCGCTCAGTTCAGGGGCATGGATTGATTCTCCCTGCCGTTTGCTTGGTTCTCCTTTTTTGGAAAGCCCTTCGCGTATTTCCTGTGCGAGATGCTCCGGTGTACCAAGCTCCTCAATGATGCGCTGTTCGTTTTCAATACCGGCGTCTTCAATGTATTCGCGGTAGTAAGCGAGCGCTTCCTCATGCTCCTCGTAGGAGATATCCGCGAGCAGCCTTGAGAGTCGGTCTAAATACTCGTTCTTATTCATTTTCATTTCCTTTCTTTTCCTGCTTTGCAAAGTTGGGCAAAAATGCAATTTGCCAGTTGAAAATTCTTTGATTTGTTGATTTTTCTTCTTTATTAATGTAAGACTTTACTTATTTTTGATGCGTAGGTAATCCACTCTGAGCGATAAAGCTGAAGCTGTGCATAACCTTTTTCAGTGAGCTGGTAATACCTGCGGTTTCTGCCCGAACATTCTCTGTCATAGGTGGTAAGGCATTCATCTTTTTGCAGGCGCCGCAGTACGGGATAGAGTGTAGATTCACTCAAATCAATCACATCGCGCACGTCCTGCGTGATTTTAT
The DNA here is from genome assembly GCA_910577115.1 of uncultured Lachnospiraceae bacterium. GTDB lineage: Bacteria > Bacillota > Clostridia > Lachnospirales > Lachnospiraceae > COE1. Next base: position 4,463 of record CAJTMC010000031.1, read on the forward strand.
AGCCGTAGGTACCCTCTGCCTCATTGGAAACGACAGCAAGCACAATGGCGTCAAGCAAAGTGGAGCCTGTGTTAAAAACCATGCAATATGCTCCTTTCTGAAATAGATTTATTTGGTATAATACTATATGCCATATAATATATAAGTTAATAATATTATATGGCGTATAGTATTATATGTCAATATAAAATATTTGTAATATTTTTATATGACAGAATTTTTGCAAAATATTAAAATTTTGCAAAAATTCGCCTTGGTAGCACTTGACGTTTGCAAAAAGATTATATAGTATTATAATTTAGGGAGAAAGATTTTTTTATAAAATAACGTTATGAAACAGGTAGGAGAGGAGCAGCAAGATGAGTAAGGAATTAGCAAAAACATACGATCCGCATGGGCTTGAGGACAGAATATATCAGAAATGGCTCGATAAAAAATATTTTCATGCCGAGGTAGACAGGAGTAAAAAGCCCTTTACAATCGTTATTCCGCCCCCAAACATCACGGGGCAGCTTCATATGGGACATGCCCTTGACAATACAATGCAGGATATTTTAATTCGTTTTAAGAGAATGCAGGGATATAATGCGCTTTGGCAGCCGGGTACAGACCATGCGAGCATTGCGACTGAGGTAAAGATTATTGAAAAGCTCAAGGAAGAAGGCATTGACAAGCATGCTCTTGGCAGAGAGAAGTTTTTGGAGCGTGCATGGGACTGGAAAAAGGAGTATGGTGGAAGAATTATCAGCCAGCTTAAAAAACTCGGTTCATCATGCGACTGGGACAGAGAGCGCTTTACAATGGACGAGGGCTGCAATAAGGCGGTCACGCAGGTATTCTGCAAGATGCATGAGAAAGGCTACATCTATAAAGGTGCAAGAATGATCAATTGGTGTCCTGTATGTAACACTTCGATTTCTGATGCAGAGGTGGAATATGAGGAACAGGCAGGACATTTTTGGCATATTAAATATCCGATTCTGAATGAGGATTCTACGGAGTCGGGAGCGTATCTGACGTTTGCAACGACAAGACCGGAGACCATGCTTGGCGATACGGCTGTGGCAATTCATCCCGATGATGCGCGGTATGCACACTTAAAGGGCAAGAAGCTGATGCTCCCGCTGATGAATCGTGAGATTCCTGTAGTGGAGGATACTTATGTAGATATGGAGTTTGGTACAGGTGTCGTTAAGATTACACCTGCACATGATCCGAACGACTTTGAGGTAGGAAAGCGACATAACCTTCCTATTATAAATATTATGAATGATGACGCCACGATTAATGAAAATGGCGGAAAGTTTGCGGGAATGGACCGTTATGAGGCAAGAGCGGCAATTGTTGAGGAACTCGATAAGATGGGACTTCTCGTAAAGATAGAAGACCATAGTCACAATGTCGGCACACATGACCGCTGTAAGACAACAATCGAGCCTTTGGTAAAGCAGCAGTGGTTTGTCAGAATGGACGAATTGATTCGGCCTGCTGTGGAGGCTGTAAAAAACGGTGAGATTAAGCTGATTCCTGAAAGAATGGATAAGACTTATTATAATTGGACGGATAATATCAAGGACTGGTGCATTTCAAGACAGCTCTGGTGGGGACACAGAATTCCTGCTTATTATTGTGATGACTGCAAAGAGATTGTTGTTGCACAAAAGATGCCGGAAGCTTGTCCGAAATGCGGCTGTACCCATTTGACACAGGATCCGGATACGCTTGATACTTGGTTTTCGTCTGCGCTTTGGCCGTTTTCAACGCTTGGATGGCCCCAAAAAACAAAAGATTTGGAATATTTTTATCCGACGGACGTGCTTGTCACAGGTTATGACATTATTTTCTTCTGGGTAATTCGTATGATTTTTTCCGGATATGAGCACATGCAGGAAAAGCCGTTCCATACAGTGCTTTTTCATGGACTTGTGCGCGACGCGCAGGGAAGAAAGATGTCAAAATCACTTGGAAACGGGATTGATCCGCTTGAGGTGATTGAAAAGTATGGTGCAGATGCGCTCAGAATGACATTGATTACAGGAAATGCCCCCGGAAATGATATGCGCTTTTATTATGAGCGTGTGGAGGCAAACAGAAACTTTGCCAATAAGATTTGGAATGCGTCTCGTTTTATTATGATGAATATGGAAGGCAAAGAGGTGGTCGATGCAGGTGACGCCTTAGAGCCTGTAGACCGCTGGATTATTTCGAAGCTCAACAGCCTTGTGAAAGAAGTAACAGACAATATGGAAAGCTTTGAACTTGGGATTGCGGTACAAAAAATTTATGATTTTATATGGGACGAGTTCTGCGATTGGTATATTGAGATGGTTAAACCGCGGCTCTATAATTCTGATAATCAGCAATCACAGAATGCGGCGCTTTGGACATTGAAGGCGGTTCTGATTGATGCGCTGAAGCTGCTTCATCCGTATATGCCGTTTATTACGGAGGAAATCTTTTGTACATTACAGTCAGAAGAGGAGTCGATTATGATTTCAAGCTGGCCTGTGTATTCCGCAGAGAGAAATTTTGCAAAAGATGAGCGGGATATTGAAATTATTAAGGAGGCAGTGCGCGGGATCAGAAACGTGCGAACAGAAATGAATGTAGCTCCTTCTAAAAAAGCGCATGTATATGTGGTTTCCGAGAATGCCGATATCAGGACGACGTTTGACGAGGGCAGACTGTTTTTCGCTTCTTTGGCGTATGCGTCAGATGTGACGATACAAGACGTTAAATCGGGGATTGCAGAGGATGCGGTTTCGGTTGTAATTGCCAATGCGAATATTTTTATTCCATTTGCGGAACTGGTTGACATAAATCAAGAGATTGAGCGTCTTGAGAAGGAGGAAAAGCGTTTGGATGGCGAACTTGCGCGTGTTAATGGTATGCTGAACAATGAGAAATTTATGTCAAAGGCGCCTGAGAGCAAAATTGCGGAAGAAAGAGCAAAATTGACAAAATATACACAAATGCGGCAACAAGTTGCAGAACGACTTGCACAATTAAGGTAAATAGTGTTACAATAATAATATGAGAGGACGAGACTGTCCCTTCGGAGGTGTGTGTATGGTTAATGTCAAATCTTATGTCAGGATAACAGATGATAAATCCGAAGCATGGCTTTATTTATGTGCGCCTGACGATGGCTCAAGATATGAAAAAAGTGAAATCATAAGATATCTGCAGCTCAATAATGTGGTTGCGGGGATTAATGAATCGCATATAGCTGCAATGTGTAAAAAACAGATATATGAGCGTGAAGTAAAGGTGGCATCAAGTGTAAAAGGCGCTCCCGGAAAAGAAGGATACTTTGAGTTTTTCTTTGATACGGAAAAGCCAAAGCCTAAGATTAATAAAGACGGGACGGTTGATTACAGAAGCATGTCTTTGGTGCAGAATGTAACAGAAGGAAGTCTGCTTGCAGTGTATCATCCCGCAGTTCAGGGAACGTCGGGGCGTGATGTGACCGGTGCATTTGAAAAGGTTAATTTATATAGGGAAAAGCGCCCCCTGATGGGAAAGGGGATTGTCAACGGGAAAGATCCGAATGAGTATTATGCCTCAAAGTCAGGAAAGATTGAGTATGACGGGGATAACAGGCTGTCTGTGGTTGAAGTTTATGAGGTGCATGGCGACTGTAATTATTCAAACAATGCGCTCGTGGAATTTAACGGAGATGTAATTATACATGGAACAATTGAGGCCGGCGTGACAATACGTGCAGGAAAAAGTCTTACAGTGGACGGTGTTGTTGAGTCAGCGACAATTTCAGCGGGCGGAGACGTGTGCTTGAAGCGTGGGATGCAGGGCAGTGGAAAGGGAAGTATTTCAGCAGGCGGGAATGTATTTACCGAGTTTTTGGAGTACACAAATGTTAAGGCAGAAGGTTCCGTGCAGTCCAATGTAATCCTAAATTCGCTGGTTGAATCATCAGGAACTGTGACACTGACTGGTAAGAAAGGACTGATTGCGGGCGGCAGTGTTCATGCGATGCTTGGCATTACTTGTTTGAATGTGGGAAATGCTTCAGAGATTAAGACCGGTATTCATGTAGGGGTTCTTCCGGAAATGATGGATAAGCGCATTGAGGTCAGCCAGAAGTATGGAAAACTAAATGAAGAGCTTGATGAGATTGTTTTAAGTATGGCGAAGATTCTTCGTGTGAGGCAGCAGACCGGAGAACTCAGCGAACAGCTTCAGGCACATCTGGAGGCTTTAAAAGACAAAAAAGATGAGGTCTACAAAGACTGCATGCAGATGAAAAAAGAAGCGGACAGAATTGAGGCTTTGGTGTCAGAGGCAAGAGACGCAAAAATAAAAATCAGCGGAAATATTTACAAGGGAACAGTTATCGGAATTGATGACAGTCAGCTTCCAATTCAGAAGGATACAAGTTTTATGGAGTATGCAAGCCAAAACGGTATTATCGTAGGTACAGTCATTGTAATCTAAGAGCATGATACATAGGGGTTCGCAGTGCTTATGGCACTGCGAACTGTTTTATGCACAGCTGATGTAGAGGAGATGGGGAAAACGGAATGAGAGAAAAGAAAGCGGCAAGTTATTATGAGGCAGAGCAGTTTATAGCAGAGGTGCCCCGATTTACGACGAAAAATCCGTTGGAGGAAACGAAAGGATTTTATGGCTTTTTGCAGACCGAGATTGACGAGAAACAGCTAGGGAAGATTGTGCATGTGGCGGGGACAAACGGAAAAGGCTCTGTCTGTGCATTTTTGAATCAGGTTTTCTTAGAAAGCGGATATCATGTGGGAATGTTTACATCACCGCATCTGATTACAACAAGAGAACGTTTCGTGATTGACGGAGAAATGGTATCAGAGGATGCGTTTGTGGAGGCATTTAACTGGCTTTCTGATAAAATAATAGCGTATCGGGCGTTTCGAAGGGACTATACTCCAACTTATTTTGAGCGGCTTTTTTTTATGGGAATGTATTTGTTTGCAAAAGCAGGGGTTGAAGTGACTGTTTTGGAAACAGGGCTTGGAGGACGGCTTGATACAACCAATGTGATCAACAATCCGGTTCTTTGCATTATTACGGAAATTGGAATTGACCATGTAGCATATCTTGGGGATACGATAGAGAAGATTGCATATGAAAAGGCGGGGATTATAAAGCCGAATGTTCCTGTCGTATTATGGGAGCGGAAAAAGGAAGCTTTTGATGTTTTAGCGAAAAAAGCGTCGGAATGCGATTCGTCTTGTCATGCTGTGTCAAAAAAGGAATATAAAATAATTGAAATTAACAAAAAATGCATTGATTTTTCCGTTGTCAGTCGGTATTATGATTATGGTAGAATCATTATAAATACTTCTGCGATTTATCAGGTGGAGAACGCTGTGCTTGCCATAAGGGCCTGTGAGGTGCTGATGCGGGAGTGCGGTTTTGAAAGACTGCATGTGAAGGAAGGCATTCAGAAGATGTATTGGCCGGCCCGTATGGAGGAAATTATTCCGAATGTATACATAGATGGTGCGCACAACGAGGACGGAATGGAGGCATTTGTGGATTCGCTGAAAAATGCCGCGGATTTGGAGCGCTGTATGCTGATTTTTTCCGTTGTGCAGGATAAGCAGTATGACAAGATGATAGAGCTGCTTTGCAGTCTTGATCAAGTGACAGAGTTTGTGCTGACGCAGATTCCGTATGAGCGTGGAGCCGGAACGGATTTGCTTGTAAAGCGATTTAGGGATTATACAGATAAAGAAATCAGTGTGTTTGAACAGATAGAAGATGCTGTTTTGTATTGTTTGGAGAAGAGAAACAGCCAGGCGTGTGATATTTATATTGTGGGTTCACTGTACCTTGCAGGTGCAGTGCGAAAGCTGTTAGAGGAACGAAAAGGAGAATGATGCTATTATGATAGATTTTGAAGAAGAATTGAAGAAATTTCACCCAAGTCTTGAGATGGAAGATGTTGAGGACGCAATATACAATCAGGACGTGACGGATTTGGCTGATGTGCTTGTCAAATTTGTCAAAGAGGCTACAGAAGAGGCGTAAACGTTTGATTGTTTTCAATGATAGGCGATGGGAGTTAGGTGGAATTTAGTATGTTTTGTTATAATTGTGGTTGCCTCCTTTCGGAGAAGGATTTTTGTACCGGCTGTGGGGCTGATGTAGGATTGTATAAAAAGATCATGTATGTTTCGAACCGTTTTTACAATGACGGTCTTGATAAAGCGCAGGTGCGTGATTTGTCCGGTGCTGTGACAAGTCTTAGACAGTGTTTGAAATTAAATAAATACCATATTGATGCAAGAAACCTTTTGGGGCTTGTGTATTTTGAGCGGGGCGAGGTTGTGGCTGCGCTCAGCGAATGGATTATGAGTAAAAATACACGCAGTGAGAAAAATATAGCAGATGACTATATAGAGATGCTGCAAAATAATCCCGGACGGCTTGATACATACAAGCAGACAATTAAGAAATATAATATGGCGCTTACATACTGCCAGCAGGACGGTCAGGATTTGGCGGTGATACAGCTCAAAAAAGTAGTTTCGATGAATCCGAAATTTGTTCAGGCAAGACAGCTTTTGGCGCTTTTGTATATGAACAGTCAGGAGTGGGAGAAGGCAAAAAAGGAACTTGAGCGGGCGCTTCGAATTGATGCAAACAATACGATTACGCTGCGCTATTTAAAAGAGGTGGGTGAAATGATGCCCACAGAGGAGGAGCGGGTAAAGAAGCGCAGGGAAGCGGTTGTCTACCAGAGTGGAAATGAGACGGTGATACAGCCTGTCGGAAAGAAAGAGGCGGCAGGTTTGCAGACGATTTTAAACATTGCGATTGGTATTGCTTTGGGTGTAGGAGTCGCATGGTTTTTGCTGCTGCCCTCTCAGATACAACAGGTAAAGAGCGAATCAAATGACAGATACAGGGAAGTGAGCGAGCAGCTTGATGCAAAGACTGTGGAGGTGAATGAGCTTACCGCGCAGATTGATCAGCTTAATGAGGAGAAAAAAGACCTTACAAACAGTCTTAGCGCCGCACAGGAAGCGAATGCAGCGATAGAAGCAAATACTGATTTGATTGAGGTTGCGTTGATGTACATGAATAAGACGCAGGACGAGCTTGTGATTGCAGATGCGCTTGAGCAGATTGATCAGGATTATTTGGCAAATGAAGCGTCGGAGAGTTTTCGGAATCTCTATGATGCCGTAAAAGTGGGAATTGGCACAGTTGTGGCAAGAGAGAGTTACAATGTCGGTTATAATGCATTCCGGACGGAGGATTATGATACTGCGATTACAAATTTAGCAAGAGCTTATGACTATAATCCGAAAAATGGAGAGGCATTGTACAATTTGGGAAATGCCTATAATAAAAAGGGAGAAACACAGAAAGCCGAGGAGATTTACAAGCAGGTGATCGAGCTGTTTCCGAATACGGAGAAGGCGAGAAAGTCGGAGATTTATATAAAAGAGATTCATGGTGAATAAAGATATTTTTAACGACAAAAGAGGACAAGCGAAGGAGCTTGTCCTTTTTATATGCAAGTCCCATGCAGAGGAAATATGCCGCTAAGGCGGTGCATGGGGCACGCGGCAGGAGGAAAAGTCTCCCCTGCTCGATTGTATAGGCAAAATAATGTTGTCCGATAAAAGGAAAAGGGAGGAGAAAACTATGGAATCCAAAACAAGGGATTATGCAATCATTGACAATTATTTATGTATCAAGATGCCGACAGAGGTTGACCACCACAAAGCATCAGGGATACGTGAATGTGCGGACAAGATGATTCTTGACGACAAAGTGAAAAATATCGTATTTGACTTTGAAGATACGACTTTTATGGACAGTTCGGGACTTGGAATCATTATAGGCAGATACAGAAAAATATCGTGCTTTGGGGGAAAGGTGTATGCGGTCAATGCAAACGAACGTATTACAAGACTGCTCACAACCTCAGGAATGACGGCGATTATTGAAGTATTATAAAAGGGGTATCTAAAAATCAATAGGAAAAGTGAGGAATTGATTGACTATGGAAGGAAACATGATCAATGAAATAAAGCTGGAGTTTGAGGCGGTATCGGTAAATGAGGCACTTGCAAGAGTTGTGGTGGCTGCTTTTATCGCAGGGTTAAATGTTACTGTTGATGAGCTTGAAGATGTAAAAACAGCAGTATCGGAAGCAGTGACCAATGCGATCATTCATGGATATAAAGAATGCGGCGGAACAGTGGTAATGAATGCGGCGCTGAAAAATGTAAGCAAAGATGCGGCGCTTTTGACGATTGAAATATGTGATACGGGCGTCGGAATTGAAGACGTGGAAAAGGCGATGCAGCCTATGTTTACGACCGGACTGGAAAATGAACGTTCCGGTATGGGGTTTTCTTTTATGGAAGCGTTTATGGATAAGGTGACTGTGACCAGCTCACTGAATATGGGGACAATGGTACATATGGAAAAACGCCTTAAGGTATATGATGAGAGGCGTTAGCTATGGAGGATAAGGAGCTTTTTTTGAGGGCACAAGGGGGAGAAGGTGCGGCGAAGGAGCTGCTTTTTAAGAAAAATATAGGACTTATTCATCATGTGTTGAAACGTTTTATGTCGCGGACAGGCTGTGACATGGAGGATTTGTTTCAGATTGGCGCAATAGGTCTGTTAAAAGCGATCGAAAAGTTTGATACAGAGTTTGGCGTATGCTTTTCCACTTATGCCGTTCCTCTGATTTTTGGAGAGATACGCAGATTTTTGAGAGATGACGGAATGCTTCGGGTAAGCCGCGGGATCAAGGAGAATGCGATTCTGATAAATCGTGTCAGACAGGAAATGATCGAAGAAAGCGGAAATGAGCCAACGCTTTTAGAGCTTTCTGACAGAACGGGACTTAGTGTGGAGAATATTGTGCTGGCGCTTGATGCAGGACGTGAAGTGGAGTCGCTTTATAAGACGATGTATGAGTCGGACGGGAACGAGCTTTTGCTGTTGGACACAATAGGAGGTACTTTGGACAATGACAGATTGATAAACCGGCTTTTTGTCGAGGGACTTTTGAAGATTCTTGATGAGCGGGAGCGGGAGTTGATTAAGCTGCGCTTTTATGAGAATAAGACGCAGATGCAAACGGCAGAGCGGCTTGGAATGAGTCAGGTGCAGGTGAGCCGTCTGGAGAAAAAAGTGTTGCTTCGGCTGCGCAGCGTGGCGCTTGTCTGATTTTTTAACACAAAAATAAAAAAATGTGTTAATTAATAAAAAGATGTAAATAAGACTATAAAACTTGCCGATAAAAAAATTAACAGGAATTATTTTTAAAGGGCATGGAAGCTCTTGGAAAGGTTGGTTGAAATGAACGGAATCAATTATAACACATTGCTCAATAACACAGGGCTTTATTCTAACAGGTCAACAAGTAATGATGCAGTACAGCAATATGTGTCTGCGAATGCGCGCAATAAGCAGGCGGCAGATAGCAAGCAGGCAAATGCAGATAAGGATACTTATGAGCATGGCGCAGTGAATGCGAAGGCAGGCTATGAGAAACCAAAGAGCGTAAACAGCAAATATAAAGCGCTTGATTCGAACGGCGTTCAGGAAGGCATTAAGCTCAGCGATAAGGCACAGAGTCTTTTGGAAGAGCTTAGAAAGAAATATGGCAACATGAATATTTCGGTTGCAGAGTGGTCATCAGACGAAGAGCAGGATTATTACGCAGGACTGACAGACAAGGATTATAGTGTGCTGATTAATCCGGAGCTTTTGGAGAAGATGGCAGCAGACGATTCGGTGAGGGAACAGTATGAATCAGTTCTCAGTGATGCAGGCAAGGCATCAGAGACTTTGAAGACGGAACTCGGCGAAGATGTGGACAAGGTTAAAAGCTTTTCAATTACAATGGACGCAGACGGGAAAGTAACGTATGCGGTGAAGCTCTTAAAGGATATGACAGAGCAGAGCAAGAACAGTACGAAGACGCAGAAGGATCGCATTGAGGAGAAGCGTGCAGAGCGCAAGGAGCAGGAAAAAAAGCGCGAAGAAAAGCTTGAGACAGAGAAGATTGAGGCAGACTCAATGGAAGGTTTGATTGCGGCAATCAAAGAAAAGCTTCATCCGTCAACAGAAACAGAGAAGATTACAATTAAAGAGGAAGACGTTGTAAACAGCGGCGTGAATGCAGCAGCTAATGTAAGCGCTGAGTAAAAATGTCCTCAACGCTGTTTGTGGCGTGCGGTTGGTTATTGATATCAAAAAGGAATACGGGCAGGTGATTAGAAGTTCCCTCTTTCCATTCAAGATGTTTGGAAGGAACGTGAAGTGAAAATCCCTGTCCGTTTTTGATACGGTTTGCGTAATCTAAAGCAGATGTAAGGGGCGTGTCAAAGCACATGCCATAGATGCAGTTGTTCTCGGTAACACCCACTTTGTGAATATCGGAGCCTGCGGTCATAGTAATGTTGTGTGCTTTCGCGTAGCGGTATGCCATACGGTTTTGCTCGTGGGGATTTCCGGCGTTTGCAACCTCAAAGGCATCGCACTGATAGGGATGGACGTATATCTCAGAGAGATAACCGCGTTCTCTGAAAGGGTGTGCCTGCACGACAAGACCGCCTTCTGCCTTGATTTTCTGATAGTGGGTAATATGATCCCATGTCATCATTTCGGGGTGTTTTAACAACCAGTCCTTGTCCAGTCCGTAGACAAGAAATTCATCGCCAAAAAAGCGTGTTTCCCACGCGAAAAAAACATCAAGTCCCAATCGGTCACCTTCCCGTTTTGCGTCTTCATACCCTTGACAGAAGATTGCGATGCGCTCCTCCCAAGGTAGATTTTTGGGAACACAGCTGTTACCGTTAAAAAAGTGATCGGTGACAAAGATACCGCTAAATCCGAGATTTTTATAGAAGGCGATGTATGCATCGCCGGTGCTGACTGCACATTTGCTGGCTGTCGCTGTGTGAAGATGTGTTTCGTAGATGTATGGCATGTTATTGTTGATTTCCATATTAGACCTCCCAATGAAAATAATCTTTTACTATTTTATCATAAAATGTTATAATGTGGTTAAAAATTTTGAAACAAAGTAGCTATTAATAGCAAAAGAGGATAGTTTATTTGAGCCGCCGAAGGCGGCATGGGGGATTTATATGGAACAGAAAAGGACACCACTGCTTGACGCGGTAGAGCGTTTGATTGATACAAAACCGGCTTATTTTAGGATACCCGGACACAGACTAAACCGCGGGATTAGCAGCCGCTGGACGGATAAAACAGGAGAGCAAATTTTTGCCTATGACGTAACGGAAACACCGTTTACAGATGATTTGCATGCGCCGGAGGGGGCGATACGTGAGGCGCAGGAGCTTTTGCGCAAGCTTTATGGTGCAGATGAGAGTTTTTTTCTGGTGAATGGCACGACGTGCGGAAACGAGGCAATGATTATGAGTGCAGCCTTTGAGGGACAAGAGATTATGGTGGCGAGAAATGCACATAAGTCTGCGATGATGGGACTTGTGCTGTCAGGAGCAAAACCTGTGTACGTCATGCCGGAGGTGATTGCAGACTGGGGCATTCAGGGGGAGATTGCGCCGGACAAAGTGCGTGCGCTTTTTCAAAAATATCCGCAATGTACGGCGCTTTTTTTGGTAAATCCGACATACTATGGAGTATGTTCCGAATTGCAGAAAATAGCCGATATTTGTCATGAAAATAACGCATTGCTTTTAGTTGATGAAGCACATGGAGGACATTTATATTTTGACAGGAATGCTTTGACGGAAAAGAGAGGGGCGTTGGAATGCGGGGCGGATCTTTGTGTGCAGAGTATGCATAAGGTGACGGGGGCTTTGACGCAAAGCTCCGTATTGCATATTAAGAATCACGGCATAAGGAGCGATGTGCTTGTGCGTGTCGCGGAAAATCTGCATTTGGTACAGAGTACAAGCCCGAGCTATCTATTGATGATTTCACTTGACTGTGCAAGGTATGAGCTTGCTATGCATGGCGACAGCATGTATCAAAAAGCGGCAAGGCTTGCCGGATATGCGCGCAGTCGGATTCATGATATAGAGGGATTTGAATGCCTTGAGAATAAGAAAGGAAGTATGCTGGATAAGACAAGGCTTGTGATATCGGCGCGGAGTCTTGGAATGTCGGGTTTCATGCTTGATGAGCTTCTTTTTGAGAAATACGGTGTAAACATGGAGCTTTCTGATCCTGAGAATGTGCTTGCAGTTGTGACTTATGCAAATGAGCAGGAGGACATGGACAGGCTGATCAATGCATGCGGCAGCATCAGTGCGAAGTATCGGGATCATAAAAAAGAATATGACATAAGTGTCATAAAAGACAGGCTGCATTTTCCAAAGATTCCCAGACAGTGTCTTACACCGCGGCAGGCGTATTTTTCGCAAAAGAAAGAGATCGAGTGGTCAAATGCCATAGGAAAGATTTCCGGACAGATAATAGCGCCATATCCGCCGGGAATTCCTGTGATTTATCCGGGTGAGTTAATAAGCAGCGAGGTGTGGGAATATATAGAGTGTTTTCTAAAAAACGGCAGACACATTCATGGAGCCGATAAAGACGGGCAGCTTAAGGTAATAAAGATTATTGAATAAAGATGAAATATATGTAAAGAATAACCATGTATACGATTAGCAATAGAGAGGACATGGTTATTTTTTATGGCAAATGTAGTGTTATATGTAATGGCAAAACAGAATGTGGCGACCGGAAAAAGTGATGTTGCGCTTGCAGATGTGGCAAGCATCTATTGTGAGGATGAGATGGTTCGTGCAAAGGCAGAAGCGCTGAAAATTCATAAGTTTAAAAAAGAAGGCGCTCCAAGAGTTGTGATCAGTATCATGAAGGTTATCGAAGAACTCACGAAGCTCAATCCTGGTATAACGGTGGAGAGTATTGGAGAGACTGATATTATTATAGAAAAGGCATCCTTTCAGAAAGACACGCAAAGCAGTAAAAAAGGTTTCGGCGAGTGGATTAAAGTATTGCTGGTAGCTTTGATCTGTTTCTTTGGTTCCGGATTTACGATCATGGCATACCATAATGACATTGGAATATCCGATGTGTTTGGACGTATTTATGAGCTTGTGACAGGTGAGGCTTCAGACGGCTGCACTGCACTTGAGGTTGCCTATTCGATAGGGCTTACAATAGGAATTATTGCATTTTACAATCATGTAGGCGGAAAGCGGCTGAGTGCAGATCCGACGCCGTTGGAAGTTGAAATGCGAAATTATGAGCGTGATGTCAACCAGGCGATTGTGGAGATTAGCGATCGGGAAGGAAAGGAAAGGGATGTAAACTGATGTTCTTGAAAACAATATTATTATGCATCATGGGATTTAGTTCCGGACTGCTTGTGTCGGCGGGGGTTTTTACGGTACTTTTTGTGGTAGGCCTTGTGCCGCGTTTTGCAGGAAAAACAAATACTGCACGCTATGAGCTTTTGTATGAGGAATGCATTATCTTTGGCTCAGTGATTGCGTGTATTTTGAGCGTATTTCCAGTCAAGGGTTCGTTGGGAGCGCTTATGACGCATGTGTCATTTTTGGGGCAGATGTTTTTGATTGTAATCGGAATTTTTGCGGGAATTTTTGTAGGCTGTCTTGCAATCGCACTTGCGGAGGTGTTAGATGGCATTCCGATTTTTGCAAGGCGCATTAAGCTGAAGATGGGGTTGGATATTGCAATCTTCTCTGTGGCGATTGGCAAGTTGACAGGTTCGCTGATTTACTTTATTATGAATTTTTTTGAGCTTATATGAAGCAAAAGAAAGGCTGGTGGTTGGAATGGAAAAACAACAAAAAATTGAGGAATATCAAGAGTATGTCAAGCAGAATTCTCCAAAGACAAATTTGCCGCTCCAGATGGGAAAAGCGTTTGTTATGGGAGGAATTATATGCTGTGTCGGGCAGTTTATTGTAAGTATGGCAACAGAACAATTTGGACTGGACAAGGAAATTGCCGCGGCATGGTGTTCTATGATTCTGATTCTTTTGAGTGCACTGCTGACGGGATTTAATTTTTACGGGAAACTGGTAAAATGGGGCGGGGCAGGAGCGCTTGTGCCGATTACGGGCTTTGCAAATTCCGTAGTGTCAAGTGCGATTGAGTATAAGTCAGAAGGACAGGTCTTTGGAATTGGCTGTAAGATTTTTACGATTGCAGGTCCTGTGATTTTGTACGGGATTGTTACAAGCTGGTGTCTTGGGATTCTTTACTGGCTTGGAACAGCTATGGGAATTTTGTAAAAATAAAGGTGCCGAAAGACTGCAAAAAGGGTTTCGACACCTTTGTTTATACACTATACACTTATTATTTGATGCTGATATTTGAGAATTTTGCAGTACTTAAGTTGTCAATATCGTTTGCAACCTTGTTTCCGTCAACTGCAAACCCGATCAGAACTTCTTGTCCCATAGGAATCTCAGCAGATCCAATCAGCTTCCAAGACTCGTTTGTGTTGTTTCTTGCGTAGCCTGTAAATATGTTGCCCTTACGCTCAAGCTTGAGCCAGATACCATTTGTAACAGACTTGCCGTCTTTTGCTGTTCTGAAATAGAAGTCCTCTACAAGAGGAATACCAGCCTTTGCAGCGCTGTCTTTTGCGTCAATTGTCTCTGTCATAGCGCTCATTTCTCCGGGTTTGTTGACTGCAAGTGCTTCTCCGCTGCCGCTTGTGACAGAAGTAGCGCCTCTGTTTGCGAGGAATACAGCCCATGTTGTGTCGTCCAAATCTGGATTGCCTTCATTTAGCTTTGTATTCTGCTTTACAAGTGACATAGAAAGGAATGCAGTATTTGCATTTGCTGCAGCGCTTTCTCTGATCATAAGACCTGTGCCTGTATGGTTGTCAATTGCTGTCACATCGTCAAGTTTTGCAACGATAGTACCGTCTCCATTCAAACCTTTGTATACATAATGGAAACTGTCTGTTGTGGCATCTGCGGGAACACCGTCAACGGAACCTTCGGCTTTTCCCATTTTGCCGGCACCTTTTACAGTGAGTACGCCTTTTTCAAGGGAAGCAGAGCCTGCAACACCGGGAGCGCCGATATCAACACTTTCATATCCGGATGTACCTGCCGTACTGTTTACATGGATCTGCGCAGCGGTAGACTGTGTTGCCGTTCCGTTGTTGTCATATGCTCTTGCAGAAATGAAATATGTTCCGTCCGCAAGATTGCTCATATCGCATAAATAAGGAGCCTGTGTTGCTGTGGAAACAAGTGTGCTTCCGTTGTAGAACTCTACCTTTTCGATTGTTCCGCCGTTGTTTGCTGTCGCAGAAGCGCCTACAATAATATTGCTGCCCTTATTGTACTGTGCATTATTTTCAACTGTCAGCATTACGGTCGGGTTGTCTGCAACCTTGTTTGCATCTACAAGGCTGTTAAAATAGTTCTCTACATTAGAACGTCCGTTTGTTGCAATCACTTTTGCGTCGGCCGGATTTGTCTTGTCAAATCCAAGCATGTCCTCATAGAAGTCCGGCATACCGTCCATATCCGTATCATAGCCTGCTTCTCTTACAGAGGTAACGCATGTATAGCCGCCGACTTCATCTTCGGTATTGATAAAGCGGCCTGTATCTGTTCTTACTTCCTGTACAATACGTGCGTCCTGTGCGTCACGTTTCGGATAAGTAGCGCCTGCCTGATCCAATACTTTAGAAAAACTGTCCTCTGCGCTTGCCATATCTTTTTCTAACGGGAAGTCACATGCTTTTTTCGGCATAAAAGATGTGCCGCCGATGGTGGTGGTATACTGTTCTTTTGCAATAACAGTCCAATCGGGTGCTGTGTTGATAACACCGGTTGTCTTGCCGTCTCCTGCATTGTCGGCAGAAAGTGCTTCATTCTTTACTGCGCCGTCATAGAGCGAATTGCCATTTACATAAAATCCGCCATACTTTTTGTTTTCGCCGGGTTTTGCAATTGCTTCCGAAATATCATCTCTTGTGCCAACGCCGTTGATGATGTAATTGTTCATATAATTGGTGAGCTGCCAACCGCCGCCATGTACTACATTAAAGCCATAGTTGTAAATAACATTGTTGCTTACCTGCGTGGTAGCACAATAGCCGTATGATTCTCCGGCAGATTCTTTTGTCGGATCACCCATAGAGCCGCCGCCCATACGGGGAGGACGTGAGGTCGTGTTTGCCATCAGGTTGTACTGGAAGAGCACATTGTCTCCGCCGAAAATTCCGCCATATCCATGACGTCCCTTTGTGTGGCCTGAAACGGTAAGACTTTCGTAAATCAGACAGTGCTGCACCGTTCCGTCCTGTCCGCGGTATGTAGAAAGTGTTTCGTCTGTGTTCCAGCTGAAAGAGCAGTGGTCAAGAATAAAGAGCTTGTTGTCGCGTCCCCAAAGTGCGTCCATAGAGTCGCTTCCGTTTGCCACATTCTTTGCGCCTGGGCGGAAACGCATATAGCGGATAATCAGGTTCTCGGAATTGCTGATGTCTGTCTGATATCCGGAAAGTGTGATGCCGTCTCCGGGAGCTGTCTGACCGGCGATTGTTACATTTTTAACATCTTTAAAGGATAGATTTCCCTCTAAATCAATGAGACCACCTACATTAAATACGATGGTTGCGCCGCCTTTTTCTTTTGCAAACTTTTCAATGCCGTAGCGCAAGGTACCTTCAATAGGTGTACTGTCCTTTGCATAGTCCTCAAGGGAGGTAACGACGTATGTGTCATAGCCTCGTCCGCCTGTTGCGTATTGTCCGCCGCCTTCTGCCGTATCAAATGCAAGCACCTTTTGAGCTGCATTTGTCTTCATCGACATGCCGGGACATGCCATGCTGGTGAATACCATTGCGCCTGCAAGTGCAAGTGCAACAGGCTTTTTGATGTTTTTCCATGCTGCCATTGTTAAAAATCTCCTTTCGTTTGTGAAAATAAATTCATTTTGGTTTTTGGAAAATTGGTTACTTTGTATATTTTTTAAATAAATTGTAGCATTTTTTTGATACAATGTATAGCCCTTTAAAAAGATTTTTTTGCCAAATATTGGGTAGATTTTCTGCATTCTTTTTTTAATGGAAACTTTTTACCCAGTTTATCAGCGAATCATGGTGCGCATTATTAATTACATCTCTGCGCATCTGTTCCGTAACATTTCCCTTTTTCTCCATAATTGCAATAATTGCTTCCTGAAGTCCTGCAATCTTTCCTTTTTGGAACGCTTCGCTGTCATCAACGTCATCAGGAGCATTTTCACAAGCTGCAGCATCTTGGAATCTGCCTTCGGGTTCCGCTGGAGCGGAAGGAGCGTCGTCGGAAGAGTCAGCCCGGATTTCATTTGCAATTGGCTGTTCTTCTTGTATCGGCATCTGTGAGTCATCTTTCAAAGGAAGCCAGATATCCCCTGAATTTGCCTTTACATTGACGCAGATATTGCCGTTTACAACAGACACTCGCTGACCGGAAAGCGCACCGATATATTCTGCACAGGAGCTGCTTACGGGAAGCGTCATTGTATAGTCGCTGTCATCGTTGTTTACGGTTACGACGGCGCATTCGCCGTTAAATGTGCGGGAAAATGCATATTGGCGGTTGAGAAGCAGAAGTTCTTTGTAATCACCATAGCAGAGCGCTTTTGAGTGCTGACGCGTCTTACCAAGAGCCGCGGTAAGCTTTGTGTATGGGTTATTCGTAAGCGAATCCTTATAATCGTCATAAGCTAAAGCGGGGCGCAGCGATGCATCGGAAAATTTTTCCTTTTTGCCCTCAATTCCAAATTCCGAACCGTAATAAACGGAAGGAATGCCGGGAAGCGTGTACATCAATACATGAACGGGCGTATAGTGGGCTTTGTTGACAAGCTTTGTATAAATACGCTCAACATCGTGGTTGTCCACAAAATTGTAGAGCTTAAAGCCGTTCGGGTTGCTGCCGCCCATTTCATAGAGACGCTTCACAGTGTGCGCAATTTCAAAGTAATTATGGTCGTTGTGGCCGGAATAAAGTGCCTTGTGGAGCTGGTAGTTTGTTACGGAATGGAGCGTGCCTTCGTTTACCCAGCGGGAATAATCACCATGAATGACCTCGCCCATAAGCCAGAAATCAAGCTTTACTTCGTTTGCAACACTGCGCAGCGCTTTCATAAAATCAAAATCGAGCACATCGGCAGCGTCAAGCCGGATCCCGTCCACGTCAAATTCTTTTACCCAAAAACGGACAACGTCGCAAATATAATCTTTTACGGCAGGATTTTTTTGATTTAATTTTACCAGCAGATTGTAACCGCCCCAGTTATCGTAGCTAAAGCCGTCGTTGTATTCGTTATTGCCGCCGAAGTTTACATTGCAGTACCAATCGCGGTACTGTGAGCCCTCGCGCTTTTGTTTGATGTCCTGAAATGCAAAAAAGTCACGCCCTGTATGGTTAAACACGCCGTCAAAAATAACCTTTATGCCTGCCTCGTGACACTTTGCTACATAATTTTTTAAATCCTCATTGTCACCGAGTCTGCTGTCAAGCTTTTTGTAGTCTGTGGTCTCATAGCCATGTCCTACCGACTCAAACAAAGGACCGATGTAGATTGCATTGCAGCCGATATCCTTGATATGCTGTATCCACTGAATCAGATTATTCAAACGGTGGACGGGTTCCCCATAAGTGTTTTCCTTTGGAGCATCTGTCATTCCAAGCGGATAGATGTGATAAAATACTGCCTCGTCGTACCAAGCCATTTTAAGTTCCTCCTTCAATTACAAAATAAAGTAATTTCAGCATTTTTAACAGTTGCTGATTTTTTTCACCCCTATATTTTAGCACAAAATGAAATGACATGCATCAAAAATTGTGATATTATGTTAAAGAATAATTTGTGGAATCATTTAAGGGGACAGATATGGATTACTTTTTTAATCAAAAAATAGCAAAAAATATGGCCTTGCTTTTAAATACTATTTTTTTGTGCATGCACATTTTTTTCTTTATCTTTTTTACCTATTATAGTGTTGGCATTATGGCGGGATTTAATATTTTCAGCATGATTTTTTATTTTTGCAGCTATGCGTTTATTAAAAAGAACATGCTCGCAAAATACATTAATCTTATGGCGTTTGAAGTGATTATACATATGATATTTGCAGTAATCTGCGTTGGCATGGGCTGTGGTTTTCAGATGTGTCTGATTTGTATCGTGTGTGTTTTTTTCTATGCCGAGTATTTTTCACTGAAGACGAACAACGGCAAGAGCAACATCAGCGGCAGTCTTTTAAGCGCGTTGAGCGTTACGAGCTATATCGGGCTTCTGTTTGGCATGTATGGAAGAGAACCGCTTTACGTCATTGATGACAAGGTGCAGCTTTTTATGTACGTGGCGATGGCTCTTATTACGTTTGCGGTGATGATTGTTTCCATGAAGCTGATGACACTGTTTTTCTTAAAAAGTGAGGCAAGGCTTTCAAGGCAGGCGGAATACGATGCGCTTACAGGGCTTCCGAACCGTCATTATATTCTACGCCATTTAAACCGTATTTTGGAGAAGAATGAGGCGGGCGGCTACTGGCTTGCAATGGTAGACATTGACAATTTTAAGGGGATTAATGATACCTATGGACATAATTTTGGCGATAAGGCGTTGAAAGCGCTTGCAGAGATACTTTCCGATCAGAAACATGATGTGACGGTATGTCGTTGGGGCGGTGAGGAATTTTTGATAATCGGAAGGCTTATTGAGGCGGCAAGACCGCCGTTTGACAAGATTGATGCGATTCGAAAGCAGGTCGAGGGATATGAACTGATGTACGAATCCGAGGAAACCGCTGTACCCAAGAGGATACCGCTTACTGTGACGATTGGCGCAGCGGCATATTCGAATGAGGCGAATATAGAAGACTGGGTAAGTATTGCGGATAAACGCCTTTATGTGGGAAAATATAACGGAAAAAACCGTGTGGTATGTTGACTGCGATGTGAAAATGTGTGGCAATATAAACAAAAACATTGCGAATTAACGCAGGTAAGAGTATAATATAGACAATATAGGCTTTCTGGTAAGGCGGCAGTTAGTCAGTAAAATTACATAGGAAAGAAGGTGGGGGCATCAAATGGCAAAATTTGGGTATGAGGCCATAAATAAGCTTGGCAAGGAAGTGAAGGGCTCCATTGATGCGGCAGATGAGGAAGAGGTAAAAAGCAAACTCAGAAGTCAGGGACTTACGGTGGTGTCAATCAAGGGACAGACAATTTTGACAGCCGACATCAATATACAAATCGGCGGCTATCCCAGCGCGCGGGACCTGAGTGTTATGTGCAGGCAGTTTGTCAGCATGAATAAAGCCGGTGTTACGATTATGGAAACGCTGCGAATGCTTTATGAGCAGACGGAAAACAAGCGGTTAAAGGAAGCGCTCAATACGGTGCGTATTGATATTGAAAAGGGTGATACGCTTGCCCAGGCGCTTGCGGAGCATCCAAAGGTATTCCCCGATTTGATGATTAACATGGTGGCGGCAGGAGAGGCGTCAGGTACGCTGCACATTGCTATGGAGCGTGTTTCACAGCAGCTTGAGAAATCCAGCAAAACGCAGGCGCTTGTCAAAAAGGCGATGATTTATCCGATTGCGGTTATGATTATTGCAGTCATTATTACGATTGTCATGCTTGTGGTCGTTATTCCGAATTATGAGAGTATGTTTGTTGATTTGGGTACGGACCTTCCGGGAATTACAAAATTTTATGTGGCGCTCAGTAATGGCGTGATTAACTATTGGTATATTATCATACCGGTGGTAGTGGCAATTGCGGTTGGTATTGTCGCATTTTCAAAAACAGATTTGGGAAAACACTTTTTTGGAAAAATTGCAATTACGATACCGATTTTAAAGAATATGACCGTAAAATCGGCTTCCGCACAAATGGCAAGAACGTTAGGAACGCTCTTAGGCTCAGGTGTTACGCTTGTGGAGGCGACGTCAATTGTGTCGGGGATTATGGGAAATGTATACTTTAAAGAGGCATTAAAGGACGCGTCGCTTCAGGTATCAATTGGTATGCCGCTTTCGCGTCCGCTCGAGGAATGCGGACTCTTCCCACCGATGGTGTATCATATGCTGCGTATTGGTGAGGAGTCGGGTAACTCCGAGGAAATGCTTGATAAGCTTGCGGATTATTATGATGAAGAGGTGGAAATGGCAGTGCAGTCCTTGATGGCAGCGATGGAGCCTATGATTATTGTAGTACTTGCGGTTGTCGTGGGGGGGCTTGTGGCGGCATGTATGGCACCGATGCTTTCCATGTATCAGGCACTCGATACCATGTAACAGCAAAAATTCTGATTTATATAAAAAGAACGCCAAACTGGCGTTCTTTTTGTTTTGTATGAAAGAATTTAAACGGAAACGAGAGTATCCATCTCGTCAATCAAACCGCCAAACAATCTGAGTGCATCTTCAATCGGCTTTTTTGTCGACATGTCAACGCCGGCATCTTTCAGAATAGAAACGGGATCTTTTGAGCAGCCTGCGCTTAAAAACTTTTCTTTGAAAGCTTTTACGGCAGATTCGCCCTCAGCCAGTATTTTCTGTGAGAGTGCAATTGCCGCTGAAAATCCGGTTGCGTATTGATAGACATAGAAATTGTAGTAAAAATGCGGAATGCGTGCCCACTCAAGGTCAATTTTGGCATCGTGCACAATCTCTTTTCCAAAGTATAGGTCAATCAAATCATGATAGATTTTGCAGGCCGTTTCGGAATTGATGCTCTCGCCGTTTTGTATCATTTGGCTCATTTTCAGCTCAAATTCTGCAAACATGGTCTGACGGTAAAGCGTGGTCCGAAACTGTTCCAGAAAGTAGTTAATCAGGTATGCGCGTTCCTTTTTATCGGTTGTATTTTTGAGAAGGTACTGCATCAGCAGCGCTTCATTGCAGGTCGAGGCAACCTCTGCTACAAAAATTACATAATCGGAGTCAACAACCGGCTGATTTTTGTTTGAAAGGTAGGAGTGAAGAGCGTGTCCCATCTCGTGTACCGTCGTAAATTCACTGTCGAGATTGTTTTTGTAGTTTAGGAGCACAAACGGATGGACGCGGCAGCCGGCGGAATAAGCGCCGCTGCGCTTGCCGGCGTTCTCGTAAACGTCAATCCAGCGGTTTTTGAACCCTTCCTCTAAAAGAGCCGTATAATCATCACCAAGAACAGACAGTGCTTTGCGAATATTTGCTTTTGTCTCCTCAAAGGGGATTTCTCTTTCGGCATCGGAAACCATAGGGGCGTACAAATCGTACATATGCAGTTCGTCAACCTTTAACAGCTTTTTTCGAAGGCGTACATAGCGGTACATATAGTCCATATTTTCGTGTACGGTTTCGATGAGGTTGTAATAAACCTGCGGATTTACATTGCTGCTGTCAAGGGCTGCGTGAAGCGGGCTGTCGTATTTACGCATTTTGGAAAAAAAGTTGAGCTGCTTCATCTGTGCGGACAAAATAGCCGCAGAGGTATTTTTGTGTGCTTCATATGTTTTATAGAGCGATTCAAAGGCAGCTTTTCTGACACTTCTGTCAGTTTTGTGAAGTAGGGAGATAAATGTAGCGTGCGTAACGGGATATCGTTTTCCTTCGATATCGCTTACGGAGTCAAAGGTCATGTCAGCGTCGTTTAACAGTCCGAAAATATCGTCGGGAGACTGTGCAAGGTCTCCTGCGGCGGCAAGGATTCTTTCCTCGGCGTTGCTTAAGATATGTGCTTTTTTACGGCGGATATCTTCAAGATAACGTCGGTACGTTTTCAGCTTTGGCCTTTGCGCATAAAATTCTTCCAATGCAGCATCGCTGATTGCGAGAATTTCCGGTTCCGCGAAGGAGAGCGCGGAAGAGAGCGCTACATATATGCCGGTTGTCTGGTCTTTCAGGCCTTGATAAGTGGTATTTTTTGTGTCCTCGTCAGCTTTGCGCATTGAATAGTTTGCAAAACGGTCAAGAAAAATACTCAGCTCGTCCTGCTGCTCTAAAAACGAGAGCAGCGTGTCTGCGCTTTTACCAAGTTTTCCGCAGTATGTCTCAATTTCGGGAAGCATTTTCCTGATCTTGTCAAGATCCTTTTTCCATTCGTCATCAGATGCGTATAAATCCTCCAGTGCCCATGTATGCTCTGTGGGAATCTCTTTTCTGTTTTTAATTTCGTCCATAATTGTTACCGCTATCCTTTCCTTTCCTGTTATGTTATCATTATATATCAGTGTACCATTTTCAATGCGATTATGCTATACTATAAAAAAAGAATTTTGGTAACTATGAAGGCACAGAATAGTTACCAATTTATCAGGAAAGCGACGGAAGCAGTATGGGTTTAAAATTCTACATTGGGGCCTCTGGATCGGGAAAAAGTTATCTGCTTTATAAGCGGGTTATAGAAGAGTCGATTCAAAACCCCCACACAAATTATCTCATTGTGGTACCTGATCAGTTTACGATGCAGACACAGCTTGAGCTTGTAAGGCGTCATCCAAATAAGGGAATTATGAATATTGACGTGCTTAGCTTTGGGCGTCTCTCACACAGAATCTTTGAGGAAACAGGCGGCAACAACAGGCCTGTTTTGGACGATACGGGAAAGAGCCTTGTGCTGCGCAAAGTTGCGGCAGAGCTTGAGGATACGCTTGGCGTCATGAAACGCAATGTCAGAAAATCGGGTTATATCAGCGAGATTAAGTCGGCAATTTCGGAGTTTATGCAGTATGGACTGAGCGTAGATGATGTGGAGAAGCTTTGCGTGTATGCGGCAAAGAGAGGGGCGCTTTCCTATAAACTAAAGGATTTACATATATTGTATCAGGGCTTTTTGCATTATATTGACGAGCGTTTTATCACGACGGAGGAGACGCTCGACATTCTGCGAAGTGTGCTGCCAAAATCGCGCATCGTGCAGGGAAGCGTGATTGTGTTTGACGGCTTTACCGGATTTACGCCTGTGCAGAATAAAGTGATTCAGGAGCTTATGGTACAGGCGCGGCAGGTGATTGTGACGGTCACAATGGATACGCGCGAAAATCCGTACCGGATAGACGGTGAGCAGAAATTGTTTCATCTGAGTAAAAAGACGATCCATGACCTTGACAAACTCTGTAAAGAGGCAGGTGTGGTGCGGGAAGAAGATGAAAAAATCACAGACAAACAGGCGTTTCGGTATAAAGACAACGCAGGACTTTCCCATCTTGAGCGGGAGCTTTTCCGCTACCCTTATAAGGTATTTGAGGGGGAGCAGGACAGCATTCATATTTTTGAGGCATCGAATCCGCGGGAGGAGCTGCGTCAGGTGTGTCTCAAGATTAAGGCGCTTGTGCGCGAAAGCGGGTACAGTTATCGTGACATTGCAGTCGTAACAGGCGATTTGGAACGGTATGGTTTTCTTGCGGAGGAGGAATTTACGCGGTTTGGGATTCCTTTCTTTTTGGACCGGACCAATAAGCTGGTGCTCAATCCGTTTATTGAGTTTATTAGAAGTGCGCTTTTGGTAGTGATACAGGAGTATTCGTATGAGGCGGTATTTCATTTTTTGCGGTGCGGTCTTTCGGGAATTTCACCGGAGGAAACGGACCGGCTTGAGAATTACGTGATGACGATGGGGATTCGCGGAAAAAGAGCGTGGAATAAGCGGTTTACAAGGCGGCCGAAAGGACAGGAGGAGGCGGCGCAGCCGCTTGAGGAACTCAATGCGATACGGGAAAAAATTGTGTCCATGATAGAGCCGCTTATGGTTCGCAAGGCCTGCGGCAGCGAGCTTGCGGCTGCGCTCTATGCGTTTATTGTAAACGCACAAATTGAGCGGAAGCTTGCAGCGTTTGCCACTGAATTTAAGGCAAAAAACGACCTTGTCAGGGCGAAAGAGTATGAGCAGATCTACCGGCTTGTCATGGAGCTTTTGGAGCAGATTTGCGCACTGCTTGGCGATGAGGAGCTTACCATCAGGGAATTTGCCGATATCCTTGACGCGGGATTTGCGGAAATTAAAGTCGGAACAATACCGCAGAATGTGGATAAGGTTGTTATCGGGGATATTGAGCGTACGCGTATGAGTGCGGTAGGGGCGCTGTTTTTTATCGGTGTAAATGATGGAATTATTCCCAAGAGCGGCGGGGCGGGCGGTATTATTTCCGATATTGACCGCGAATTTTTGCAGGAGTCGGAGTTTGAGCTTGCGCCCACGCCGAGGCAGCAGATGTATATACAAAGACTTTATCTATACATGACAATGACAAAGCCTTCCAATTTTCTTTTTCTTTCTTATGCAAAGGTGGACAGTGAGGGAAAGAGTATTCGTCCGGCATATTTAATTCATACGGTAACAAGGCTTTTTCCTGACATTGAAATTACAAAGCCGCAGTTAAGAAGTATGGAGGAGCAGCTTGACTCGCCTGCGGACGTGTTGTCCTATCTTGTGGAGCTGATGCGGCGTTACGCCGCAAACGGACTGTTTGATGCGCAGTCGGAGCGGGAAAGACAGGTGTTTTTTACACTTTATGACACATGTGTCACAAATGAGAACTATGCGCCGATTGTGGAAGGCATGAAACGGGCGGCGTTTGAATATCTTGCAAATGCAGGGAACAGAAAGCTTCCGAAAGAACTTGCAAGACTTTTGTATGGGCAGATATTGAAAAACAGCGTGAGCCGTTTGGAAAAATTTGCGGCGTGTGCCTATGCGCACTTTTTGCAGTATGGACTGGGACTTTCAGAGCGCGATAAGTACAGTTTTGAGCGTGTTGATATGGGAAATGTGTTTCACGCGGTTCTTGAGGAATTTTCCGATAAATTAAAGGAACGGGGATATACATGGTTTGACTTTCCAAAGGAGCTTGGCGAGCAGCTTGTGAGAGAATGCCTCGAAAGCTATGCCGCGGCATACGGCGAGACAGTGCTTTACAGCAGCAAGCGCAATGAATATATGATTACACGAATGCAAAGGGTATTAAACCGTACTGTGCGGACGCTTCAATATCAGCTTAGGCAGGGCGCATTTGAGCCGGACGGTTTTGAGCTGTCGTTTCAGATGACTTCCGGGCTTGATGCGGTCAATATTACGCTTTCCGAGGAGGAACAGATGCATTTGATTGGGCGCATTGACCGGATTGACACCTGCAGGCAGGGAGAAAAGCTGTATGTCAAGGTGATTGACTATAAATCGGGAAATAGAAAGTTTGACCTTGCGGCGTTGTATTATGGCTTGCAGTTACAGCTTGTGGTATATATGAATGCTGCTATGGAGGTTCAGAAAAAGAAAAATCCTGACACGCGTGTCCTTCCTGCGGCAATGCTTTACTACCATGTGAGTGACCCGATGACAGAAACGGATCAGGGAGAGCCGGATCCGGAAGAGATCGAAAAGGCGATTTTGGACGAACTGAAAATGACAGGAATGGTGAGTGACGATGAGGAGGTTATCCGCTTGCTTGACAAGAATTTTGAGACAAAATCCGCAGTGATTCCGGTGGCAAAGAAAAAGGATGGCAGTTTTACGCAGGCATCGTCTGTGCTTTCTGAGGAAGATTTTGAGACGGTTTCAAATTATGTAAGCCATAAAATTAAGGAACTTGGCACTTCGATTCTTGACGGAAGCATTGCTTTAAATCCGTATGAGCAAAAGGAGCAGGCTGCTTGTACCTATTGCGCATATAAGGGCGTGTGCGGCTTTGACAAAAAGCTTGGGGCAGGGCTTGTGCGCCGTTTGGAGGAGCTCGATTCCGAACAGGCAATTGAGAAAATGAGAGAAGACGGAGGGATGGAATGAAATATACGGCGGATCAGCAGCGTGTCATAGACACGAGAGACTGCAACATTCTTGTGTCTGCGGCAGCAGGAAGCGGGAAAACCGCGGTGCTTGTGGAGCGCATTATACAGCGGATAACGGACGAAGAAAAGCCTGTGGATATCGACAGGCTTCTGATTGTGACGTTTACTTCCGCGGCGGCGGCACAGATGCGTGAGCGCATTAGCAGGGCGGTTGCAAAGCGGCTTGAGGAGAATCCGGAAAACGAGCATTTACAGAGGCAGGCGTCGCTGATTCATAATGCGCAGATTACGACGATTGATTCCTTTTGTCTTTTTGTGATTCGTAACAATTTTAATGAAATCGGAATTGATCCCGGATTTCGTGTGGCGGACGAGAGCGAAATCAAGATGCTTGAGGCAGATGTAATGGACCGGCTTTTGGAGGAGATGCACACAGAGCCTACGGAGCGCTTTTTACATTTTGTGGAATGCTACAGTACAGGTACGAGTGAAAAGCGGATTGAGGAGGCTGTCTTAAGATTGTATCATTTTGCCATGAGTTATCCGTTCCCCGAGGAGTGGCTCGCAGCGCGGATTTCGGATTATCAGGTGGAAAATGTGCTAGAGCTTTCCAAAAAGAAATGGTTTCAGGAGACGCTGCAATATATTGACACAATTTTAACAGAGTGTGAGGAACGGCTGCGTCAGGCGCTTACGATTTCGGGACGTGCGGGGGGGCCATCGCAGTATTTTGACAATCTCGTTTCGGATCTGGAATTGATTGGGAATTTAAAGGAAACAAAGGATTATGAAAAGCTGTATGATTTGTTTACATACAGTTCCTTTACGCGGCTTTCCGCCAAAAAGACACAGGGGGAAGACCCGGTGCTGAAGGAAACCGTAAAGGGAATCCGCGATGAAGTGAAAAAAAATATCGGAAATCTGAAAAAGCAGCTGTTTCAGATTTCGGTTGCGGATACTCTGCGTGATATGGCTGTCTGTCAGGAGGCAGTTGAGGAACTGGTGCATCTTACATTACTGTTTCGGGAAATGCTCGACCATGCAAAACGCGAAAAGAATATGATCGACTTTTCGGATATGGAGCACTTTGCCCTTCGGATTTTGTTGGATAAGAATGAGGAGGGAGAGATTGTGCCGCGTGAGACTGCGCTCGCATTGCAGGATTATTTTGAGGAGGTTATGATTGACGAATATCAGGACTCCAATGAGGTGCAGGAGCTTTTGCTAAAGAGCATCTCCGGTGAGGAGAAGGGACGGTATAACCGTTTTATGGTCGGAGACGTAAAGCAGAGTATCTATAAGTTTCGTTTGGCACGCCCTGAAATTTTTATGGAAAAATATGACACATATGTCATAAATAAGGAAGATGCAAGGGACGGGGCAAATTGCGTAAGAATTGATTTGAGCATGAATTTTAGGAGCCGCAGGGAAGTGACGGATGCCGTTAATTTTATGTGCGGACAGATAATGCGAAAGTCGGTCGGAAACGTAGCGTATGACGAAAATGCTGCGCTTTATGTGGGGGCTTCTTATCCAGAGCCAAATCAGAGTGAGGGTGAAAATCCCTATCAGACAGAGCTGCTGATTGCAAGTGCAAAAAAAGAAGATACGGAAGATGCGGAGTATTCTCCAAAAGAGCGGGAGGCGTTGCTTGTGGCGGAGCGCATCAAAAAAATGGTAGGGCGTTTTATGGTAACGGACGACGTAACAGGAGCGCTCAGACCGGCGAAATACTCCGATATCGTGATTTTATTTCGTGCAACGTCGGGTTGGGACGAGGATTTTCGAAGGATTTTAAGTGAGAATAAAATACCGGTTCATGTTACGAGCAAGACCGGATATTTTGAGGCGATTGAAATTCAGGGGATTGTGAATTTTCTGCGTATTCTTGACAATCCGCTTCAGGATATTGCATTTTTTGGAGCGATGCGGCTGCCGTTTTTTGATTTTTGTGAGGAGGAGATTGCGCGCATCAAGTGTTTTTCCGGTGAACAGCAGTTTTTATATGAACAGGCAAAATGTTATTATGAGAATGGGGAAAAAGCAGATCCTTTGTTTGAAAAGCTGGAGCGGCTGTTTGCGATGCTTTCGGATTACAGGAAGCGGGTTGTTTATACACCAATCAAGGATTTGATTCGTGCGCTGATAGATGAGACGGGGTATGAAGCGTATGTAGGTTCTATGCCGGGAGGGGACCAAAGGCTTGCAAATTTAGCGTTATTGCTCGAAAAGGCGGGCTCGTTTCAAAGCACAAGCTTTTACGGTTTGTTTCATTTTATCCGATATTTGGAGACGGTTCAGGAGCAGGAGGTTGATTTCGGGGAGGCCAATATCCTTGACGAAAACGCAGATGTGGTGCGTATTATGACGATTCACAAAAGTAAAGGGCTTGAGTTTCCGATTTGTTTTGTGTGCGGGCTTTCGAAGCAGTTTAATATGCTGGATATGCGGCAGGCGATTTTAATGGACGTGGAACTTGGCGTGGGGGTAGATTATATTGATCCTGAAATGCGGCTGAAACGCAGAAATATACGGAAAAATATTGTTGCACAGCGTATGAAGGAGGATACGCGGGGGGAGGACTTACGTGTGTTGTATGTGGCGTTTACCCGCGCAAAGGAAAAGCTGATTTTGACGGGATATCTGGACGATTTTGAGAAAAAGCTCCAATCGGCGCTTTACCTTACAATGGAAGAAGGGGAAAAGCTGCCATACTCTGTGATTATGGGAGCCGGTTCTTATATGGATCTGGTGCTTGCGTCGCTGATGCGCCATGCGTGCATGAAGACGTTTTTGGAAGAACAGGGCATTGAGGTTTGCGTGCATGAATTGCCGTATGAAGCTGTTTCAATCAAGGTTGAACTATGTACGGAAATCTTTGACCTGCGGGAGGAGCTTGCTGCGCAGGGAAAGAGCGCACTGCTGGAGCAGGAGCTTGACAGGGCGGCTGTGCTGGCAGATCCAAAGCTGAAAGAAAAAATTATAGGCAGACTTAAATTTCCGTATCCATATGCGTACCTCGAGGGGCTTATGGTAAAGACTACAGTTTCCGAGCTGAAAAAGGAGTCTTATCGGGAAACATTTGAGAATGCCGCGCAGCTGATTGATCTGAAAGAAGAAACGTATGTTCCGAAATTTGCGCGAAGTCTTGACGGCAGTATTGATGAGGAAGCCCAAAAAGGCGGCGCACAGTTTGGTACGGCGGTACATAAGGTGATGGAACTGCTGTCTTTTGGGAGTGATTTCAAATATCAGTGTCAGGCAGATGAAAAAAGGCTTTATACAGTGTTCCATGAGGAACGCAGGCGGTGGATTTTAGAGGGAAGGGCGACGCAGGAGGAGCTTTCCTGTGTGCCGGTTGGCAGAATATGCGGATTTTTGAAATCACCGCTTGCGGCGCGAATGATTGCGGCACAGGAGCGGGGGGAGCTTTATAAGGAACAGCCTTTTGTGCTTGGCGTGGGCGCCAATCAGTTGTCCGAACAATATCCCAAGGAGGAGCTTGTGCTGATACAGGGTGTCATTGATGTGTTTTTTTATGAGGGTGATGGCATTGTGTTTGCGGATTATAAGACGGATAGGGTTGAAAACGAGCAGCAGCTCGCAGACCGATATCGGGCGCAGCTTGATCATTATCAGCGTGCGTTGGAACAGATAACGGGAAAGCAGGTGAAGGAGCGGTATCTGTATTCGTTTTGCCTGCAAAGGGAGATTCAATTATAAAGGAGAGGAAGAAACGTGTTTGAATATATATTGTTTGATTTAGATGGGACATTGACCGATCCCAAGATCGGGATTACAAGCTCTGTGCAATATGCGCTCAAGGCTTTTGGGATTGAGGAACCGGATTTGGATCGTCTTGAACCGTTTATAGGACCGCCGCTTGCGGACAGTTTTATGGAATTTTACGGATTTACGGCGAAACAGGCAAAGGCTGCGATTGAAAAATATCGGGAACGGTTTGATCATCATGGCATTTATGAGAATGAGATGTATGAGGGAATTGACAAGATGCTTTCAAATCTCAAAGAAAACAAGCGGACGCTTGCGATTGCTTCCAGTAAGCCGACGCCGCTTGTGATACGTGTGCTGGATCATTTTGGGATTAAGGAATATTTTGATTATATTGTCGGAAGTG
This sequence comes from uncultured Lachnospiraceae bacterium, assembly GCA_910577115.1. GTDB lineage: Bacteria > Bacillota > Clostridia > Lachnospirales > Lachnospiraceae > COE1. The sequence continues at coordinate 35,359 of CAJTMC010000031.1, forward strand.
AGCTTGACGGCAGACGCGGCAAAAAGGAGGAGGTCGTTGAGGAGGCGCTTCGGCTTATGGTGCCTAAAACGCTTGGCGTGCAGGAGAGAAGAGCGCATATAGCGATGGTGGGAGACCGGAAATTTGATGTTGAGGGAGCAAAAGCATTTGGTCTGACTTCAGTGGGCGTTTCTTTTGGATATGCGCCCGCAGGGGAGCTTGAGGCAGCGGGGGCGGATTATATTGTCGATACGGTTTCGGAGCTGGAAGCAATTTTAATGAAGGGAGACTGAAACGATGGATCGGAAAAGGATTGTGCAGAAACGGACGACGTTGTTGCAGAAGCTTGCTTATATTTTAAGGCCGTTTGTGATTTATATGCTGGTAAAGACTGTCGCAATGCTGACACTTGCGATATTGGTGCCTTCACTTCCGATTTCGGGAGTTACTGTCTGGGTGGAAGAAAATTCTTATCTGCTGAGTGCTGTGGTGAATGCTGTGGCAAGTTTGGCGGGTGTGAGTTTTTTGCTGAATGATTTTTTGAAGGAAGCAGCTGTTTCGGGGGAGATTGATATTGATGCGGGAATGCTTCGGCAGCTTTTCGAGTTTTTCCGGAATAGCTTTTTCAGTGTGAAGGCACTTATGCTGTGTGCTGTGCTTGGGGTTGTGTCGGCGTTTACGTTGAATATCATAATTGAGCGGATATCAAATTTTATGACACGCGTGTCACAAATGCAGGGAACGTTTGGCTCGGAGAAGTATGAGACGGTGAAGCAAATTCAGTATTCTGTGCCGTTGGTTTTGGGGCTTATTTTATATGGGGTTGTTTCTCCTTTGGTGGAGGAGATTGTTTTTCGGGGGATTATTTTTAATCGGATTAAGAAGTTTTACAGTGTAACGAAGGCGGTGATTTTTTCGGCGCTTTTGTTTGGTGCGTTTCATGGGAATCTGCCGCAGTTTGCTTATGGGACTTGTATGGGAGTGCTGATTGCGCTTTGCTATGAATGGACGGGGTGCTTTTACGCGCCGCTTTTGTTTCATGCGGCGGCGAATGTGGCGGTGTTTTTGGCAACGGGAGGTGCCGGATAAAAAGTATTGATATCTTTAAGAAACACTACATTTTATTAAATACTCAGAAAGCTCAGGGATATAGAAACGCAGGAATCAGTCAGGGAGCTGTTTGACAATGAAAAGACAGAAGAAATGCCGGAGTATATCCGGATATATGCCGACAGTGTGGATAGTCCGGATGAAAAAACTACTAAAAATAATACAACAATGTGTTTCATGATTGGGAGGTGATTTAAGGCCTGGTATGTCAGATATAGTAAGAGATTTCGTAGTTGATTTTTCAAGGCTGCAAGATTGGATGTTATCAGTCAAAAAAATGATATTGAAACATATGAATTGATGTATAGACGCTATATTGAATGAAAAGTTATATTTAAGCAGTAGGCGTAAATCTTACAGAACTAGACAAGATCAAGGGGTAGAACTGAATAGCAGTAAATAATAAGGGTGAAAGGTCTGTCAAATGGCATCCTTTTATGGTATAGTAAGAATTTATAAAGGATTAAATGTAGATTGAAAGTTTTGTTAGCTGAGCATAATATGAATCAAAGAGTCCTCTTTGTTTTGTACGCATGGATAAGTTATAAAATTTGACTTGCCATAGTATATAATATTTGATAATCTTATAAAAAGGCGTGACAAAATGGATATAGCAAGGCAATTAGAATATCATACTATTGATGATATTTACAACTTACCAGATGGACGAAGAGCAGGGCTGATTGATTGTGAATTATATATGCTGGCAACGCATGGTAGAATCCATCAAGAATTAGTATCAGATTTTACTTATTTGATCAAAGATTATGTCAAAACTGCAAATGGTGATTGTAAAGTCTTTCCTTCACCATTTGCAGTTTTTTGAACGCCGATGATAAAATTTATCTTGAACCTGATATTTCGGTCATTTGTGACAAAAACAAACTTACAGACGAGGGATGCAATGAGGCACCTGATTGGATAATTGAAATCGTTTCACCGTCTATCCGTCCGATAAATTATTTTTGAATGAAGATAATAGAAATTATGTTGACCCCGAAATTAGTATCATTTGTGATGCCAATAAGTTGAATGATAAAGGGTGCGTTGGTGCGCCTGATTGGATAATTGAAATCGTTTCACCTAGCAGTCGTAAGATGGATTATTATAAGAAATTATTCAAGTACCGCACAGCAGAAGTTAGAGAGTATTGGGTAGTTGATCCGGATAGGAAAATTGCTACGGTTTATGAATTTGAACATGATAATATGGAAGAATGTTCTTTTGATGAAGATCTGCCATTAGGAGTTTATGAAAGATTCACTATAAGAGTACAATGAAAAAATTTATGGTTTATACTGGGTAAAAGTGATACTTATTGAGAGATATTGCTTTTTTTGCTGAAAAGTTATATCTATATCACAATTTAACGCTTCATATGACATGTGTTCATTAATGGACTTCTCAATGTAGAGTCTAAACTGTGCAGTTATCAATATGTGTGGGAAAAGGTAAATCTTAGTGTGAAAAATTAAAGTCTACACAAAGGAGCAGGGGATAGAATTTTAAATTAAAATTCAGAAAAATGAAAAAAGTTTCAAAAACGCTTGAAATGGCATTGGATTTGTGCTAAACTATATTAGTATTGTTAAGAAGTAGTGTCATATAAGCTTCCATAGCGCAGTTGGTAGCGCAACTGATTCGTAATCAGTAGGTCGAGGGTTCGAGTCCCTTTGGAAGCTTTTAAGAAAAAACGCTGAAACCATTGAATTATCTAAGGTTTCAGCGTTTTTTTGTATTTGGTCAAAATAAGGCAATTTTGGGTAAAATCACTATAGCATTTCTATAGCAAAAGACATTTCTATAGCAAAATTATAGCAGGATTATAGCGAAATAGCATGGTCTAATTTCTCCTGAACAGCTTCCTTCTTATCATCTAAATGTGCATACACTTCCATAATCATTTTCATGTCAGCATGTCCCATGAGCTCCACTGCTTTTTTGTGGGTTATACCGGAGTAGTAGAGCATTGTACAGTAATTATGTCGAAATATATGTGCGGTTAATCCTTGGATCGGTTCAGCGCCTATCAACTTTTCTTTTTCAGTAGTCACAGCATCGTTCATTTTCTCTACAATATGTTTCCACATACGCCTGTATTGCGTCTCAGACATTGTGTCAGCGCTTTTTCCGGAAAAAAGGTAAAACGTATCAAGTGTCTTTAAATAATCGCGGAGAAACGGCGCAGCGCTTTGAGGAATAGGGATTGTACGATTGCCCGCATCGCTCTTAGCACCCTCTTTCACAATTGTTTTGTTCACATCAATTACCACTGACTTATTTACCGTAAGAATTTTATTCTTAAAGTCAATATCTGCTTTCGTCAGCGCAAGAGCTTCACCCTTTCGCAAGCCGAAAAAATAAATCAGTGTCACAAATGCTCGTTCTCGTGGAGTAAAATCAGCCTTTCTTATGGCTTCCTTTTCCAGTTCCGTTAATGCTCGTTTTTCTGCCTTATGCCGTTTGGGCAGTGTTGCTTTCTTAGCTACATTTTCATGCAATAATTTATCATCAATTGCGCTATTTAGGATTTGTGCAAGTGTTAACCGGATTATTTCGCAAGTCCGCGGGTGTTCCTGATTATCATTAATTAACTTTTGCACATCGGAACGACGTATTTTGTCTAGTGGTAGATGTCCCAATTCAGGTTTTATGTAGTTTAAGGCGTTTTTATACATTGCTTTGGTGTTAATTCCTACAGATGCTTTGTATGTTTTAATCCAGTTATCCGCATAATCCTTCAATAGCGTATCCGAACTTTTTATTAGTTCCCCTTGTTTTATTTTCATCTTGGCTTCAAAGATCTTTTCTTTCAGCTCCTTTTCTGTCTTGGCAGACAGGAAAACATTGTTTGGCCGTCCGTCTGATTTATATCCCATCATAATTGTAGTTGCATAGCGTCCATCAGGACGTTTCTTGTATTTTCCCATTGCATCATCCTCCTAAAAATGAGCATAAAAATAACAGCCAGCGCATTTAACGCTTGCAGGCTGCTCCCAAAAATGATACAATATTATTGCTTATAAAGTGTCTCATTTTAGGGATGCTATAAAAATTGCTCGGTGTTTTTGCATCGGGCGATTTTTATTTTAATTGCGATGTCGCAATATATTTTCAAATTGCTTATGCAGATATCTTATGTTTGAATGATAACGCATGATTACTGATGCGTCAATAATATTTTATCAGACAGAAAGCCATAAAATCTACCCTTATTCTTTCATATCTTTCCTTTTTTGCTTATTTTCAGAGATGTTTACAATATTGCAACCATTATTTATTACATAGCGACAAAAATAATTTTTATCGTGACCTTATATGGTAAAATATTCCATTCCATGTTATGATTATAAAGTAAGTTTATTACAATAATTTCACGAAAGAAGGTATACACTATGAGAAAAAAGATTTTAAGAACCACATTACTTGCTTTATTGTTCAGCTTATTGTTTTCAATCAATGTGTTTGCAGCAGGATTGACACAAGACGCTACAGGGATTCATTATCTCAATGATGACGGCACTTATGCAGTTTCTACATGGGTAGAAATATCAAATCTTTGGTTCTTCTTTGATGCAAATGGTGTATGTGTCAATCCAACAGGCGCGCTTGCACCAAACGATGCAGACGGATGCTATCAGGTTGTGACATCTTATACGCCGTTTGTGACAGAAGATACCGCACTGCTCAACCAGTGCCTGACAAATGGAACGGTAGTAAATTTGGAAGGGCAGTATTTTATCACTCCACAGGCAGCGACTGTAATGCGTAATGCAAACAGATCGACAGTAACAGACACAATTATAACACAAAGCGAGCAACTCGTAGAAGAAGAAACAGTTACTGAAGAACAATCAGAGATTTATGTTTATATTACTGCTACAGGGAAAAAGTATCATGCAATTAACAATTGTGGAAATACCAATCCGAACAATACGCGCTACGTGACTTTAAGCTATGCACAACAACGTGGACTTGGTGCTTGCAGTAAATGCTATTAATTACAATTATGTTTCCATATGCACAGAAAACCCCAGTGTTACCGCACTGGGGTTTTTGTCAGCCGTCCTGCATGGACTGCTTACTGCTTTTTGCCTACTGGCATTATAGCATATGTAAATTGATGATTCAATATGCAAATTGAAATTTCATTTGCGTTGTTTGGGTAGGCTTATTAGGAATGGGTTCTTTTATAAGCTAACTTGTCAAATAAATATCCAGTGGCAAGACAATCAGATAATGCCCTGTGAGCACTTGAATTGTCTCTAATATTGTAATACTTAGATAAAGTTACCAGTTTGTAATTTGGCATATCCTTCAATGTCTTTTTTGCTATATCTAATGTATCAAAGTATTTTCGCTTTTGAGAGAAAGTGTCTAGTCCATTTTTATATAAAAATTCCATATCAAATGATAAATTATGCCCAACAATATTATAACTTCCTATGAAATCGTTTAGGCTATCTAGTATTTCATAAAAAGCAGGACTGTCAGAAACCATTTCATTAGAGATTCCGGTTATTCTTATAATCTCTTGTGAAATTTCTTTTTTAGGCTTAACCAATGTTTCAAACTTTGTGATTGGTGTCCAGTTGTCAAATAATATAGCAGCAACTTCTATAATCTCATCCCTTCCGGCAGATAATCCAGTGGTTTCAGTGTCTATAACAATAAAAGTGCCTAATTTTTCATAATTTGATTTAATTGAAATAGTTGAAAATTTCAATTCGGGCATATCACATAAATTAAGTTTTTTATGTTTTTCGGTAGATGTAGAAATAGTATAAGTACCTAAGGAAAGTAATGTATTTTGGAACTTCAAATTGTTTTCAATGGTTTCTATACGAGTGTTCCATTCTTTTTTTATGTCTTGAACAGATTTCCTTAATTTAATGAAAATCTGTTGAATGTTATCGGTTTTATATATAAATATCGAAAATGCCTCAAGGTATCCTAGACCTAAATGTTCGTCCATAGTATTTTTGTACTTGATTTTTGAAGATATGATTTCAGCTATATCGGGATAGTTTGCATAGGTTGTTAATGCGCTTTCTAGTTCGTTACATAAATTTAGTTTTTCCTTTATAGCGGAGATATCTTTTTCAATGTACATATCATCCCGAATATCATGAAACAATAGTTCAAGCTTGTTGAAATACTCTTTTGCACGATTGTATTGCAATTGTTTTTTTTTCTTCTTCAGCTTTTTCGTGTTCTAAGGAACACGATATACACATTCCCATAGAATTTATTTTCAAGAATAATCCTTTTTTACCGCAAATAGTACATATCCCCATAATTGTTTACCTCACTTTTCATGCCGAAAATATTAAAAAAATAGGTAGCATATTTTTTTAACAAACAAACCTCCATAGTCGAAAAAATAAAAATGTTATATTTAATAATCTTACCACATATTTGCAAAAAATGAAATTTTAATTTGAAAAGTGAAAAATATACGAAAAATATAGTGTTTATGTAAACCGCAGTATGCAGTAAACTATGAAAACATGACGGTTATATTTTTGTGCTTGTCGCTGAAATTTGTGCCGGAAATAAGATATGAAAAAACGAGGGTGGATTTTATACCTTTGATTGTGATAGCATTTTCTTGTAACGATAAAAGCGTACAAAAGGAGCATTGAACATGAAAGAGGAAATTATCAAAATGGTTAATCAGATTAAGGATAGTCATAGTATAAAAATGATATATGGATTCGTAAAAGTTTTAAAGCAAAAAGAGAACGGGAAATAAATATTTATCTTATACGGAATTGCTTGTAATAATTTAGCGGATTTGGTAGAATAAATCCGTTACCGCCTCTATACTGGTGACAGGAAGGGGGTGTTTCAGTGTACTCAACATTATCATTTGTTATCGCTGTCGCGGCTGGCGTGGTTTGCCACTACGTCATCAAGTGGTTAGACAGCGACCTGTAATCGGTAACTAGCCCAAACGGTTGACTTCTCCGTAAAAGAAGGAGAACCCCTGAAAGTATCGCAACTACTTTCAGGGGTTCGTCCTTTTTGTGTTTCAATGCACTCAGCCTTATCTTTTTGCCTAATGGCATTATAGCATATGTAAATTAATAGTTCAATATGTAAAATGATTGAAATAGCGTTATTGGTCTTTCTTTTCGGATTCAAAAATTTCATTGATAAAGTTCCAAAACAATTCTTTATTTTCAGAAGACATTTTTCCATAATTCATGATAATTTGTTTCGCTCTGGCATCTGTAACGCCAAGTTCGGCACATATCTGACCGTATTCTACATCTTCATCAATAACCGGTTGTTTCGGTTCTACGCCGTCGCGGAGCCATTCTTCGCGATAGCCAAATTCGCGGCAGATGGATTTAATCATTTGTTCTGTTACATTATTTTTTCCGCTTTCTATACAAGAAATAGCAACTTTGCCAACCCCTAAACGTTCACCAAACTTTTCCATAGTTAGATTATATGATTTTCTTATTTCTTTAACTCGTTCATTTACTGTCACTTTTTTCACCTCCATAGATAAAGAATATCACCTTGGAATTAATGCGTCAATAAAAAAGTTAGCGGAACTAACAAAAAATACTTGACAAAGTAATGATAATTAACTATTATGTAATTACAACTAACAAAGAAAGAGGTGAGGGAAGTGAAAATACTGCTTACAGCAAATGTTGACGACAATGAATTGTTAAAGCATATAGCAAAAATAGACGAATATCAAAGCCGATTAGGTCATGAGATCAGAGAAATTAGACAACTACTTGATAATACGCATGCAGAAAAGTTGGAAGAAACCGCCGCCAAAAGAAATTGACGGCGGAAAGCGCTAATCATTATCCGAGTAGCCATTAACTTCCTTATTAAGATTAGAAAATATTTCGGCAATTGTGTTAGCCAATTTTGTGTTTCAGGGTTTTCATAATGTCCATGTGTAACAAGCTCATTTTGAAATTTGGTACACAAATAACTTGCGACATCGGATACAGTGGTTATATTTCTCATAATTGCGTATTCTCCTTTCTTTCATACTCAACTGCTACAACAGCCTGTAAGAACAGTATAGGGGAATATTGGAAAATGCACAAGGGACAGTAACAAAGCAGGAGGGAGGTGAGGGAAATTATGCCAAGCATGGAAAAAATAAAGAACGTAGAACTCATTAACAACATATTTGAAAGCTTATCTGAAACAGGAAAAATTATGGTGATTGCTTATTCCAGTGCATTAAAGGATAAGCAATTGGCAGATAAAAGAGCGCAGCAGACAGTAGAACCGCCGGAGCTGACAGCGGCAGCAGGAGGGAGATGAGAGAAGTGAAAAAGGAAGGAATGTCAGTTTGGAAAGAAATTGACCGCAGGAACAGGGATGCAATCCGTAAATCCTATATATCACTCGGATTTGCGGATTGCAAATATTCCAGTGCTTATTTTAACACATTTAGATAAGATAATAGCTTTTGTATGTTCTGTACTATCGAATCTGCATTAGCAAGTATGTTTGTCATAAAGGACAAAACAGAGATTGCAATTGACAGATTAGATGACGGCAAAACGTATATCAAGGGAATATATGAAGTGGCGGCTAAAACAATTGTGCCATTGGATTTGGCTTGTGGATGTCAATTAAAATCGCAGAAGGAAAAGGAGTAAGCGAATGCAGTTTCCGCGCAAAGTTATGAGTATAACAGAATTAGTAAATGAATGTGGTATTCCGCGATATATGCTTGAGTGCATGGCGCATGCAGAAGGACAGAAATATGCATTCAGACGGCCGGGCGGCAGGAAGATATTTTTTGACACTGATAAATTAGGGAAGCAGCTTGAAAAATATGCAGTAAGAGGATAACAACATATAGGTAAATAACAAAAAGACAATGCGCCTTGTGCGTGGTGTGTCCCTCAACACATCACACTAACTCCCCTTAGCTAATATGTGATGCATCAATAATGGTGCATCACGCACAGGGCGCACGGTTAGAAGGAGACAAGAATGGATGGATTTACGATTAGATGTGGCGGTCACAATTATATAACACTTGAATGGAATGGAAAATTTATTTTCTGTTTAGATAATGATTTGCTTTATGCAGAAGAAATGATCCATAAGATCGAGAAAAGGACAAAAATGAATTTTCAAGACATTCCGATTAAAGGCAGTAAAGACGATTTTCAGGGATTGATATTTTTTAATGGCGGTTGGAAACGTGATTTTTGGGGCGATTTTCCAAGTAAGAAAGAAATTGAAGGATATATAAAACTGAAAGCGGGAACGTTTCAAAGGGCTAGAAGAAAATAGCCGTTGTGTTGGTGACGGACAGCTTGGGTTTGATATTGACGGTGAAATATATGAGACATACACGTGAAAATGCATAAAATACACAGCATTTTGGCACAGTGTTTTTATTTTTTACCTTTTTTCGGGAAAAACAGGACAGAGAGAAAGGAAGCAATGAAAATGGCTAAAGAAACAAAGAAAACAGAGGAATTGACGGGCGTATGCCGGTACTGCTGCCAAACGCGGATCGTAAAAGGAAGCGCCGGCATGACGGACGAGCAGTTAACGGAAGCAGCGACGCTTTCATGTGGCTGCGAGGCTGCAGTTTATTATCAGGAAAAAACGCGCCGCGAAAAGGCTGCAAAAAAACGTGTTGATGAACTGTTCGGAGAAGCGGCCAGCGGATTTAATCAGGATGAGGCTGTCCTCAACTACATGAAACAGGGGATAGACCTGATTAATGACGGGAAAATCAGGAATTTAACCCTAAACCTCAACAAAGGCCTGAAATGTAAAATTGCAGTTATGACAGATGACAAGATAAAAGTTTCACGGGAGATAAAATC